>CALFAC010000111.1 GCA_937927935.1 uncultured Bacillaceae bacterium
GCTCTTCTTTTTGAACGGAAAAGGTTTGGGCCTCATCCTCATTGCCCAGGGGGTAAAAAACAATGTCCACCCCGTCATATTTGCCCACATGGAGATAGATATCCAGGTGGATGGTTCCGGGATAAGGGGCCTCGATATAATACACATCTTGATCCTCTTTATTCCTGATTTCTGCGGAAAGAACCGTTTCAATGGGCAAGGGAGCCGCCCGATCAAAGTGATCGTTATCCAGATACATGTCTTTCACCGGCTCCGTCGTTAAGGCTCGGCCGACATCAATTCGGCCATACCCCGTCCATTCATCCCAACCCTCCGGCCCCACATCTTGCGCTGTTGCTCGAATGTGGTGACGCACCTCCTGAGGGGTAAGGTGGGGATATTTTTTCATAATTAAAGCGGCTAAGCCGGCCACTTGAGGAGCCGCAAAAGAGGTCCCCTCATCCACCGTAAAACCGCCGCCCACATCGGTGGTGTAGACCCGGCCGGGCGCCACCACATCCAGTTCAGGCCCGTAGTTGGAATAGCTTTCATGTTGATCCTGTTCATTAACGGCCCCCACAGCCAAAACCGTGGGGTAGGCAGCCGGATAGTTAATCTGGTTGGATATGTCCCTCACTTCCGAATTGCCGCTGGCGGCAATCACCAGCACGTCATGCTCCTCGGCGTAGGTGACCGCCTCCCGCATGGTTTCTGAATTGAAGGGAAATCCGGCGGAAAGCAGAACTATGTCGGCACCGTGATCCACGGCGTAAAAAATGCCTTGGGCCACGTCAAATTCGGTCCCTTCTCCATTGGCCTTAATCACCTTGATGGGCATCAATTTGGCTCGACGCATCACGCCCTGGTAACCCCACTGATTCTCCGCTGCGGCGATCACGCCAGCCACCCGGGTACCGTGGCCGTTATCATCATGAGGCAGGCGCTTCTTGGTCTCTTTGGCATCCTGATCATATTCAAAAATGAGATAAGCCCCTTCCACGATAAAGGGCTTCAGCAGCGGATGATTTAAGTCGATGCCCGTATCCAACACGGCAATGATCACGTCATCATTGCCGTCCACCTCTTCCCAGCCCTCTTCGGCATTGATTTGCTGCAAATAATCGGGAATGCCCACAAAGGGACTTTGTACTCCCTTTTGATTTTTAATCTCTACCCGTTGATTGGGCCGAATAAAATCGATATCTTGCCGCTGGGCCCAAATGTGGTACCACTCTTTGGCTTCCACTCCTTCGTCGAGGCGGATCAGCATCAACTTGCGCTTAGGGTCCACTTCTAAAATCTCAAACCGATCGGCCTGAGGCTGGGCATAACCCTCATTCCACTTGATGATCCACTCATCATGCTCTTCATAGGAAGGGGCAAAGGGAAAGTGGGCAAAAAAGGCATCCGGATCAGGCTTCTCATCCGCTTCAGCCGAATCATTCTCCGCCCCTGCATCGAAAGCTTGCCCCTCATTAAATGGGGTTGCCTCCTCCGTCGCTTCCATGGCGATCTGTTCATCGGTCTCGCTGGTGCCAGTGACGCTGTTCTCCCTTCCTTGTGGTGCAGCGCGATCTGACGACCCGTCCCAAAAGGAGATTGCCGCAAAAATCAAAATAATTGCTACCAAAGCACTCCCCAGCAGCCACTTTTTCTGTTTGTTTCTGCTCTCCTCCATGCCCGTTTCTCTCCTCATCCTGCTGTCGATCGATCAAACGCTGGGTCTTGTGACCCTTCATGCTCAACGATGCCTCTTATGGTATGATAGATATGACTATTTTATCGTGAGTGACAAGACAAGGCAACCCTGCAGATGGAGGCGCACTATGGATAAAAGCTATCTCACTGTGGCCAAAACAGCAGAAGCGGAACTGGTGATTGAGCGGTCCCGCTTTATCGCTTACCTTTCCCGAGCGGCATCACCAGAGGAAGCGCAGGCTTTTTTGGAGCAAATCAAAGCCAGGCATCGGGAAGCCACCCACCATTGTTTAGCCTATGTGACAGGGCCCGGTGGCAATCAGCAGAAAGCGGATGATGACGGGGAGCCCAGCGGAACGGCGGGAAGACCCATCCTGGAAGTACTTAAAAAACACGCGCTTAAGGATACGGTCGCCGTCGGGGGCCGCTATTTCGGAGGAAGCAAGCTGGGGGCCGGAGGATTGGTCCGTGCCTACGGTCAGGCCGCTGCCGAAGGGATTAAGGCCGCTGGCATCGTTCGACGGACGCTTCACCGAAAGCTGGATGTGACCATCGACTATACCTGGTTAAATCAGGTGGAAAAGTCGATCCGGAATAGAGGGCGAACCATTGCCAACATCGCTTATCTGGACACGGTCACCATCACCCTCTTTTCCCCTTTGGGCAGTGAAAAGGAGGATGAAGCGTGGCTGATCAACTTAACCAACGGACAGGCAAAAATTTCCTTGGGAGACCTCATTTATAAAGACGAACCCCAGAAATAAAAAAAGATCAGTATTGACCTCAATACTGATCTGCAGCTTGACTCTCGCTGGCCTGTTCCAAATGGGTGACCGGTTCAGGATTAAGCCGTGCCTTTAGTTCTTGCTGAACCCGCTTCTGCTCCGCCTCATCCACAAATACATAGGACGTGTTATTTAATGTTCCCGGTGTGCCGGTCAGGGTTAAGCTTTCCACATCATCTCCAGACAGCGTGGCAAAATGGCGCACCATGTTAAACAGCTGGTTGGCCGGGATATCGGTCCGGAAGTTGTCGCCGATTACCTCAATCATTTCCCCCACTTTGGTAACGTTGCGCATGGTGAGGGTTTGATCCAAGACCGCCTTAATCACCTGTTGCTGACGGCGGTTGCGGCCAAAATCCCCTTCCGCATCTTTGCGGAAGCGAACGTAGTACAAGGCCTCATCCCCATTCAGAACGGTCTCACCTTTTTTAATATTAATGACAATATTATCCTTTTTATAATGATGGTACATATCTTTTTCCGCGTTGATCTTTAGACCCCCAAGCACATTGATAAAGTCCCGAAAGCCATCAAAATTGACCGCCATATAATAGTCAATCTCAATATCTAAAAAGTCTTCCACAGTGGCAATTGCCGTTTCTCGTCCATACAGACTGTGGGCGTGATTAATTTTATCCTTCCGTCCTGTTCCGGAAATGGTCACATACGTATCCCTGGGAATGGAGAGCAGCGATACTTTTTTCGTTTCAGGATTGACCACCGCCACCATCAACACGTCGGTTCGCCCCTTCATGTGAGGCGCCCCCTGGTCATCAATGCCCATGAGCAAGACGGTGAAAGGCTCGTTGGTTTTGCGCGGCACTTTAGCCTGTTCCCCTCTGGCGTCCTGGATGGAGTCGGTCTCGGTGTCGCTTTGAATTTGCTCCCAGGCCAAATACATTTTGGCTCCCACATAGCCGGTATAGGCCAGGCATGTGACCACCACAAACAGGAAAGCAAACAGAAGGAAGCGCTTTAATTTGCCCATACGTCGTTTCTTTTCTTGTTTAACTTTCTCTTTTCTGCTCATATGTGAATCACCTTGTTTGATTATATCTTATTTCCAGCATTTCTTGCAGACCGTCTTGTAAAGAATATTTTGGCTGCCAATTGAATGCCTCTTTCATTTTAGCGTTGGCCAGTGCACTGCGCCGAATATCCCCCGGTCTTTCCCGCTGATAGACAGGCTGGACGGTGCGGCCGCTTAACTTTCCCAATATATGCAACAACTGGTTGATACTGGTCTCCTCTCCGGTGCTTAAATGAAACACCCCTTGCCGGGGCTGAATCACCCCTTGATAAAAACCTTCTGCCACATCCCGAACATAAATGAAATCGCGGGTTTGGTTTCCATCGCCGTACACAACGGGGGATGAGCCTGCTCTGATTTTCTCAAAAAAGAGGGTGATCACCCCTGATTCAGGGGAAGCTTCTTGGCCAGGCCCGTATACATTGGCCAATCTAAATATGGTGTACACCACATCATGCTGCTTGGTCAACAGTTCGATGTAGGCCTCCGCGGTCCGTTTGGAGAGCCCATAGGGCGAGATCGGCTTGAGGGGAGCCGTCTCCAGCACCGGAACCGCTTGCACCTCACCGTATACGGCGGCAGACGAAGCAAAAATAAAATGTTTTAAACCATAACATACGCCTGTTTGGATCAGCTTGATGGTGGCCAGGATATTCACGTGGGCATCCTGGGTTGGATCGGCCACCGAGCGATTGACATCCGTCTGAGCGGCCAAATGGATGACCACTTCTGGCCGAATCCGTTCAAAAACAGGATGTAAGTCTGCCACCGTCAGATCAAGCTGAATCAGATGGGCCTCCCCGGAAAGCCGCTCTTTTTTGCCTGTGGACAAGTTATCCAACACCCAGACCTGGTGCCCTCCGTCCAGCAAACGTTTCACCACATGGGAGCCGATAAAGCCTGCTCCTCCTGTCACCACAACATTGGCCACAACACATCCCTCTTTGCGGGTGGGCGGGGACGGCACTCACTTTCTGCCTTTCTGATGGTAAGTGGCCAGCTTAACTTCGCTCGCTAAAGTGCCATCAAACGCTCTAAAGCTTAACCATCCGGTTTCTCTGGCCCCTTCACTTTTACCGCCCAGCGAATTAAATGTTGAGGAAAAGATCGTCGGAGTGTGATTTTTTTTTAGGTTGGGAACCCAGCCCTGCCGCAGAAACGTTTGGAGTGGGCAGCTTGGTCCCTTCCGCTTTTTCTTTATCCATCAAGACGATAAAGGTGCGCAAAATAATAATGATGTCTAACCAGAAGGAATAATTGCGAATATAATACAGGTCGTACCTTAACTTATCTTCCACATCGGTGCTGTATTTGCCCATGATCTGGGCAAAGCCGGTCATGCCAGGTTTAACCGTATTGCGATACGCGTATGTGATATACTGCTTGGACAGCTGCCGGATAAAAAACTCCCGTTCAGGGCGGGGACCCACCAGCGACATGTCTCCTTTAAACACATTAAATAGCTGGGGCAACTCATCCAAGCGGGTTTTTCTGATAAAGCGACCCACCCGAGTGATGCGGGGATCATTCTCCTCAGCCAAAACCGGTCCCGTAAGCGTCTCCGCCCCTTCAACCATGGAGCGAAACTTATAGATGGTAAACTCCTTGTTGTGCAATCCCAGCCGTTTTTGCCGGTAAATGATGCTTCCATGAGGCTCTTCCAGTTTAATGAGCAGGCTGATCAGCAAAAAGAGGGGCGAAAGCAACACAATGGCGATGCCTGAGACAACCACATCAAATAGACGCTTGATCAGCCTCTGGTCCCAGCTTAGGCCGAAGGGACGGACCGCCATCACCATGGTGTCATCAAAAGAGGCAATGGATGCCCCCGACATGAGCAGTTCGTACAGGCTGGGAACGACGTACACTTCTTTCTCCTGTTTCATCGCCTGATAAATAATGGCTGACTTGCGCTCCTTAGGAATCTGGGGGCAAAGCACTACGCAGTCCACCCGAGAGAGAAGCTCATCCACTTTATCCAGATCCGTATTGGCCTGCACATGCCGAATTTTGGTCCCTTTGAACAAGGGATGCTTCAATTGGGTCACAATTTTTTGCGTTTCCTCATTATCCCCGATCACCAGCACCTGGCCGGTCGTTTTCTCCTGAACGATGGACTGATAAATGCGCTTCCACAAGACAAACAAGGCCATGGTAAACAAGGTGGCCATTATAATGATGGAGCGGGGCAAAGCAAACTCCCGGAACAGGAAAGAGGCGGCCATGGTGATAAAGGCCATAAACGTGACGGAGATAAAAACAGCCGACACCATATCGGAGGTGGTCTTTCTCCGCAGTTCATACAGTTCATACACAGTGACAAAAAATAAGCCGATCAGTAAAATCCAGGGCAGAAGATTGACAAAGGAGTCCCAGTTCCGCTCTGGAAAACCTTGATAACGAATATAGAAGGCTGCTACATAGGCCACCAGGATTAGTGCTAAATCCACTGCAATAATCATCAAACGGTGGCTCCGGCTGGTACTAAAGGGTGTCATCGGTTGATTCCTCACTCCCGGGACATCTTAAAAACTCCCTAAAGTTTAATTATCCTGGATGTGCAGATGGGTGTCAATGAACAATCTGTAACAATGTACGATAGTACTGCTCTGCCGCCGCGTCAATGCTGTATCGCCCCTTAATTTTGGCTTGACCGGCTTGTATGATTCTGTGACGCAAGTCCTCGTCATCCAACAACTGAATGGCTCTATCGGCAATGGCCTCAGCCTGAGCTGATGAATAGAGACAGGCGGCCAATTCCCCATCTAACACTTCCCCTAAGGCTCCCACATCAGGCGCCAGGGGAGGACAGCCGCAAGCCAGTGACTCCAGGACCGTCATGCCAAAGGATTCATTGCGAGAAGTGCTTAAGCTTAGGCCGCCGCTGGCCCCGGCCATGCTGTACACCTTGGGCATCAAGTGGTACTCTACCCGGGAAAACCAGTGGAGTCGCCCCAGCAGGCCCCGCTGTTCAGCCGCTGCCAAAAGCTCCAGCACCGTTTGTGGCTTGGCCGTCTCCCCACCCACCATCCAGAACTGACAATCATAGCCCCGTTGGATCACCTGTTGGGCCACTTCCAAAAAGAGGGGCCAATTTTTATGCTGGTCCAGTTTACCTACCCATAATATGATCTTTCGGACTAATTCTGATTCCACATCCTCCCCAAGGGCCACAGGCGCAAAATGGGCTGTATCCAAGCAGTTGGGGACCACATGGCACGGCTTGTCGAGTTCCGGCCAAAGGTTTTTTAGGTGCTGGGCCACATAGTGGGATGGAACCAGGAACGCCTCAATTTTTTCCAGATCGAGCTGGCCAAGATAGCTCACCTGCTGCGTCGTGGTATGCACTTCATGCAACACAGGGCCGGTATACTCCGCCTCTGCCAATGCTTGGTAAGCCTCCGGCGTATCGATCACGGCCACCAAATCAAAGGACTCATCCCGGATAAACCGGGCCAGTTCTTGGTGCGAATGAAAGAGATGCACATGGGGATAGCCACCGAAGGCGGAGCGTCCGCCATAATCTTTGAAATAGGCAAAATGGGTTTCCACCTTGTCTTCTAAATAGCGAAGGCGGTTGGCTAACTGGGTGGTCACTCCTCCCAAAATCAAGTAACGGTAGATAACCAGCAGCCTCATCCTTCCCCCTCCCCCTTTGAGAAAAAGTTCCAGATGGATAAGGAAGGTTGCAAGCGCTTCCACATCTCCTCAAGATAAGGTGTCCAGGGCGAAGGGGAATTCTCCAACTTTTGGAGCATGGCATCGGCCTGGTTTGATGAACCGCTCAGCGTCGTTGCAGCATCGTTTGTTGAACCGCTAACATGGTTTGTTGATCCATTTTTAAAATGGTTTGTTGTCTCACTACAAATGAGACGTTCCAGCGTGGCCAGCGCTTCTGCCTCATCGTGGACGATAGCGTGACCAAAAGTGGCGCTTGCGGGATCAGATCCCAAAGAGACCACGGGAATGCCCATGGACAACAACTGTTTGAGAGAAGGCAGATCGCATCCCCGGGCCAGCATGCGGTCCCCAAAGGGATAAAAAGCCCCTTGCCAACGGGTGACCAATTTCAACCCTTCCCGATCACTCCGTTTGCGGTAAACGGTAATGTTGGAGGGCCAATCCGCCCGTTGCAATCTATCTCTTATTGAATGTATATAGGCGTTGCCCCAACTCCATGCCCCTCCCAACTGAAGGGGGGCCTCCAGCAATTCAAAACGCCAGTGGGGACGCTTTCTGGCCACGGAAAAAAGGGTTTTCCAATCGAGCCACGGCGGCCCAAGGGGACCCCAGTAGCCGATCAGCACCTGCTCTTTTTTTGTTTTTTGGGCCGTCGGGGAGGTTGGCTGCGTCTCAGCAAACCCCTTTTCTACACCGCAGCCATTGGGAACGACCAGCACCGCACCGTCCCGGCGAAACGACCGGATCTTTTCCTGTAAGGCGGGTGTAACGGTGGTGACCAAATCAGCATGATGAAGAAGGTAATGTTCCGCCTCCGAGGAATAGAAAGGGAGTTGCTCCCAGCGGGATAACGCTTCCCAGTCGACCGCCGCATCATAGACGGTGCGCCACCCTTTCATTTTGGCCATATGCAGCAGTTTAACCGCCAGCCAATCGGGCTGGGTGATCACCAGCACTTTTTCCCTGGCTCCCACCTCAGGGGAAAGCCATGTATGCGCTTTTCGCTCAAACAGATCTCGGGGAAGCTCAAACGAGGTGGAGCCTGAATGAGCAGGAATAAGGGGTGACTCTGCGCTGTGTTGCTCACAGATAAGCACCACCGGTATCTGTTCAGCGTGAAGGGCCGCAGCCAGTTGCAAGGGCCGGCTATGGAGACTGGTCTGAAAATAGGTGGGGCTGGATAAAATCATCACCCACCGGTGGGGATTTAGCCGCCGTAATCGCTGCAAATAGCGGTGCCAGGCCTTGTCCACCAGCGCTTCCCGCTTGCCCTCTTGATTAAGAGGTGTCCGGGTCACCATCGCCGGTGTGATAAGGGTGTCCTTCTCGGGCGTTGCCCTGTTGCTAGCCGGCTGCGCTGGGACAACCTCCAGGGACGGCTTATCAGCTGAGCGGTGCTCCCTGTGGTTTTCAGTCAAACGGTTCTCGCTGTGCTGAGAAGAGCGGGCCTCCTTTTGGAGTTTGCCTGGTTTTTGCTTACCTGGATCGTTTTGATTGAGCCAGCGAGCCGCTCTGCCCAAGAATGAAGATTCATACTGAGCCACCCGCTCTTTTAGCTCATCCTTCTCCTTGCGCAGATCGTGCAATTCCCGCTCTTTCTGCTGCAGCTCTTCCTGCAAAGCGCTGATGGAGCCTTTAAACAAGCCTAATTCCATCAGGCGGAGCCACTCCTCAGCCGTTAACCGGCTTCGCTCCCGATAACGTTTTATGGCCACCGCTCGAAAATAACCTTGCCTCATTTCGATCTCTTTTAAGTAAAAGCGCTGTTCCACTTCCCTAAGCAAAGTGAAATAAGTGATCACCTGCTTCGTCAATCCGCCCGGGTCAGTTTGCCTTTCCAGGGCCTGATCCGTGGGACAGATCAGAAGCAGGCGCCCGTTGGGAGCCAAAAGACGCTCCCACTCCTGAACCAAGGGGAATAAAGAGCCGTCCAAAGGCCACCCATCAGCCGGATTAAAGATGATGGTATGAAAATAATCATCATCATAAAACAAAGGGGATAAGGCGCCCCCGTAAACGTGTAAGCGGTCTGCCGCCTCTTCGGCGGGCGCCTCCCCACATGTTTCCTCCAGCCTGTCCGGGTCCATCCACAGGGTGACCTGTTTGCCGGCAGCAGCCAGCTCACTTCCCAGTGAGCCGGCAAACGTGCCGTAGTCCAGCAGACGTTCCCCGTAGATGCGGTTGATTAACCAGCGCCTTAAGGCTTGCTGGCCCATGGAATCACCTCTTAGTTCCCTTTGATAAACCGGAAAAAGCGCTGGGCAATCTCTACAATTTTCACGTGCCACGCTTCATCGGTGGCATATTGATGGCTCTGATTATTATTTCGCATGTTGTCCAGTGTTTTTTGTTGGTAAGTGGGATGATCAATGTAGTTGCGCTTAATCCACATGGCGCCGGCAATGATGCCATCTTCAGGATTGTCATAGCCGTAAGCCCCTTCATAGGGATTGGAATCGATGGCGCCAATGCCGTAAAAATTATATTTATCCCGCACGATGACGGAACGCCCCCAGCCTGTTTCATGGGCGGCGTGGGCCATCAGGTAAATGGGGTTAAGCCCCGTCAATTGGCCCGCCTTGATGAAGGCGGCTCCCATACCCGTCATGATGGTTTTTCCAGTCGTGTTGCTGTCAATGAAACGGTTGATCTGTTGAGCCGTTGCACTAGATTTGGTGTTAAGCGGCGTAAACGGTGTGATATAGTCCACCACTTTACCTTCTTTTTCAAACTCATAACGAACAATGTTGGCCCCGGTATTGTTGCTGTTTTGAGCGCCCCAGATCCAGCCCCGCTGTCCGGAAGCGGTCTCAATCTGGTACCAGTGCTTGTACTGGTTATCCTGTCCCAGCTGGTACGCCAATACTTTAACCTTGCTGCCAGCCGGAACCGTGCCCAAGCTGGCGAAGCGTGTGCCAGGGCCGGAACGCAAGGTCCGCTCTTCCTTCACCCGCCACCAGACATTATTCAGCTGGTCTACCAGATATTCAGTGTGCACCCAGCCTTCCACGTTGTTGGTGGTTCTAATTTTGGTGGCATAGCGATGCTGTTCAAGCACCTGCACGTAATCGCCCATCGTTAACGTATAGTAGCGCTTATAGTTGGGATTATAGAAGGTAAGATGTTTGCGGTAGTCGGCCAGCTCGTCAAAACTGCGGTAAACGGCTAGCTGGGCCGAGGCCACATATTTCCATTCTCCCACACGCACCTCTTTTTTACGCACATAGCCGACGCGGTCGGCCACCAATACCCGGTACCAATTGGACCCATAGGAGCCCACCACCGGGTAGGTCTTACCCGGCAAAAGTTTGGCATAAGGGACAAG
This sequence comes from uncultured Bacillaceae bacterium, assembly GCA_937927935.1. Taxonomy (GTDB): domain Bacteria; phylum Bacillota; class Bacilli; order Caldalkalibacillales; family Caldalkalibacillaceae; genus CALFAC01. The sequence goes on from CALFAC010000111.1 coordinate 10,499, forward strand.
GCGTCCGGAAGAGTTGTCATACACTTCTACAGCATCCACGCTGGTTACATAAGTCTTGCTGGGTTTGTAGCGGTTGTTGTTTAAATTTTTTACACTGGCACCCACTACCGGCTGGGTCTCGCTTTTGCGCACATAACCCAGTCCGCTCCCTAATCTCACCTCATGCCAGTTGCCATAGTCCCGCACGCGGGGATACACCTGTCCCTTGACCAGCTCCACAACAGGAACCAATCCGTCAGGACCTTTGGAGTAGACCATCACGCCGTCCCGGGCGGCCTGAAAATAGCGATCACCGGTCATAAAGGAGAGCTGGGCTTCAGAGGAACGCACATAACCGATCCGGCCGGCCGCCTCCACCCGGATCCAGTTGGCCCCGTAATTGCCAAACGCTTTCAGACGTTTACCCGCTTTTAAAGTGGCATAAGGAACCAGCTTGCCCGTGGAGTTATCATAAACTTCAAGGTCCTTGGTGGCCGTTACCGTTCGGGTGGCCGTTCCATATTGCCCCCGATTTTCACTTTTGGGTCGGGAACTGACCGGTACCGTGTCTGCTTTGCGCACATAGGCCAGTTGAGCGCCAAATTGAATTTCGTGCCAATTGCCGTAATCCCTGACACGCACGTAAATTTCGTTGGGTTTTAACGTGCCGATTTCCACCAGGCGGCCCGTGCTGTTGTCATAAACAGGAATCTCCTTGCCCACCACCTGGAAATAGCGGTCCTTAGCCTGGAAGGCAACGGTAACGTCTCGCTTGGCCACGTAGCCGATGCGGCCCGCTGCCTCCACCTGATACCAGTTGGGGCCATACTCCCGAATCATGCCGATGGCTTGACCTTTCAGTACCGTGGCATAAGGAATCAGGCGGCCTGATGTGTTGTCATAAACGGGCAGGTCCACTTTGGCCGTCAACGCTCTGGCGCTGGCGGGTTGACTCTGACTTACATTTTTGAGTCCCTGGCCGGAATGGGGCGCTGTTCCCGCTTTCCGAACATAGGCTAGACGGTCTCCCCAGGTGATCTCATGCCAATTGCCGTAATCCCTTACCCGAGGGTAAACCTGATCTTGCAGCAACAAGCCCACCTGAACCAAACCGGACCCACTTTTTACATAGACCGGGAGCGCTTCTTCGGTGACGATGAAATAGCGGTCACTCGCCTTAAATGAGGCGGTAGCGGCCATCACCCGGGCTGGGGTTTCAACGTTTTCCTCTTGGCCAGCCGCTTGTTCTTGCACTGGCTCATCAAACTCATCTTCTGAGCTTGGTCCCTCCTCCTGAAGGGAAGATTCCGTTTTAGAATTGGAGCTAGCCTCTTTAGAGCCAGCCTTTTTGACCGCTTGGCCACCGTCGGCCTGTTTACCCTTGTCGACTTGATCCGTCTGTTTTTCTTTCGCGCCTTTCTCTACCTCAGCACCCTTTTCGTCCTGAGTCGCTTTTTCTTTACTGCCTGACTCTTTATTGCCTGTCCCTTGTTCCCCATCCTGTCGCGCATCCGTTTCCGCGACCACACCGGCTTCACCGGTTTCATCGGCTTCCACTTGGTTAGCGGCGGTTTGTAAACTGCCGGAAGCCAATGTGGTGCCCGGTGCCAAAAGGGAGACAACCAAACTAAATGTTAACAGCACGATCAGCCATTTTTTCACCTTGACAACCATTCTCCCCTCTCCCTTCCCTTTAGTAGATACATCTTAATAGATCAATGGTCCCTTAATCTCCCATTATCTCATGCATCTCGTTTACTAGTTTAATAGAAAATGGCATAAACGGAAAGAAATAGCAGAATCCAGTTGGCCAAAAGAGGCCAGTCAGTGCTTGATTAAACGCTGCAGCCGACTGGCCACTTCATCTGAGACAGCTTGAGTGCCACCTAGCACCCACAGTTCTTTCACAGATGTGGTAGAAAGATAGCTTTCCAATTGAGGGGGCATATTGGCGCTCGTCAACACGATTCCCGTTTCCTTGCGGGCTGCCAGGGCTGAGCCCGTCAACGCATCGGCAAAATGCTGTCCCGTCGCCACATAGGCTGTTTCATTCAAACCGCCCAACCGCTTGATCACTTCCAGATTGGTTAGATAACGGTTATCCCCCTTTATCCGCTCCACCTTGATGTTCAGCTCTTGTGCCAGGGCTTGATCCACGGCATCGCCGATCGCCACTTCACCGCCGATGATAAACATGCGTCCGATGTTTAAAGCATTAATAACCTGACTGGTGGCCTCGGGCAATTTATCCTGTTCGGCCAGCACAATAGGATAGCCGTGTCGGGCCGCATAGGCAGCCACACTGAAGGCATCCGGAAAGTCTAAGCCATTGACCAAAACGGCCTGACCGGATCGTGCGCCCACCTGTCGGGCAATCTCCGCCGCAGTTTCAAAACGGTTGGCCCCCTTGATGCGCTCCACGTTTAAACCCAGCTGTTTAAGCTGCTCTTCAACGGCAGCATGGATCGCCTCTTCTCCACCTAACAGCAGCACTTTGGAGGCCTTCAGCCTTTTAAGCTCCTCCTGCACGACATGGGGCAGGCGCTTCGGCTCCGTAAGTAGGACGGGCGCTTTGTGACGATAAGCCAGGGGGACGCCAGCCAAAGCGTCGGCAAACTGATCGCCCCGGGCCAAGATCACCACATCGGCCTTCTCCCACTGCCAGCTGATGGAAACGGCCGTTTCATACCGGTTTTGGCCACTTAGCCGATTACTTGGCGCCACGGGGGCAGGCTGTTTAGTTTCCGGCAACGTGATCACGTATGTTTGGCCACCATTTAAGGTATGTATTTTCTTTCCGGAGCCATCCACCAGTTGAGTGGTGTGTGAGGGACGAATCAACCACTCTTTTTGACTGGCACCTGCTTTCAGATTAACGGTGACGGTCTGTTTTTGGTCATCCACCATCTTTTTTAAAGTGGTGCCAGGATAATAGTGACCTAAGATCGCTTCATACTTGACCCCCAAGTTGGCCAAACCGGCGGCACCCCATTGGGACAGGCCGGCCCGGTGACCGTAGCCACCGCCTACTATCTTGACCTTCTTTGATTCCGGCAAAATCTTAATCTCTTTAATATAATTGGAACGAACAACAGTGGCCCCCAAACGCTGCCGAAATTGGGTGCCGGTGATGAGCAAGGGAGAATCGGGGTTGGCTGAGCCCGTTAAGGCCAGCTTGGTCACCCCATGGCCCAACGGCGTTTTTTCCACAATCTCGATCGACTTTAACTTGCCAATTTCAGGCCACAACTGTTCGATTCTTGCCATCTCCACCGTATTTTCCCAGTGGTATTCAGGGGACGGCTGCCATTTACCCCCTGATGAAACGCCATACTCTTCCGGAATGATCGCTTTGCCATTAAGCAAAAAACGGTCTTCCCCACCTGGCAGATAGGGGAGTTTGGGACCTTGACCCGCCGTATTAAAGGCATAGCGGGACTCTTCCCGCCGGCCCCCATTGGCTGCGCTGTACACGGCATCCTGTATGGGCTTCCCGTTATAAAGGAGCATCTGGCCGTTGGTTTTCGTCACCGCATCCAGCACCCGTGGCGCATAAGCACTCTCATAGATCCCCCGGTAAACCTGATCCGCATCACTATCCACCACTCGATAATTGCGGCCATGAACATAGGTGCGAGCCGCCACCGCCTGAGCCTTTAAGGCATTTTCCTGCCAGGAGGCCGGCATTTCATAGGGGATAACCCCCAACAGATAGTCGTGAAGGGACAGTTGGTTGGCCATGGCCACTCCATCTCCCTTCACAACGGGCAGTAGGTCCCCTTTATATTTGCGTCCTCCTGAGGATTCGATCACTTCTAGATAGCCATCCTTAGGCCCCTTAATCACCCAATTGTTGCCTGAAACGGCAATCCGTTCCTGGGAGGAAGTCCGCGCCTCCGCCTCATTTTCAACAGCTTGTCCAAAAAAATCAGAACCTTCCTCAAATAGCTCGGCCGTTATCCACGCTGCCACCAGCAAAGCAGCCATGGCTATCGCTTTAAATAATCGGTATTTCCCCATTGTTTCGCTCTTCCTCTCTCCCTTCTTAAAATCGGGCCAGACATCGGCGAGATGTCTGGCCTGGTAACTCCTCTCCCAAAAGCTGCAAAACAAACTCCCAAATTCTTACAACGTTATGGCCAACTTTATGACCAACATTCTGCCCGCCTTTATTTGGAAACACTGGCGGCCTCAAGCGCCTGGGCTTTTTGGGCCGCTTCATAAATGGCAGGATAGGCCTCCACCAATTTCTGCCAAGCGCGGTGCGCTTCAACCCAGAGCCGGCTTTGCTGCCCTAACTCCAGCTGGCTAAAGGAAGCCAAAAGGGCCTCTGCCAAAGCCTCATCGTTTTCCGCCTCAAAAATAAGGCCTGTCTTGCCGTCAATCACCATCTCCCGCAGGGCGGGAATATCACTCACCAAGACCAGTTTACCCATGGCCATCGCCTCATAGGGTTTCAGGGGCGTGACCAGCTCACACACTTTGGCTTTGGTCCGGGGAAAGGGGAACAGATCAATAACCGAGTAGTAACGGGCCACCTCTTCGTGGGGGACCCGCCCCACAAAAACCACCTGCTCAGTAAGATCCAGCTCCTTGGCCAGCCGTTTTAAATCATTGAGAGCAGGCCCGTCGCCCACGATCAAACATTTAAGCTCCGTCCCCTGTTTATTCAGCCGATATAATGCCCGCAGTAAAATATCCAACCCCTCATATTCCGTCACGGAACCAATAAAGCCCGTGACCGGCTTGCCTTCCAGCTGGTAGCGTTCCATCAGCTCTTGATCCTTCTCGCGAGGAACAAAGCGTTCCACATCCACCCCGTTGGGAACCACCTCAATTTTAGCTTCATCGACGCCCAGATGGATCAGATGTTGGCGCAAACTTTCGCTGATGGCCACCACCCGGTCCGCCAGTTGACAACAGTAAACCTCATAATCCTGATGAAGGAGATACCGTTCAGAGAGATAAAAACCGGGGGTTTTGGAGCTTTGGGTATCTTGCCACATGCCCCGCACCTCGTATACGGAGGGGATCTTCATATGGCGAGCCACCGCAAGTGCCGGCAAGGCGTTTTGAAAATTGGAAGCGGCGTGAATCACCCGCGGCTTCACCTTTAGAATGAGCTGGGCTAATTGATCGGCGTAAGCCTGGAAATACTCGCTCATGGGCACCTTGTTCAGCTCCAGCCCCTTTTCCGCATAAAGACGGTAATGGGTGACGCCCCCAATCTCCACTTCCGTCTCCACGGCTTTGGCTTCAGTGGCGGGGGGCCAGCCCAACTTGGTGACCACCACCGGCTCCAGTCCCCTTGCCTTCTGGTGGGTAATAATCTCTGTGCTGCGCACCGTATAGCCGTTCACGGCGGGGAGCGACTTGTTTAAAACATGTAAAATGGCGTTGGAGCGCCCCTCCAGGGGAAGAGGATCAACGGAGGGGTTCCACTCCCATTTGGTTTTTAAGAGGCGGGCTTCATCCAAGGCGATATCATATTCACGCCCTAACAGCGTTCCGGACAAGGCCCGAAAAGATTCCAGGTAACTTAAGCGCTCATTTATATTGCCCAGGCGATGGTTAAGGCCAATCAGCCGGCGCAAAACCCTGATGTTGCGGGGAGCCAGCTGATGGGCTTCCTCTGCCCAGACTAAAGCCGTCTTAAATTGCAGGCGATCGCTGTGATATTGGGACAGAAAAAGCAGGGCCTTTACCCGCTCTTCCCGATTTAAGCGGCTTAACACCCGGTCGGTCGCCTCACGTTTCCCCTCAGGCGTTTCCCCCTGCTCTTGAGCGAGACGCAGCTTGAGATAAGCGACCAAGGAAGGATTTGGGCTTGCCTCTTGAAAAAGCTGATCCAGCGCTTTCTCATCAAGATCTAGGGGCTGAACCCGCTTTAAGAGCCGCTCTCCAATCACTTCCCAGAAGAGAGCTGCTTCCTCTTTAGGCATGCCTTGAGCCGCTTGGGCCAAGCGGAACAAGTTGTCCCGGTTGAGACGGGCTGGATCAAGGGTGGCGTATAAATGGGACAAGCCTTGGCTGGTGGAAAGCAGTTGCAGCACCTTCTCATCCAAAAGATCGATAAACCCTTCATCCACCAGTCGCTCCAAATCTAGCAGATCATGCCGTTTCAGCTTGGCCTGGCCCAAACTGCGTAACAAAAGATCCCGGAGCAAAGGGGAGCGGTCCCCTTCCCGATAAGCGGTTAGGGCGAAATGGAGAGCCAACTGGTAACGCCCCTCTTCCAAAGCTTCTTGAGCCAGCCCTAGGGCGCTCCAGGCAGACTTTTCCAGTCCCAGGTTCGATTCTTGACCGACGGGATGTTTGTCGGCAAAAAGGCGCTTGATCAGCTGTCCGTACAGTTTTTGATCCTGCGCTGCATGGCGCATCAGCAGCACCAGACCCAGCTCCCCTTCTTCTGGGGGAAGCTGGCCCAACCAAGCAAGACAAGCCTCTATCTGTTCCTCCTGGCTTAAATCAAAGCGCTGGCCGTACTGTTCAGCAAAGCGGGGCCAACTGTGGGCGCTTTCCTCCAAATGACGGTATTTGCCCACCGCTTGTGAGAAAAATGATTCCACTTCCCCATCGGCAAACAGTTCTGCCAGCCGTCGGGCTTCAAAGGGGCCATGATGACGAAAGGCAAATAGAACCAAATTGCGCTGCTGTTCATTGGTGAGATAAGCGCCAATGGAAATCTCCTTGCTCAGTTTTAACAGTTCATCCACCTGACGCAGATCGTACAGCGTCCTGACTCGAAGCTCATCGGACTCCTGATCTCCCGGTGGGACGGAGGCCAGCTCAGCCCAGGCCTTCTGATACTGCCGCAGATGGCGCCATACTTGAGCCTTCAGCACCCGTTTTTCATTTTCTGTCAGGGTGGGGGCTAAAGTGACATGCTCAATAAACTGACGATGCTTGCCCAAGCGGACAATAAACCGGTACAGCCCCTTGGCCTGTTCAAAAGGCTGGCCTGATGCCAGCACCCAGCGGAACAGTCTGTGCTGCACACCAGGCCAAAAGAGGTACAGGCTGAGCAAATAACCTACAACCAAAATCAACCGCTTCATGCTGCTCACTCCCCACAACACCTAAACATGGGCTTTTAGCGGCAGTGTTGAACCGATCTCCAGATAGGTAAAGCCGGCCTTTTCGATGCTTTCCCGATTTAAAACGTGGCGAGTATCCAGGATGGTGTGGTGGCGCATCAGTCCGTGCAGACGGCTGTAATCCAGCTCGGCAAACTGGCTGTGATCGGTGAGAACCACCATCAGATCGGAGCCGGAAAGGGCTTCTTCCGCACTGTCCACTTTATCCGGCATCTGTTCGTGAATATGGGGATCATACAGTTTAAGGGCATACCCTTTTTGACGCAATGCTTTGGCCACCACCAGAGCCGGACTTTCTCTCATGTCATCAATATTGCCTTTAAAGGCTAGCCCAAAGAGGGCGATCTGGGGGTGATCCACCCCTTTGACCAGCTCTTCCACGATCTGAACCACTTTGTAGGGGGTGCCATCATTAATCTGCCGCGACAGATGGATCAGTTGCGCCTCTTCCGGAGCCTGCTCCACAATAAACCAGGGATCCACAGCGATGCAATGGCCCCCCACTCCCGGTCCCGGCCGGTGAATGTTGACCCGGGGGTGGCAATTGGCCAGCTCAATGGCTTCCCACACATTGAAGCCGATGCGCTCCGCAATGCGGGCCAGCTCATTGGCCAAGGCAATATTCACATCCCGGTAGGTGTTTTCCATCAATTTAACCATCTCAGCGGTGGTGGCATCGGTGAGGTGAATCTTCCCTTTTACGAAGGTTTGATACAGCTTCTGGGTGAGCCGGGCTGACTCTTCGTTGATGCCCCCCACAATGCGGTCATTTTGGACCAGCTCTTTAAACAGCTGGCCGGGGATCACCCGCTCCGGAGAGTGGGAAACGTACAGCTCATCCCCGATGGAAAGACCCGATTTTCTGAGAACAGGAATCAGCACATCTTCCACGGTGCGGGGGGGCACCGTTGATTCCAGCACCACCAGATTTCCTTTCCGCAGATAAGGCACAATCATCTCCCCGGCACTTTTCACATAATCTAAATTGGCCGTGCGGTCTTCTCGAATGGGAGTGGGCACCGCAATGATGTAAGCATCCGCCTCTTCCGGCGACGTGGAAACGGTGAGCTGACCGTTATCCATCACTTCGGCCATCATCTCGCCTAAACCGGGCTCCTCAATATGTAACGCTCTGTTCTGTAACGTTTCCACCACAACAGGATTAACGTCCACTCCATGCACTTTCATCCCATGCTTGGCAAACATGACCGCTGTCGGCAAGCCGATGTAGCCAAGACCAAGCACACACAGCTTCTCCATCTTCAACGCTCCCTTATTTTAATACCTTTCGCCGATAACTGCCTGGACAGCAAACTGATATAATCCTCAATCAAAACATCCCAGGAAAAATCCCTTCGAAACTGTTCCACTTGTGAATGGTTCCGCTCTCTAAATTGGCGGAACAGGGTAAGAAGTCCTTCTATGATTGCTATTGTATCATAGTCCACCCGCAAGCCTAACCCGTACTTTTGTACCACTTCCGCCCCTTCGCCTGAACCAATAAACAGGATGGGTAGGCCCCAAGCTCCATATTCAAACACTTTGCTGGGGATGACGGTGTTAAAAAGCGGATCCGGCTTTAAACAGACCACCCCCACATGAGCCTTTTGATACCAGGCGGCCAAGGCTTCTTTATCGGTTTGACCGGGGATAAAATGGACGTTGGTTAAGCCCTCTTTCTTGGCCTGCTCCATCAAATGGGGCTTGGCCAAGCCTTCCCCCACAAAATAGAAATGTATCGAGCCTGTTCCGGGTGGTTGCTGATCCCCGTTGTCCCTTTCCTTTGGAACGTTCTGCCGGTCAAAAAATTGGGCCACCTTTAAGATCTGCTCCAAACCTTGGGCCAGGCCCAAGTTGCCAATATATACAACCCGAATCATCTCTGCTTCATCCAGGGGATCCTGATGAAGGTGAGAAGGGCTGGATTCTTCTTTTCGCCCTTCCTTTTCCCTTAAATAAGGCCAGACCCAATCAGGGATGCCGTTGGTGATAACAGCCAATTTATGCTCCGGCACCCCCGATTGAACCAATTGCTCTTTAAACGCTTGAGTGACCACCACCACCTGCCGGGCGGTGCGATAAAACAGGCGTTCCAACCTTTTGAGCAGCTTAAACAGGGGATGGGAAGCCTGGATGCGGGTGACGGCTAGCAGGGAATCGGGCCACAGATCCCGCACCTCCATCACCCACTTCACCCGAAAAAAAGTGGCTAAAAACCAGCCCACCAGATTGACGGGAAAAGGTGGGGAGGTGGTGAGGCAGATGCCCACCCTGTGGCGCAGGCAGATCCATAAGCTGATCAACAGGGCGAAAGCGAGAAACAGCAGTTGGTTGGCGGCTCGGGCTGCCTTGCCCGACAGCAGCCGGGCCACAGAAGGTGTCCGGAAAAGGTGAATTCCCATTTGCCTTAGTCTGTCCCGTTCGCCTTCATCTGACACATCCTGATACAAGGCAGGTTCAGGATAACTGGGCTGCGCTGTCACCACATACAGGGTCCAGCCCCGCTGAGCAAGACGCAAAGTGAGCTGTTCCATGCGATTGCTGGCTGCCCCTATTTCTGGCGGAAAATGCTGGCTAATGACCAAGAGCTTGTTCATTTAAGTGCCTCCAACTGCCGATAAGTTCGTATCAGCTTTTTCCGCTCCTCCTGCCAAGAATATTGGTTCCGCTTCTCCCTGCAGCGCTCCCGATACATCTCCATTTGGGCCACCACATCTAAAATACCGTCCTTGATCCCCTCAGGGGTTTCCTCCACGCAGACTCCCGTTCCCTCCTCGGCCACCAATCGCTTTCCGGGATGGTCGGACGCAACGGTGGGAATGCCGGCCAGCAGATACTCAAATATTTTATTGGGCGTGGAGTAATAATTGTTTAAGGAGGTGTTTTTATACACCACAAGGCCAACATCGGCCTGGCAGGTGTACCACAGGAGCTGTTCAGAGGGGACTTGTCCAAAGAAAAAGACCCGGTCTTCCAGCTGGAGATGATTCACCAGCTCCTCCAGATACCCTTTTAAGCGCCCGTCTCCAATCAGCACCAGCTTAAACGTTTTGGGCAGCATGGCCACCGCCTGGATACATTCCTCCAAACCTCGCTCCGGATTTAACCCTCCCTGATACAGAAGCAGCAGATCATCGGGGGCCAATCCAAAGTGCTGCCGCAAATTGAGCACTTCCTGGGGAGGCGCTTGATTCCAGGCGGGGGCTTCCGGCACATTTTGCACCACCGTGGTGGGGTAGGGGCCGTAGCGCTTGGTAAACAGCCGGTGAACATGGGAATTGACCACAATCAAATGATCGATGTGGGGCATCAGCAGGCGCTCCAAAATGTAGCCGATCCGTTTTTCCAACCAGCTTTTCCCCGCCATTTCATTAAACAGCTCATGGGAATCATAAACCAGCTTGGTTTGGAAGCGGCGGGCCAGCCGAACCCCAGCGGGTAAAGTGTTTAAATCATGGCAGTGAATCACATCCACCCGATGGCGCTGCAGATCCTGGGCGATCGAGCGGTAAAACTCCACGCTGGCCGCCACATCTTTGGCCAGCTTGAGAGCGGGAAAGCGAACCAGACGCATAATAAGCTGCGAGAAAGCCCGCTTGCTTCTGCTGTGACCCGGCTCAGCGAAGTGACCGGGGCTTGCGCCTTGGTGTGGGGAGACCTTTCGTTTCAACCGCTTGGTGGTGATGCTATACCGCCACAGGGTGACCCCTTCGGCCAGCTTGGGGGGAGGTTCAGCAAACTCCTCCAAGCAAGCGATGATCACCTCATGACCGGCCTGAGCCAAGGCGGCCGCTTCCCGCTTTACCCGGGCATCATAATGGATATCTTTAAAGAGCAGCATCAGCACCCTCATGATGACTTCCCTTTCATAAAGGCCTGATACTCTTCAATGATAGCTTTCGTATCCCCCACCGCTTTTTGTTCCCCTAAATGGATCCAAACCACGCGGTTACAGATTTGTTTGACCAGATGGGCGGAGTGGGTGACAATAATGACGGTGCGTCCATCCTGCACCTTCTCCATGATGGCCTGGCGACATTTGGCCTTGAAGGCTTCGTCTCCCACCCCCAACACTTCATCAATCAACAAAATGTCGGGATCCAGGGTAATGGCTGTGGAAAAAGCCAGGCGGGCCCGCATGCCGGCCGAATAGGTGCGCACCGGCTTATAAATAAAGGTGTCCAGTTCCGAAAAGCGGATAATCTCTTCCAGCTTCGCATCCACATCCTCTTTTCGATGGCCCAAGAGCAGGCTGTTTAAATAGATGTTATCCAGCCCTGACAGCTCCGGCTTAAACCCCGCCCCCAATGAAAGCAAAACAGGGCGCTGGCCGCGGACAACGTATTCGCCCTTGTCGGGCTCAATCAGCCCACTTAAAACCCGCAAGAGCGTACTTTTGCCCGAGCCGTTGCGCCCGATCACTCCCAGCACTTCCCCTTTTTGCACGGTAAAATCGATCCCTTTCAGAGCCCAAAACAGTTTGCGCTCCCGTCTAAACAGCCGCTTTAAAAGGGATCCGTTTTCGTCCGGATAAGAAACCCATATGTTGTTTAATTCCAACACGTTTACCGTCACGTCAAATCACCTTGGCATACTCTTTTTCATAGCGGAACAAAAGCTTAAGGGCCAAATAGAGCAAAATCAGACTGACTAGCGCCATCACAAGCAGATGGATAAACAGCGGTTCCCCTTGCTTCAACAGGATGGAGCGGTAGGAGACAATCAGGCTGGTCATGGGATTAAGGTATAAAAGGGAGGCCAGCTTTCCCGGTACCTGGTCCATGGTGTACAAAACCGGGGAAAGAAAAAACAGCATCCGGGCCACATATTGGATTGCATTGCGGATGTCTCGCACATATACCCCCAAGTGTGCCAAAAAAATCATGCCGGCCAAGAGCACGATCAACTGCACCGGCACTATTAACAGGTAATATAAACTTTCCGGCCCCAGCTGGACGCCGCTGGCCGCAATAAAGATGATCATCACCACCGAGCCGATGGCAAACTTAAAGGTGTTCACCATCAAGCTGGAGAGGATGAACACTATCTTGGGGACGTACACCTGCTGGATGATGCGCTGGTTGGAGATGATCGCTTTGGTGCCATCCACCAGACAGCTGGTGGTCCACTTTAAGGGGATTAAAGCCACAAAGAGGAAGACGGCATACCCCTCTCCTCCTCGCTGCAGGATCACCTGCACCAGCAGGTAAAAAATAAGCATGTACAGCACCGGATCCAGGATCCACCACAGCAGGCCCAAATAGGTCCGGGCGGTGTTTGATTTCAATTCAGACACGGTTAGGTAGTAAATTAAATCTTTATGCTGCCTAATATCTTGCACTAATTTCCTTAAGATAAACATGGTGCGCTCCCAATATGACAAAGTATTGGAGGGGAGAACCCCTCCAACCAAACTCTAGGTTACCATTATACTACTTTTTAGCCAAGTTGAAAGCCTTGGCCACTCCTTCGGCAATTAAACGGGCCAAATCTTGACGGAACTGAGGATTGTTTAACAGCTGGGCGTCCTGAGGATTATCGATAAACAGATTTTCCAACAGAATGGCTGGCATTTTGCTTTCCCTCAGCACATGAAAGTTGGCCCTTTTTTTGCCCCGATCTCTCACTCCGTATTTCTGGGCCAAGCCCTTGGCCACATGGTCGTGGATGATCTGTTGAGCGTTGATGGTTTTATCACTTACTTTGCCGTTATAGATGTAACTTTCAAATCCCCGCCCCCCTCCGGCATTAATATGGAGCGAGAGGAAATAGTCGGCATTTAAGCGATTGGCCATGTTGGTCCTGTCTATCAGTTCCAAGGATTGATCCCTGTCTCGGCTGAGCACCACCTGCACATTTTTATATTCGCTGTTTAAAATGTTGCGCAGGCGAAGAGCAATATCCAGGTTTAAATCTTTCTCCCTTAAGCCATTGCCTACAGCTCCTGGATCACCCCCACCGTGACCCGGATCAATGAAAAGCAGAAAGGAACCGGGGGATCCCAATCCTTGCAGGGCGCTGAAGACCGTGCTGCTCACCGCCTGTTCCCCGCCCAATACCAGATAGTAGGTGGGGTTATAACTGTTTTTAAACTGGGTCAGCTCTTGAGGCAGGTTGCCCGAGGCCGTCAGAAGGATCATCATATTATTTTTCGCTGCCAGCACCGATCCTGTGAGTGCGTCGGCAAAGTTTTCGCCGCTGCTGATCATGAAGCGGGATTTATCCTGAGCAAACCGCTCCGCAATGAGAACAGAAGTATGGTAGCGGTTGGCTCCATTTAAGCGACTGACGGATAACCCGTCTGCCTTGAGCTGGGCAGCCACTTCAGAGCTGATGACACTGGCTCCCCCCACGGCATAAACGCCGGAATGGCGGTGCAAAAACTGGCGGGAAGCCTGATCCAGTTCCGTACCATCGGTCAGCACAATGGGCATTTTCCGTCTGGCTGCATAGGGGGCAATGCTTAACGCGTCAGGAAAGTTTAAGCCGTTCACCAAAACGGCTTTATCCGCCGATGGCAGCTTATGGGCAATGGCCAGCGCTGTTTCAAAGCGGTTGGCACCGCCGAGGCGAATCACGTCGGTGACCCCGTCGATCGCGCGCAACTGGTTCTCCACCTGTTTAGAGATGGCCCCTTCCCGGCCTAGCACAATCACTTTTCGGGCTTTAAGGCGCTCAATCTCGGCCGCTGTTTCTTCCGGCACTGCCTCCGGTTTCACCAACAAAATGGGAGCATCGTAATGGTAAGCCAAGGGCGTCCCGGCCAACGCATCAGCAAACTGATCGCCCCTGGCCACCACCACGGTTTCAGCCGTCGGCCACCATTGCCGGGAAATTTGGACTGCCGTTTGATAGCGGTTTTCTCCGCCCAGACGTTCAACTTGCACAGGCTCTTTGGCTTCAGCCTGCGCAGAGAACCCAAAGATAACAAAAAAGGCAACTGCGACCATGAGCACTTTCATGATGCCGGTGGCCAGTGCCATCGAGCGCTTATCTGTCTTAATTGTTGTGCACCTTGTTTGCTGCAGTAAACCCATTGATTGTGCCTCCCTGATTTTTAAATTGGGAACATTTACATGTCATTTTTGTCGGAACAAATGTATGTTTGCTCCCCATTTTGGTGTATAATAAGGATGAGAGCCATATTGGCTCTCTTACTCACATAATAGTCCCTGGTCACAGAAAACCATTTTCCCCGAGACCCCGGTTTTCTGTGACCTATTTTATTTTAATCTCGTAATCTAGCATTCTAATAATCCACTTCAAATCTACTACTCTAACCTCATCTACTTCTCTAGCCCAAAACCCGTTTCCCCAACCATACGTGTCTAATGCTTCAACGTCACCTCTATCATTTCTCCATTGATTAGCGTAAATTGAACCAGATTATCTCTTACATCCACCTGGGTGACGGGGGTTTCATCCACATAAATCAGGGTTTGAAATTCAGCCTGCCGTTCACTTTGGGTAAAGTGGATGCTATGAATCGGCTCCAACTGATTAAACTCTGGAGAACGGAAGCCTCGAACAGGTTGCTTCTGTCCGTAATAGGAAGTTATCCCATCCACCGGCTTCATTTGTTGCAAGAATAACTCCGAATCATCCAGTCGGCTTCTAAGATGTAACCCTTCTTCAGTGGCCTCCACAACATCCACCTCTGGGCCGATCTGGAACAGCTGGCTAATCTCCCGTGTTTTATACCCCTTTACCCGATCCAAGATAAAGAAGGTGTTGGGTTTTAGATGGATGATGGTTCGGGTGACCGTTACGGCAGGATACACTCTATGCTCTGCCGTTACATAGCTGTACGTCTCTCCCACATGGTAGTCTATAATTTTGGATTGGCCTACCTCTTCGCTGGTGAAGCGGTAACTTTCCCCTTCCACAGCCAGCGTGTTATGGGCCAAAGCGCTGCGCATATATTGCCGATAAGGGTCCTCTTCCTCATAATTGTACATGCCCGAATCCACAAAGTAATCGGTCCAGCCGTGACTTAACACAAAGGACAGATCGTCACCATGTTTATGAACGGTCGAATGGTAGGCTGCCGTAAACATGAGATAGACATCTTCATCAAAGGACCAGCTGCTGCGTAAAACCGCTGTTCCCCCATCAGGAAAAACTTTATCCAGCGCCTCTGGTGATTTCCCCTGGGCCCCCCGGGTCAGGACATAGGCCAGTTCATCCCTCACCTGCTCAGCATCCATCCGGCGGGCCAGCTCCATCACCCGGGTATCCCCGATTAAGGGCAACTCTCCACTGGGCTTGGTAATGTAGGCCAGATACAGCTCCATCAATTTGAGCTTGTCCGACAGATCGGGCAGAGGAATGTTATGGTCCTCTGCAAACCGTTCCAGCTGGATAAACTGGTTATAAAACAACAGGTGGTAATTGGGGCTGTGTTCTTTATGAACGCCTTCTGCGGTCAAATCGTTCTTGATGCGCTGATTGAGGCGGCTTAAGGCCTTGTTTCGCCATTCGTGCTTGGCATCAGTCCAGGGAAACAGGGTGACAAACTGGAGCAGGGCCTTATCCTGAAAGATACCGTAGTTAAAGTGGCTGTAATTTTTATCGTCCGCCAGATACTGGGCATGGGCCAGCATCAGGTCCATCAGTTCATCAGCCACAGCGGTATCATACAGAGGGCTTTTGCGCCATTCCTGCCAAAAATAGGTGAGGGTGATCAAGCGGTTGGCGGTGGCGTGATTGTTCCAGGCCATGGAACTGGCGGCTTTGCTTCGATCAGCATTATGTTTGGCCCAGCTATCAATATACCACTTGGCTTTCTCCAAATACTTCATCTCATCCGTTAGGACATAGCCGTCTATCAAGTAGCTCACATGGTCCAAACTGTGCACATAAAGCTGCCAGGTGCGGTTATTATACGGATTTTCCCGCCAGGTGAGCTCCCCTTGAAACGGATAAGGCTCAAACTGAGTGCTCACAAACAACCGATTCTGATAGTTTAACTCCGCCCGTTCCTCCGTGCTATGGTTGATTTGAGTGGATCTAAACCAATAGCCAGCATCATCACCGGCCACATCCCTAGCAATGCGGCTGAGGGTTTCAAGGACCCGATCATCAACCACCTGTTTTCCGCCAACAATCACCATCCAACCCAGGTGTCCCTGGCCAGCTTCTTGGCGGACCCACGCTTCCAACAGCTTGTCAGGCTTGTCCACAGCCGTATACAAAATGGGCTGACCAAAGACGGCGGCTCCCACTGCATCGGCCAGGGCGGTGCCGTTAACCACCACCATTCCCGTGGGCCGCTCATATAAGCGTTTAGCCGCTTCCACACTGGTGCCAATTCGGTTTTCTCCAGCCACCCGGGTCACCTGATACCCCTGTTGTTTCAAAGCTTTTTCAACCTGGGGGCCAATCACTTGCGCACCCCCGATCAGATACACTTCCTGTACATTTAAACGGTCCAGGCTCTTTTGGGTCGCTTCAGGAATGTGATCCTTATGGACGGGTAAAATGGGCCACTGGTGGGCGTAAGCCACCGACCCGGCCACCATGGCATCGGCACTTTGAAAGCCGTTGACCATCAGCACGCGATCCGATTTAATTTTAGACTCCTGCAAAATGTTAGCGGCTGTTTCAAAGCGGTTGGCCCCCTGGATGCGCTTGACATGAACATCCAATTTCTTCACCTGTTGGACAACCCGATCTGAAACAGCTTCTTTCCCACCCAGGATGAGGGCCCGCTTGGCTCCCAACTGCTGGATGGCCCGAGCAACAGCAGGATGCAGCTCATCTTTATGGGTTAATAAAATGGGGCTTTCCAGCACACCCGCCAGCATGCTGGCCGTCAGGCCGTCAGCAAAATCGTTGGCCACATCCCCCCGGGCTATAATGACCGTATCGCTCTGTTGAAAGACCTCCTTAGCCAATGTGGCGCTTGTCTCATAGCGATTTTGGCCCGCGATGCGGCCCTCCAAATCAAAAGCATCCACGCCATAGGGACAGATGAGAAGCATGGAAAAGGCCACAACTAATAGAATTGAAAGAAATGAAATCTTCCTTTTCATCTGTCTGTCCTTTCTATAGTTGGAAAATAGTCTCCTTTAAATGCAATTTATTCCATGTCGCTTCGATTATCTCAGATCTCATCACCCTGATCAAGAAGTATAT
Organism: uncultured Bacillaceae bacterium; assembly: GCA_937927935.1. GTDB lineage: Bacteria > Bacillota > Bacilli > Caldalkalibacillales > Caldalkalibacillaceae > CALFAC01. The sequence goes on from CALFAC010000111.1 coordinate 27,712, forward strand.
TTCTCCTAAATTTTCCAGTCTTTATTCAAAATTTATCCTGCCAAAACGAGAATGGTTGTGCCTACAAACACTGCGCAAGCGGTCAAGACCAGACGGCGAGTAATCTTTTCATCTTTTTTAAGCAACAGGCTGCTTAAGAGGACTGTCATCACCGGTTCAGTGGCCGTCACCACGCTAACATAGGAAACATTGGTAAACATGACGGCACCAAAAAAACTCATTTGGGCAATCCCGGTCATCACTCCGCCGGCTATATAGTAGCCGTTGAGCTGTTTAAAATTACGCTTGATCGTTTCCCCCAGCTGTCCCTGGGTGGCCTCCCCTACGACCAGAACCAGTAGCGCAAAGAGCGTCCCCAGCAATGAACCTAAAATGGGATCGGGGTAAAACAACACCCCCTGCTTGCGGATGGCATGACCCAATCCGAAAGAGACGGCGGCCCCACAAGCGAGGAACATCCCCACTTTTTTATCTCGGCTGCTGTCGGCGGGGGTTTGCTTAAAATCATGGCGAGCCTGCAGAAACAAAGCGCTAAAAATAATCAGGATGCCCACCCCGGCCAAAGGCGTAATCCGCTCTCCCATCAAGCTGACCGCCACGATAATGGTAAAGATGGGCGCCGCATTTTTAATGCCAGCCGCCCGGGAGGGACCGATCCGCTTAATACTGTGAATCAGGATGGTACGCCCCAAAAAGGCGGTGACAAAGCCGGCCAGCAAAAAGAAAAAAATCCCCCACCAGTTAAAGGGAGCAAAGGGCGCCTGACCAATCAACATGTAGACCAGATAAATGCCATAGATAAGAATGATGGTCACCACGGCCGAAAAAAGGGAGATAAAGACGCCAGGATCATTTTTGCTTTTCTTCATGCCCATTTGCATCAGGACATAATTGGAGGAGTAACCAAACGCCGTCACCAAAGCCAGCAAAATTCCCAAGTTGTTCACCCGCTATTCGTTTATAATCGTTTGCCATGAGAATCTATTGATAACCCTCTACGCATTCAAACAGCCAAAATCCTGAACACTATCATTATACACTATTACGGATATCGAAACTATTTTATGATAATGGAGAACAGTAGGAAAAAACACAGCCAAACCCCGGTTTATTCTGGGGTTTGGCCTGTTACTTTCGTCAAACTTCATTTTTACCCTTTCATTTTTAAAGGAAGGGCTGGGGGCTGGGGGCCATTAACCTGCCATTAACCTTAGGTTTAATACTGTACCAACCTTGTCTTGAGTGCCTCTTCCACATTTTTGTGGACGGCTTCTTCCCCGCCCAAAATATCGATTTTCATAATCGGGTATTTGCCTACAAACCGGTGCACCGCTTCCGGGACCCGGTTATCCTCCACCAACATGAGGCCGGTTTGGCGCTTAGCCGCTAAAACTCCCCCTGTGAGGGCATCGGCGTAATTTTTCCCTGTGGTGACATAGAGATGGCTAAAAGCATCCCGACCATGCTCAGCGACTTTCACACTGGTTTCATAGCGGTTGGCCCCGGCAATGCGCTCCACCTTGATTCCCTTTGAGGCCAAACTGTCAACCACCTCTGCCCTGATCACCTGATTCCCCCCGATAACGCTCACCTCTTCAACGCCTAACGCCTCCAGCGCCGCCTCTGTTTCCACCCTTAACTGGTTGGAAGAGGAAAGGAGGATGGGCCACTGCTTCTGGGCGGCATAAGCGCCAATGGAAAGGGCATCAGCATAAGCTTCACCATTAACCAGAACCACATGTTCAGTACCCAATGGAGCCACCCGCTGGGCAATCTGGTGGGCGGTATCAAAGCGGTTTGTTCCGGCAATCCGTTCCACCTGAAGACCAGCTTTTTCCAATTGCGTCGCAACTTGTCGGCTGACCGCCCCTTCACCGCCTAGGATGAGCACCCGGGCCGCTTTTAAGCGCTTGATTTCCTCCAGGACCAGGTTAGGTAACGCATTGGGCTGGGTTAGTAGAATGGGGGCATCGTATACATGGGCTAAAGGCACCCCAGCCAGGGCATCGGCATAATGATCGCCCCGGGCCAATATGACGGTGCCTGCCTCCCGCCATCCGCTCCGGCTAATTTCCACCGCTGTGGCATAGCGGTTTGGGCCACTTAAACGTTCCATGCGGTTCTCGTCAGACACAACGGTGACCGTACCTGTGGCCACCGTTTCTGTCCGCTGGCCGGCCTGATCTTCCACGACCACCACCACTTCAGCAAAACTGAGGGCCATATTTTTAGGTACCGTCCACTCCGCCTGGTACAGTCCGGCGCCCGCTTCCTTAAAGGAGAGCGGGCCTACCGTTCGATTGCGCTCCACAAGGTAAAGCTCTGCCTTTGTAAATGGCCGCTCGGTCACAAAGGAAACGGTGAGTCTATCACCCGCGGTAAGCATCATGTCGTCAGCCGGGCTCACCATCTCAATCCAGGGGGGTTCCACGCTCTTATGGACCGTCACTGGTACGGATGGTTCCCCTTCCCGGCCTTCCACCGTAAGGGTGGCGGTCAAAATGTTAAGTTCCTTCTCCAAGGTGACCTGGGCTTCAAAGGTACGCCCTTTCGATTGGACCGTGGCCGCTTTTCGACCATTGACATATACGGTGACCAAACCCTCTTCAGGTACGCTTCCTCTCACCGTTATCACATCTTGATCGATGTACGCCCCATTGACGGGTTCTTCAATCACCGGCAAACCTTTCGGCGTATAAACAGCAGCCACCGCCTGCAGGGCATTGACCAGACCATAACCATACCCATAGTTGGGCACACTTCTATATTGATCATCCACGAGCGGTGTAGCCGTTTTACCCAAAATGGACACGATTTCGTCCACCGAAAGTGTGGGGTCAGCTGAGCGCAATAAGGCTACCACACCGCTTACATGGGGAGTGGCCATCGACGTGCCGTCCATCAGTACATATCCCCCTGGAACGGCGGAACGGATATACATTCCCGGAGCCACCATGTCCGGTTTCAGTTTAGCTTCTTCATATGCTCCCGGTCCTGTGTTGGAGAAGGGCGCCCGCTTGTCCTGCCGATCGGTGGCCCCCACAGCAATGCTTTCCGGATAATTGGCCGGATTGGCCACATGTGCGTAATCATTTCCGGCCGCAAAAATGGGTACAATGCCTGCATCCCGCCAAGCCCGCACCACATCTCGAAACCAATCATCCGCTGTGGGCAACAGCCCCCATGAATTGTTAACCACATCTGGGGCCAGGGACGGATCCCCGTTGGGGGCCAACATAAATTCGCCGGCCGCCAGCAGCCAAGATAAGCGGGCCCCGTTTGTGGTGAACGCTTTAGCAGCAATCCACTGGGCACCCGGGGCCACCCCTATCTTGTTTTTCCCTGCCGGATCCTGTCCCAAAATGATCCCCAGCACATGAGTGCCGTGAGGAAGAAGCGTTTCATCATAAGGGAGCGACCGGCCATGGACAGCATCAAACCAGTTGCCTGTCGGGTTAGGCTGGGAGGGATTGGAAGGGTCGTAACCGCGCCATTTTTCCTTTAACGCCTCATGTTGCCAATGGACGCCAGAATCAATAATCCCCACCACAGCACCGGACCCATCAATGCCCAGCTTCTCCCAAACCTGATCCGCCTCAATGCGTTCAATGTTCCATTCCACTCCGTTCTCCGAAAGGGTGGCCAGGGGCGAAGCTTTAGGTTCCGGTAGCTCAATCTCTATCAGCTCGTCCAGCTTGATTTCCGCCACATCCGGATGTTGGGCCAAAGCCTCAATCACGGACCGATCCGCCTTAAGATGTATGGCATTGACCACATAAAACGTATCGAAGGATTGAACCCGGCCGGCCTGTTTCTCCCGGTTCAAAAAGGAAATCAGATCTTTTTGCGACTGCTGGGCCACCTCTCGTAACGATTGAACGACCGCCCTGTTATGGGCCAGCTTTTGCGCCTTGG
>CALFAC010000112.1 GCA_937927935.1 uncultured Bacillaceae bacterium
TTACCCGAGAAGCCCCCACCTCTAAGCGTTAGCGTAGGTGGTGGGAGTATGTCACATTTGGGTCTTTTGTAATGGTTTGCGACATGCCCAAATCAGGGGGATCATTAAAAGGAACAAGGCGATAAACCCGGCCAATCCGGTGAGGCCATTGGTCAGCTCATTGCCTCCCTGAATCACCAACAGGGGCAAACCGGCCAAGGCATTAAGGGTACCGTGTAAGATGGAGGCAGCGATCACTGAACCTGATTTAAGACGGACATAAGTGTGGAAAAAGGAGAGCAAAATGCAAAAGATCACCATCATGCCCACTCCGGCTAGGCGATGGACGGGATAGTTGTGGCCGAAAAAAAGGATCATGGGCGCATGCCAGATGCCCCAGATCAGGCCAATGATGAGGGATGCTTTCCAAAAACCTAAGGGCTCCAATACATTTAACAGATAGCCCCGCCAGCCGTATTCCTCTCCAAAGGCGGCCAGAGCGTTTACGGTGACACCGGCCAGAAGGCCTGAGATTAATCCCAGCCAAAAGGGATGGATGGGGTACTGTTCGAGCTGGCTTAGAGCCATTTGGCGGGCACCTTCACTCAACAGACTGGTGGTTCGCTCAATGATTCCCTCCAGAGAAGGATCATAGTTTACACCGGGAAACAGTAGGTTAATGCCGATGGTGATAAACAGGAGAATCACTGGAAAGAGCCAGGCTAAGACAAAGTAGCGGTTTAATTTAAAGGAAAGGCCCAGTCGTTTTAAGCTGCCCTTATCTTTTATTTTGGTCAGAATAATGGCGGCCAGCATGGGCATAAACATGTAAACGACGGCCAGCGCGGTATAAGGCATGACTGGGCTGTCTCTGTTTAACAGGATAAACAAGGCGGCCAGGCCCCAACTGAATAAAAAGGTGAGCAAAACAAACCGAAGCGCTTTTTGCCAGCGTAAGGTATCCATCTTAGGACTCCTCTCCTTTTTTGTCCGGGAGACGACCGGCCCGCTTAGCCTGCTCCCGGAGCAGATATTCGATATGGGCGTTCACACTGCGAAACTCATCCTCCGCCCAACGGTGGATCACTTCATACAGCTTGGGATCTAAGCGGAGTAAAAAACTTTTTTTCTTGGCCATCGAACCCCCTCACTTTAATTGTGACTTAACGTTAGATGCGTGCGCTAGAATGATCAGCCCATTTAGCTACAAACAGTTGCCTTAGTACAGGGTACCGGTATTGACGACGGGTTGAGTCCCCCGTTCAGAGACGATGGCCACCATCAAATTGTTAATCATCTGCACCTTCCGCTCATCATCCAGTTCAATGATTCCCTCTTTTTCCAGTTGAGCAATGGCCATCTGGGCCATGCCGACGGCCCCTTCCACGATTTGACGGCGGGCGGCCACAATGGCTTGCGCCTGCTGCCTTTGCAACATGGCATTGGCAATTTCGGCCGAATAGGCCAGATGGGTAATGCGGGCTTCCAAGACATTTACGCCTGCATTGCGCAGCCGGTCCTGAACTTCGGCCATCAGCTCATTGATCACCGTTTCCGTATTTTCCCTCAGGGAGATGCCTTCTTCACTAAAGTTGTCATAGGGGTATTTAGAGGCGATGTGACGGATGCCCGCTTCACTTTGGATCCCCACAAACTCCTCGTAGTTATCCACGTTAAAGACGGCTTGGGCCGAATCCACCACTTTGTACACCACCACGGCGGCAATTTCGATGGGATTGCCGGAAACATCATTCACTTTCAACTTGTTGCTGGTAAAATTGCGCACCCGCAAAGAGACCTTATGGCGCATCACCAGGGGATAGGTCATATGCAGGCCACTTTCCCGGATGCTACCCAAATATTTTCCAAAAAAGGTGATCACCTGGGCCTGATTGGGCTG
>CALFAC010000113.1 GCA_937927935.1 uncultured Bacillaceae bacterium
GTGGAATGATGTTTGGCATTCCCATTCGCTGGAAGCCCTTTTTAAAAACAGGCCTCATCTCCCCATGGGGTAAAGCACGGGCGCTCTTTGACCTGTTTCTCCCCAAACAATTAGTAGACAAGGATGAATCGCTGGGTCATTTTTTAAGACGCCGCCTGGGCCACCAAGTGGTGGAGCGGATCACCGAACCTCTCCTTTCGGGAATTTATGCGGGCGATCTTTACGCTTTAAGCTTACAAGCCACTTTCCCTCAATTTAAAGCTTTAGAAGAAAAATACGGCAGTTTAATCAGGGGGATGAAGAACAGTCAGCAGCAGGCCCAGCCACAGCAGACAGATCAGAACATACCGAACAGCACCTTTCTGTCTTTTCAAAACGGTTTATTTTCTTTGGTGGAAGCCTTAAAAGCCCGCTTAGAAAACAGCGTCCAATTCCGACTGTCAACAGCTGTGCACGCCATCAGTAAAACAGACGATGGTTACACCCTGCTGTTAAATCAAGGCGAAACCCTAAAAGCGGACCTCCTGATTTTGGCTACACCTGCCTATGTGACCGCCAACCTGTTCGAAGAGCAGGCATTGCAACGCAAACTGGAAGAGATCCCGTACATATCTGTGGCCAATGTGGTTCTCGCCTTTGACCAACATCCTCCTGACGTTCACTTGGACGCATCTGGCTTTCTGGTGCCCCGAAAGGAAAAGTTCACTCTAACTGCCTCCACGTGGACATCAAGCAAATGGCCCCATACTGCGCCCCAGGGCAAAGTCTTGATTCGGGCTTATTTAGGACGGGATGGTGAAGAACATCTTCTTGAAAAAGAGGATCAGGAACTGGTGGACCTGGTGAGAAAAGAGTTAAAACAGTTAACAGGGCTTAACCAGGCTCCCTCTTTCTGGATGGTTAACCGCTGGCCCCGCTCCATGCCCCAGTACCAGGTGGGTCATCTGGAGCGACTGCAGTTTATCGCCCAGTTTTTGCACCAACATTATCCTGGGGTTTTCTTAGCGGGGGCCGGTTATCGTGGAGTGGGTATACCCGATTGCATCGCTCAGGGAGAAGAGGCCGCTAACCAGGCGGTTAACTTCCTGGAAAAACAAGATAAGTCCCCAAACAAGGCTATCCCCACCACACCATAAAAGGAGTGATCCAATATGTCAGAGCCGGTTCAAACATTGGAAGGTTGGTACGCTCATCACGATTTTCGAACCATCGACTGGGCCAGTTGGAAATTGATGTCTGAGGCTGAACGGAAAGAAGCGATTGACGAGCTTTTAGGTCTTATGGAAGAATGGCAAAAAACGGAAGCCGCCCATCAAGGTTCATCCGGTATGTTCTCCATCTTGGGCCACAAAGCAGATCTCTTGTTCCTTCATTTTCGGCCCACCCTGGATGAACTGTTGGAACTGGAAACCGCTTTAAACAAAACCATCTTGGCCAATGTGATGCTACCCAGCTATTCCTATGTCTCTGTTGTGGAGTTAAGCAACTATGTAGCCAGCGACCGAAACGACCCTGAAACAGAGGCTTATATCCAGCGTCGCTTAAAGCCCATCATTCCCGATAAATCCCATATTTGTTTTTATCCCATGAATAAACGCAGAGAGGCTGGACAAAACTGGTACACTTTACCCATGGACCAGCGGCGGGAAATGATGATCAGTCATGGCATGATTGGGCGTAAATATGCCGGAAAAGTGATTCAAGTGATTTGCGGTTCCGTGGGCCTAGATGACTGGGAATGGGGCGTCACCTTATACGCTGATGACCCTGTCACCTTTAAAAAGCTGATCTATGAAATGCGCTTTGATGAAGTAAGCGCCAAATACAGCGAGTTCGGCACTTTCCTCGTGGGGCGCAAGCTGGATCAGACAGCCTTAACGTCCTATTTAAACCTGTAAATAGAAACATCATTAAAGCCATTTGGTTCTCGTATAAAACATTCATAAAATGGCACCCTATCCTTAAAAGACTGGGGCCCTGGACAAAAAGCCAGGCCCCATCTCTTTTATTGCCGAGAAAAATACAATTCCATCCAAAAATCTTATTGAAATCATTATTTCGTTGGGATATAATATTTTTTTCGTTATGTTTACAAGAAGCTATTCTTTTGTTAAACTGTGTGTATATTGGACTAACCTTAATATTAATAAGTAAGAAAGGGGAGAGTGTATGCCGGCGAAATATATTACCAATATCGATAAGATTACTCAGCTTTCAGAAGAGGAACGAAAGAAGTTAAAACCGATCACGGAAAAGTTTGTCTTTCGTGTTAATGACTATTATTTAGGTCTTATCGATTGGAATGATCCGAACGACCCGATTAGAAAATTGGTGATTCCCAATGAAAAAGAGCTATCTGAATATGGTCGTTGGGATGCTTCCGATGAAGACACCAACTATGTGGTGCCAGGGTGTCAACACAAATACTCCACCACCGCCCTTTTGATCTGTTCTGAAGTGTGTGGCGCTTACTGCCGCTACTGTTTCCGCAAACGTCTGTTCCGCCATGATGTAAGGGAAGCCATGTCTGATGTGGACCCTGGCATCGATTACATTTCCAAACACCCCGAAATTAACAACGTTCTCTTAACGGGTGGCGATCCCCTCATATTGGCCACACATAAACTGCGTTACATTATTGAACGCTTAAGAGCCATCGACCATGTCAAAATTATCCGCATCGGTTCTAAACTGCCAGCTTTCAATCCCATGCGAATCTATGAAGACCAAGAACTGTTAGATCTGTTAAAAGAATACTCTTTACCCGATAAGCGTATCTATGTGATGGCTCATTTTTGCCACCCGAGGGAATTGACGGAACAAGCTTACAAAGGGATTCAGGCGTTGCATCAATCCAATGTGATTGTGGTGAACCAAACTCCCGTTCTGAAGGGTATCAATGATGATCCCGACGTGCTGGCTGAGCTTCTGGATAAATTATCATGGGCAGGTGTCACCCCATACTATTTCTTTGTTAACCGTCCTGTAGCCGGAAATAAGGACTTTGTGCTCACATTGGAACAGGTTTACAACTTGGTTGAACAAGCCAAAGCAAAAACCTCCGGCCTAGGCAAGCGGGTGCGCCTGGTGATGAGCCATACCTCTGGGAAAATTGAAATTTTGGCCATTGAAAATGGTAAAGCTTATTTGAAATACCATCAAAACCGGGATGGAGAATACGGGAAATTTATGGTCCTTGATTGCCCCAAAGACGCTTCCTGGTTTGATGATCTGCCAGGAAATGAAAAGTACTGGAGAAAACCGGAAAAGAAAATTGATGAAGTGGTTTCTGTCAACGAACTCCCCGACACACCCCAAAAACCAAGCCGAGAACAAGCACGGATAAAAGCGTAAATTGCACATCTAAAATTGACCCGGGCCACCTGTCTTCCATTGGCAGGTGGCCCATTTTTTCAAATTCAACAAAAGAGCCTGTAGACCTCTCATCTGTCTACAGACTGAAAGGGAACGACGATTTGCCGTTTTTCGCCTACAATTTGGAACCGATATATTCGATAAGATCCACTATGCGATTCGAGTAGCCCCATTCGTTATCGTACCAGGCGACCACTTTAACCAGATTGGATTCAATCATGAGGGTGGACAAGGCATCCACTGTGGCCGAATGGGGATCCCCTAAAAAGTCGGATGAAACTAGCGGTTCCTCTGAATAGGCCATTA
>CALFAC010000114.1 GCA_937927935.1 uncultured Bacillaceae bacterium
ATTTAAACGCTGGGTGAATTGGCCAAAGGTGCATTTTAATTGTATAGTTTGGGTTCACATCATGTCAAGTTATTATAAAATTCCTCGTCTTCCTCCTGCTCTACGAGATGATTGGTCTTTATCAGGTGTTGAATCACCTCGGTCACTGTGTCAGGCGAGAATCCTCGCTGGATCAGGGTTCGGTATATTTTTTTTGTCACTGTTTTAGCCGCTCTATTTTGGTATGCCTTCAGCTTTTTAATGGCCCATTGCAAACAGGCCTGATATTCCTCTTCTTCACCGATTTGTTCCAAGGCCTGTTCAACAAGATCAGGTTCAATCCCTTTTTGAAGCAATTCATGTTTTAACAGATACGGTCCCCTAGGATTGGTGGTCAACCGCGACTTCACCCATTCCTCGGCAAACTTCTCATCATTTAAATACCCTTCTTCCATCAACAGAACAAGAATTTCTTCAATCTCGTCCACGCTATACCCTTTCCGTAATAAATAACGCCGTAGTTCATAGCTACTCCGGGTACGGATAGACAAATACCGTAAGGAGACTTGTTTAATGTTGGCCCGCTGATCATCCCTCATCAATTGTTTAAGCAGGGATGGGTTTAGTTCTTTTCCGGTCAACAAGCGATGCTTAACCAGCACATCTTCATGAAGGGTTAGGGTTTCCCCGTTGTCCAATGTAAGTTTGTACCGTCCGGAAAGCCCTGTGGGCGCAATGGCTGCAATTTTCATCGTCCACATCCTTCCTTTAAGCTGTGACACGTCATGATGGGCAGATCTAAGGGTACCAACCAGGCAATAGACTATCTTTAAACAATCCGAAAGAAAAAAGGCCTGTCCCCTCCGGGACAGCCTTCATCGATAACCATTCTTATGAATTGGGTTCTGCAATCTGTTCCATCTCATCATCGGTTAAAGAGGGATTTACAGACGACACTGGTTCCAGGCCAAAATGAGCCCTGATTTTGTTTTCAATCTCCAGGCATAGTTCAGGGTGCTCAATGAGATATTGCTTGGCATTTTCCCGACCTTGCCCCAGCCGCTGTTCATTGTATGCATACCAAGCCCCGCTTTTTTGCACGATATCTAGATCCGCAGCCATATCCAGGACACTGCCCTCCCGGGAAATGCCCTCCCCATACATAATATCTACATCACATGATTTGAACGGAGGAGCCACTTTATTTTTTACCACTTTGATTTTAGTTTTATTACCAATCATATCGTTGCCTTGCTTGATGGTTTCAGCCCGACGCACATCTAAACGGATGCTGGCATAAAATTTTAGCGCTCGTCCCCCGGGAGTCGTTTCGGGATTGCCAAACATAACCCCCACTTTTTCCCGCACTTGGTTGATAAAGATGGCAATCGTTTTCGATTTGCTGATCGCTCCGGAAAGTTTGCGCAAAGCCTGAGACATGAGCCGAGCCTGCAGGCCCACATGGGCATCACCCATTTCCCCTTCAATCTCAGCCCTGGGAACTAAAGCCGCCACCGAATCTATGACGATGATGTCGATAGCTCCGCTTCGTACCAGCGCCTCAGCAATTTCAAGAGCCTGTTCACCTGTATCCGGCTGGGAAAGAAGCAGCTCATCAATATTAACCCCTAAATTTTTGGCATACTGGGGATCAAGGGCATGTTCGGCATCAATAAAGGCAGCTTGTCCACCCATTTTTTGGGCCTCAGCAATGGCATGCAAGGCAACCGTCGTTTTTCCCGACGATTCAGGGCCAAAAATTTCAATAATGCGCCCACGCGGATATCCGCCTACTCCTAGGGCGATATCCAATGCCAAAGCTCCACTGGAAATGGTGGAGATTTGCGTATTAGCTGCGGCTTCACCTAAACGCATGATGGATCCTTTACCAAACTGTTTTTCAATCTGGCGCAGCGCCAATTCCAATGCTGCCCGGCGATCAGACATAGTCCACTCTCCCTTAATATTCTTAATTAACTCTATCATAACGTCTTTTTAGCCGTTTGCCAATCCTAAAAACGAACATTTATTCTCTTTTTTATGGCTAGCTCAGTTTTTATGTATGCGCTTCAACATGTTTTAGCAGATAATATAATGCCATTTTAGCCGCCCGTTCCTGAATCTGCTCTCGGCGACCCGATAACTGCAAGGTATGTACCTTGCTTTTGTTGGGACCAACAATCCCCACATAGACGAGGCCGATGGGTTTTCCTTCCTGTTGAGTGGGTCCAGCCACACCCGTGACGGATAACCCCAGGTCGGCCTGCAGTTTATGGCACACACCTTGGGCTAGCAAGCGAGCGGCCTCTTCACTGACAGCCCCATGACGCTGAAGCACCTCAGCAGGCACACCCACCTGCTCCTGTTTTACCTGATTGGTATAACAAACAATTCCCCCTTTAAACACCTGGCTCGCCCCGCTGATCCGGCTTATAGCGTGACTAATCAGGCCGCCGGTGCAGCTTTCTGCTGTGGCCACTGTACAGCCCTTTTCCCTCAATCTGTCCACCAGGACGCTCTCCAACGTGTCTTCATCCCAGCCATATTGATAGTGGCCCACTCTTTTGCGGATCTCTCCCATCAGGTCCGCCATAAGCGTTTCAGCTTCCTGGCGGCTTTTGGCCCGACAGGTTAGGCGCAGTGTTACCTCCCCATCCTTTGCCAAGGGGGCTAGGGTGGGATTCGTCTGTTGATCGATCAGATCCTTTAGTTTGGTTTCCAAAGCGGACTCACCGATGCCGCAAAACTTCATCACGCGGGAAAACACGATGCTTCGCTCAGGGAGCAGGTTGATCAAATAGGGCCGAGCTTTATTGATAAACATGGGTTCAAGCTCTTTAGGTGGTCCTGGGAACAAGAGATAATGTTTCCCATGATGTTCAATTCCCATGCCAGGGGCAAGCCCGGTCTCATTGGCAAAAACGGTGCTTCCTTCCACCACTAACGCTTGTCGCTTATTATTTTCAGTCATGGGCACGCCTCTTCGACTAAAGAAGCGTTCAATGGCTGCCATTGCTTTTTGATCCAACACCAGACGCCGATTGAGGTGGCTGGCTACCACTTCCTTGGTCACATCATCAGCAGTGGGTCCCAGTCCCCCCGTTAAAAGGATGAGATCAGACCGTGAAGAAGCGATCTCTAGCTGGGTGCGAAGACGGTCTCGGTTATCTCCCACCACCGCATGGAAATAGACCGGGATCCCCAATGCATTTAATTCTTCAGATAAAAACCGGGCATTGGCATTCACAATCTGACCTAATAATAACTCGGTGCCAACCGCAATAATTTCTGCTCTCATCATTCGCCTCCTATCATCATAAAAAAGACAAGGTTCTCATTGCCCTTGTCTTAGAAGCTGTATGCACGCTTTTTACTTCGGCACTGACCGTTTTAATTGGATAACGCTCCAATTTTTTACAAAATAATCGATGCCAGACCAAATGGTGATCAGCACAGCCACCCACATGGCCAGAACATCAAAAGGAAGATCAAAGATGGCGAAGGGGAAGTTGTTAAGCATCACCACCACCAGTGCAATGATTTGAGTAATGGTTTTCAATTTAGCCAGTTTACTAGCGGCAATCACCCGTCCTTCAGCAGCAGCCACCAGTCTTAAACCTGTTACAGCAAACTCCCGGCTGATAATCACAATGGCCATCCAGGCTTCAATGCTTCCCCGATCCACTAGGGAGATGAGGGCAGCCGTAATTAACAGCTTGTCTGCAAGCGGGTCCAAAAACTTGCCAAAATTGGTGACCAATTTTCTCTTCCGCGCAATGTAGCCGTCCAGTCCATCCGTACTTGCGGCTATGATGAACACGCAAGTGGCAATGATCTCTGCATAGGTGATGGTGACCCCAAAAAAGGTGAGGGACCCAAAATCATAACGGATCAGCAAAAACAACATCACGATGGGCACCAAAAAAACCCGGGCCAAGGTTATCTTATTGGCGAGATTCATCCGTTTTTCCTCCAAGCCTCACACACAAGTTGTCATTTGCGAACGGCCACAAAAGTACGAGAGATTGCCTCCAGTATAATATAGATAAAAGAGTAATGTCAAAAAACCTAAGTTAGTTAGGCAGCCATCAACCCCGATCACCTGGATTGTAGGAGATGATCACGTGATGAACGGTGGATAAGCCGGATAAATCAACTTCCTGGCCATTCACTAACAGCCGAACAACCGGTGTATTGCCAAACTTAAAACGTATTTTCCTCAAGTCGGACAAATCCCACTCTCTACTTTCACCTGTCGCCAGCTCCATTGATTCAAGCTCTTCATCCGTCTCCTCATTATTTAAACTAAACCAGACTCTCCCGTCTTTGGCCTCCAAACGCACTTTAAATTGATCCCCATGCTCATATGTATAGTAAGTGCGGCTACCCTCTGTCTCTCCTCTTGTGATCACGGGCTTAACCTCTTGGGCAGGATTTTGGGGAGAGCTGTCTAGTTCTTCACTTTGATTGGGGTTATCTTGTTGCTGGGAATCATTGGGCTCCTCGGAAACAGCATTTTGGCCATCATCCGGCTGGTTCTCCACCAGCTCGCCTTCACTGTTTACACTGGGCCCATCGCTTTCGATGGGATCCGATGCCTCTGGGTTGATAAAATTGACCACTGACAGGTAGATGATAAACCCGATCAAGGTTAAAAAAGCATAAAAAATCAGATTGGATACCCAGCGGCTGCCAAGGGCGGACCTTCTTGGCCGTCTATCCTTTCGCCGTGAGCGGGCGGGTAAAGATTCTATCGATACCGTTTCCAGCTGAGGCAATTCATGGTCATAGGTCTTTAGCACCTCATCGGGATCAAGACCCACGGCCTCGGCATAACTTTTGATAAACGCCCTGGCGTAAAATACACCAGGTAGCACGTTATATTCCCCTTTTTCAATCGCTTCCAGATAGCGCTTGCGAATCTTGGTGATTTCCTGGATCTCTTCAAGGGACATTCCCTTTTCCTTGCGCTTTTCCTTTAGATAGTGACCTAACTCTGACAAATGGCTCACCCCCAATCACCATTCAGTGAAGACAGTTCCGGAGCAAGGGAAAGAGGAATCTCCTCATGCTCATCATTTCTCAGTTCAATGAGACAATCAAAGTCATCCAAATTATATTCGGTATGCTGAACAAATATATCGGGGTGTTCCACCACTTTGGTGGCCTTTAAATTCATCACTTCTCTCAACAGCATCAGATGCTGCTCTGTCGCCCGGGTGGTTGAAACGATCCCATCAATGATAAACACATGGTCTGGAGATAACTCATCCTGGCTCATCTGTTCAATAACTGTTTGCTTCAGCAGTGTGGAGGATACAAATGACCAGCGTTTATTGGCACACACGCTGGAGGCTACAACAGATTCTGTCTTGCCCACTCTCGGCCGGCCCCGAATACCAATGAGTTGATGCCCATCCCGTTTAAACATTTCGGCCAAAAAATCAACTAACAGTCCGATCTCATTGCGAACAAACCGGAACGTTTTTTTATCGTCAGCTTCTCGAGAAATATAGCGTCCATGACGCACAGCTAATCGATCGCGCAACGTGGGCTGGCGCAATTTGGTGACCGATATGTTGGGTACATTGGCTAGCAAGTTGCGCAACAGCTCAATGTTATGTTCATTTTCCGTTTCCAAAATCATGCCCCTTCGATTTAAATCGACACCATTTATGGTAATTATGTTTATTTGTAACATCCCCAAAATGGAAGAAATATCCCCTAATAACCCCGGACGATTGTTATGAATCAAATATTCCAAATACCACTCTTTGTTGGAGTGTTTTTGGGCCATTATACCCTTCCTTTGCAGAATAAATTAGATGGATTCTGCACTAAAGGTTCCTCCGACAGTATTCTACATCATCAAGTTGACTTCCTGCCACGATTGGAAAAAAATTGATAGATATTACAACCCCAAAAACTAAACGCCCTTTCCCCAGGAAAGAGCGTTTAGTTTTTGGAATGGGACGCTAAGCTTACAAGATCAGTGGGTGGCATTTTCATCTTGAACAAGATTAACCATCAACCGGGCAATCACTTTTTGATCCTCTTCACTACCGGCATCCCACAATGCTTTTAACAGACGCTCCTCGCTGTTTTTTGGATCCACTTCGGCAGATAGATAATCGCCAATCCTGTATGCCAATTGATTAATCACATCCTCACTAAGACCGGCCCGCTGTGCATCCTCCAGGCGATCACCTAAAAACTCTTTCCATTTTTCAAAGTTGCTTAAAATGGACATCATAATCCCTCCTTGTTATACGCAGTGTAAGGCATCCTTCTTTAGTTAATATGAGAAAAAAGCGGAGAGATTATGCACCTAGGTAAGCCAACCTCCATTGACGCGCAATACTTCCCCCGTAATATATCCAGTCTCTTCCTGAATCAAAAACTGAATGGCATGGGCCACCTCTTCGGCTTGGCCCAGCCTGGCAATGGGAATTTGCTCCACTAACAGCTGCTTATCTTCCGTCGAATACTGCTTTAACATGGGCGTATCAATGGCCCCAGGTGAGACTGCATTGACGGTAATATTGGAGGGGGCCACTTCCTTGGCCAAAGCTTTAGCCAAAGCGTTTAAGCCTCCTTTGGTCATGGAGTATAACGTCTCATAAGAGCCGCCTGTCTCGCCCCAGATGGACGTC
Organism: uncultured Bacillaceae bacterium; assembly: GCA_937927935.1. GTDB lineage: Bacteria > Bacillota > Bacilli > Caldalkalibacillales > Caldalkalibacillaceae > CALFAC01. The sequence continues at coordinate 6,633 of CALFAC010000114.1, forward strand.
ACATAAACGATTCTTCCCCACTGCCTTCTGATCATGGCCGGTAAAAGAGCTTGGGTAATCTTAAAGGGGGCCGTTAAGTTGATGTGCACCATCTGTTCATAGGTTTCAGCCGTGGTATCCACCATTAATCCAGCGTGGGCCACCCCCGCTGCCCAGATGAAAATGTCGGGGAAACGAACCAGAGAGTTAAGCAGCTGCTTAACGCCGTCTCCCTGGCTTAAATCAGCGCGATACACTTCCACATCCATGTTCCATTGAGCCTTAATCTTTTGAAGGAGGCCGTCTATCTCATGCTGATTGGAATGATAGTGAAGAGCCAGTTGATAACCCTGTTCAGCCAGCTTTAAGGCTGTCGCTTTTCCGATGGCGCCGCTGGCACCCGTAATTAAAACGCGTTTGGTCATCCACTCTGTCCCACACTTTACAGTCGACACTTAGAGAATTTAGCGAACAATACATACGGCAAAGCTTTCATCCCGGAAATGGTCTTCCAGTCGATGCATGATATCTTCAAACCGGAGCGCTTCCAACATGGGAACAACATCAAATAAATTGATTTCATTAAATTTATAACGGGTAAATTGAGTGGCGATAAACTCTGGGGAGTTTAACGCTTTCAGGAAATGGCCAATCTTTTGTTTGCGCATCCGTTCAAATTCTTCCCGGTCTAAACCTTTCTGACGCGCCTGTTTAAAAACGTCTATGATACGCTCCATAAGCCTTTCTGGCTCTGTGCTGTTTCCGCCAATCATGGAAAAACCATACTGTTTCTCTATATTATAATCGCTGGAAAATGAATCATCAATCAAACCTTCCTCCATTAATTGCTCATACACATCGGAAGTGGGGCCCACCAGCATATCGAGCAAGATTTCAGTGCTCAACTCCTGCTTTAACATCGTTGCCCCTTGCACACCTACGACGTGTTCTTTAAAGCCCATTAAAATTTTAGGCGTGTCCACCTCCAGATCCACTTCATGGATTTGCTGAAACACGGAGGTGGGTTCTTTTTCAAAAAACCGTTTGATATCAGGCGCGGCAGGAAATGATTTCTCAGCCTGATTTTCCCTCACCAAGCGTATAATCTCCTCGGGATTAACGGCACCCACGACAAACAAGAGCATATTGGAGGGGTGGTAAAATGTATGATAACAGGTATATAAAAGATCCTTATTAATTTGATAAATGGACTCCACGGTACCGGCAATATCAATTTTAACCGGCAGATGATGATACATAGCCTGAATCAATCCAAAATAAACACGCCAGTCAGGATTATCTTGATACATGCGGATTTCCTGTTCAATAATCCCCTTCTCTTTTTCCACACTTTGATCCGTAAAATAGGGGTTTTGGACAAAATTTAGCAAGGTGATGAGGTTTTGCTCAACATGATCGGTGCAGGAGAACAGATACGACGTCATATTGAAGCTGGTAAAGGCATTGGCCTGCGCTCCATGACGGCTAAACTGATTGAATATATCCCCCTCTTCTTCTTCAAACAGCTTATGCTCCAAAAAATGAGCAATGCCATCAGGAACTTTAATGGTCTTGCCGTCAATGCTGACAAAATGGTTATCAATGGAACCGTACCGGGTTGTAAAGGTGGCATATGTTTTATTAAACCCTTTTTTTGGAAGAACGTAGACGTCTAGTCCATTGGCCAATTCCTCGTGATATAAGGTTTCATCCAACTGGTCAAAGTGCAGTTTAGCCACGCCCATCACCATCACCTGCCTCAACAGAAGTTAAGAAATAAATGGTATCCATCTTGATCTTATGAGCGGCATGAACCACATCATCCTTGGTCACCGCTTCAATTTGGGTCATCAGTTCCTCTCCCGTTCTGTTTTTACCGCCTACAAGACCATGATAGAACCGCTCCATCAGCTGGAAAGGTTGATCGTTGGTTTCCTTAATATGGTTGATGAGCATGGCCTTGGTCTGGTCAAGCTCTTCATCCGTAATGGCACCTTTTTTGACCTGGTCCAATTGATCCTGAATGATGGAGACGGTTTTGTCAAAGTGATTAAAATCGATGCCGGACATGATCATCATAAATCCCTTGTGACTTTCAATACTGGAACTGATGTAATAAGCCAGGGATTCCTTCTCCCTCACATTTTGAAACAGCTTGGAATGGGAAAAACCGCCAAAAAGTCCATTGAAGACTAACAGGGGAACATAATCATCATCGGCATAAGCAGTCTGCGTACGACAGCCTATATGTAATTTACCCTGGGAAATTTTTGTTTTTTCAATGATGCGCCGTATTTCAGCAGGCGGCTGACCTAAAGAGGTGGTCCATCTTCTGTCAGACTTCTTGGTAGGAGCAGGAAAATATTGGGCAATCATCTCTTCCACTTTTTCGCCTGGCAGATCGCCCACCACAAAGATATCCATGGGCTGGGATCTAAATTGATCCTGGTAATATGTATACAACGATTCAGGGCTGATCTCACCCAATTGATTGGCATCCCCGTAGGCATAGAGGTGAAACGGTTCATCTTTAAACATCTCTTCTACACAGCGTTTGGCTGCATAGCGAATTTTATCATCCTTGATCTGGGCTAGTTTGCGTGCTAAAAGATCTTTTTCCAGCTGGACATATTGCTCCAGAAAATGGCCGTTCTCCAGACGAGGTTGAAACAGGATTTCACTAAGCAACTGAATTCCTTTTTCAAACAAGGGTTCCTTAGACGACAAAAATTTTTCATTGGCTAGCTGCAGGCGAAACGCAACCACCTGCTCTTCTCCTCGCTTGTTTACATCCACAGAAAACATGGCCCCATACAGATCATTAAAAGCACGTTCGATACTTTTGGCTGTAGGGTGTTGAATTGTACCGCGCTTTAACACAAAGGGGAGCAGGGCCACCTGAGTATGACTCTCTTTCCGGAGAGGCTGTCGGATATAGACGGCGATAAAATTGGTTTTATATTTAGGCGTGGAAATATAATGAACGGGGATTTGATTGACGTGTATCGTTGTAAATTGATCGTGCATGACGGCGTCCCCCTTGAATGTTCATTTTTCCTAGTGTATTCATTTTTTAAGGTAAACATCCCTTAAATTTCAAGCTAAGAAATTTGACTTTTTTCTTTGGTTACAAGGACTTCCCTAGGTTTGCTCCCTTCATAGGGCCCCACAATTCCGTTGGCCTCCATGGCGTCGATTAACCGGGCGGCCCGGGTATAGCCGATTCGAAACCGTCTTTGCAGCATGGAGACAGAGGCACTTCCCTGTTGAATTACCAAGTCGACGGCCTGCTCATACAGTTCATCATCCACTGTTTCCCCATCACCGGCCTCTCCCTGTTCGGGAATCATCTCCTCGTGGTACTTGGCCTGCTGTTGATTGATACAATAAGTGACGATCTGCTGCACTTCCTCATCAGAGATAAAAGCCCCTTGCACTCTCAGGGGCTTGGAAGCTCCCACAGGCATAAACAGCATATCTCCGCGACCCAACAACTTTTCAGCTCCCCCCATATCTAAAATGGTTCTGGAGTCAGCTTGAGAGGAGACGCCAAAGGCGATACGGGAGGGAATATTCGCCTTGATCACCCCGGTAATCACATCCACTGACGGTCTTTGAGTAGCGATAATTAAATGAATGCCAGCTGCTCTGGCCATTTGGGCTAAGCGACAGATGGCATCTTCCACATCACCGGGAGCCGCCATCATTAAATCGGCCAGCTCATCAACGATCACAACAATATAGGGGAGCAACGGTTGGGGATCACTCCCCGTTTTATTTTCTTGCCGAATTAATTCGTTATACCGGTCTATATCCCGAATGCCTCGCTGGGCAAACAGCTCATAGCGGCGCTCCATCTCCGCCACCACTTTTTTTAAAGCCACAGCCGCTTTCTTCGGATCCGTTACCACGGGAGCCAGCAAATGGGGAATGCCATTATAGACGTTTAACTCCACCATTTTGGGATCCACCATCATCAGCTTCACTTCGTGCGGTTTTGCTTTATATAAAATACTGGTAATAATGCTGTTGATGCAAACACTTTTTCCACTTCCTGTGGCTCCAGCCACTAACAGATGGGGCATCTTATTAAGCTGGGCCACCACTGGCTCTCCTGAGATATCCCGTCCCAATGCTATGGTTAACTTGGAAGGGGCGTTACGGAAAGCTGCGCTTTCCAACACTTCTCTTAATGTGACCATGGCCACATCCTTATTAGGCACCTCTATTCCGATGGCCGATTTACCTGGAATTGGCGCCTCCATACGAATGCCTTTAGCAGCCAGGGCTAAAGCGATATCATCAGCTAAACTCACCACGCGGCTCACCTTTACCCCTACAGCTGGCTGAACCTCGTAGCGGGTCACAGCCGGTCCCCGATGAACTTGGGTTACCTTGGCATTTACCCCAAAACTTTCCAACGTACGTTCCAACTTGCGGGCATTGGCCCTGATGTCTTGTATGCCTGCTTGGGCATGTTTAGTCTGCCGATGCAATAAAGAAAATGGCGGTAGTTTATAGTCTGCACCGGCATCATTTTCCATATAGGCGATCACCTGGCCCGCCGGGTCAGACTTGCTGTCACCCAAAGCGGAGCTTTCCTCTTCCGTTGCTTTGTTGATGACGGATGTTTCTGAAGGAGCAACAAGAGCGGCTTTGGAGACTTCCTTGCCCTTCGTCTGCTCATCTGTTCGAGGTTCTCCTTCCTCCCTATCGTCATAAGCGACTTCAGCAAAATCCCTTATCACCGGATCGTGAGGCATCTCAAGAGAGGCTTCCTTCCAGCCTTCATCGTCTAGACTGTTGGTAACCGATTCCTGATGAGTCGCTTGGGCCCCCTGTTGTCCCCCCTCTTGGTCCAGACGAACCAGTTCTTTTACCGCTCTCGCTTTTTCTTTTAATCGGGTGACCACACTGCGATAAAAGCGATGGATGCCCCGGATAAGCTCGATATAGGAAAACCCAAACAAAAGCATTAAACCGATGGTGATCATAAAGAACACGGCAATTAGCGTGCCCGTTTCGGCCAATAAATACCGGAGTGAGGCGAATAAGATCGCCCCCACCATTCCTCCACCTAAATCGACCACCATCTCTTGGGATATATCTTGCAGATATAAGCTCCAGGTTACTTTTAGGATCGACTGATCAAAGCGGCCATCAGCGGTAAAGGATTGGACAAGTTTATAATGGGTTACAGTGAGCAATGAAAAAAATAGCATTAGGCCACCTGTCCAGCGAAAATTCCACTGGGGCCAGGAGCGTTTAAATATGAGGTATAGGGCCAGAACAACCATAAATAAGGGCAAAATAAAGTCCCATGATCCGGCCAGAAAACGAAAGATGCTTCTAAAAACGGTGCCAATCACACCCTGCTGGACCAACGCAATGATAGAAATTGCTAAAAGAATCAAACCATACAGCTCAATCAGCATCACACGCTTAAACCGTTCGGTGCGGGTCTGCCTTTTTTTTCGGCGAGCCATAGGGTCAACCCCTTACTTGAAATAAAAAGTGATAAGATGAAAAACAGCCGATAAAAAATCGGCCGTTTTTTTTTCATAAGTATAGCATGAATTGGAAATATGGACCAGCACCTTACCGAAAGTAGATCATGTTGCCGGGTGTATATTTGGGGTTTAAATAATCACGGGG
>CALFAC010000115.1 GCA_937927935.1 uncultured Bacillaceae bacterium
AAACAATCCGCTTAAAACTTAACTTTTTTGTGTCCAAATTATTGACTCAAATCCATACTTTTTACTATCATTTTGAAGATATTTATGATCTGTTGGAAAAGGTATTGGTGGAAGTGTTATCCGTCAACTTGGAAAGCCAACAGTACCAGGATGAACAGCTCAGCGAGGAGGCCCTAGTTAAGATTTTCGTGGCCATCACCACGTTCCAAAAATCATTATCCCCCCGTTGCCATCGGGGCTATGAAGAGACCATCGCCCGCATCATCAGGGAACAGCTGGAAATTATTCTGTATACCATGTTGCTCAATCAGCATGGGACCGAAGAAAAAGAGACCTTAAAGCTGACTGCCGTCCTCTTAAGCTGGGGATTATACGGCGCTTCTGTGGAATGGAGAAGAAAGGGTACAGAGATTCCGCCAGAGGCGTTTATCAAAGGGGCCCTTCCCTTTATCATGAGGGGAGTTCATCTAAACGGTAAACCCGATTAAATAGTGGGAAATCTTTCTATTTTGCCTTCCTTTAATTGGATTCTATAAAATAGTAGTAGAAATTTTAACGGATTAATCAGTATAATAGAGTTGAGTGTGTCTGTTTGAAATGTGTTGCGGTGGCAGTAGGTTGTGAGGGTTGTTGTTTTTTTATGTGATTTTTATCACAATCATGTAAGCTTATTGTGTACTAGAGGGGATAGGGATGGATGATGAGCAGCATGGAGCATAAGACGGATGTGATTTTAATAGGGGCTGGCATCATGAGTGCTACGCTGGGTACTTTGCTGAAAGAGCTAGCACCAGAATGGGAGATTAAAGTTTTTGAGAAACTGGCCCAAGCGGGAGAGGAAAGCTCCAACGAATTGAACAACGCCGGAACGGGCCATGCCGCTCTGTGTGAGCTAAACTATACACCGGAGCGACCAGACGGCTCGATTGATGTGAAAAAAGCGATCCAAATTAATGAGCAGTTTCAGCTTTCCAGACAATTTTGGGCTTATCTGGTGGACAAGCAGGTGATTCAAAATCCGCAAGATTTTATTCGGCCGGTTCCTCACCTCAGTTTTGTTCAAGGGGAAAAAAATGTCTCCTATTTAAGAAAACGGTATGAGGTGTTACACCAACATCCCTTCTTTCAGGAGATGCAGTTTACGGATGATCCGGATCAGCTGAAAGAGTGGATGCCCCTGATGATGGAAGGGCGCACCATCACCGAACCCTTGGCTGCAACTAAAATGGATGATGGAACCGATGTCAACTTTGGCGCCTTAACCCGCCTTTTGTTTAACCATTTGGAAGAGCAAGAGGTAGAAGTTTATTACCAGCATGCGGTGGAAGATATTAACCGCACCCGGGACGGCTTATGGGAAGTCAAAGTGCGTGAGGTAGAGAGCGGTCGGATTCAACGCCATCGGGCCAAATTTGTCTTTATTGGAGCGGGGGGAGGAAGCCTGCTCTTATTGCAAAAAACGGGGATTCCCGAAGCCAAGCATATCGGCGGCTTTCCGGTGAGCGGCCTGTTTATGGTGTGTCACAATCCGGAACTGGTGGAAAAACATCATGCCAAAGTTTACGGCAAAGCTAAAGTGGGCGCTCCCCCCATGTCGGTGCCCCACTTGGACACGCGCTATATTAACAATAAAAAATCGCTCCTGTTTGGTCCCTTTGCTGGCTTCTCACCCAAATTTTTAAAACAGGGCTCTTACCTTGATCTGTTCCGTTCCGTCAAACCCCATAATTTGCTCACCATGCTTTCGGCCGGGATCAAAGAGCTGCCTTTAACCAAATATCTCATTCAGCAGGTGCTCCTGTCGGACGAAGCCCGCTTAAAAGAGTTGCGCGAATTTATTCCAACGGCCAAAGGTGAGGATTGGGAAATTATTGTGGCCGGACAGCGGGTGCAGGTGATTAAAGATACGGAAGCGGGCCGAGGCACCCTTCAATTTGGTACGGAAGTGGTTTGTGCCCAAGATGGTTCAGTCGCTTGTTTGCTGGGCGCCTCTCCCGGCGCGTCTACCACGGTTTATGTGATGCTTCAAGTGCTAGAAAACTGCTTCCCTGAAGAGATGGAAGCCTGGCGGCCCAAGATCAGGGAAATGATTCCATCCTATGGTTTGTCGCTGGCTGAAAATCCGGAACTGTTGCAGGAGATCCAGGCGAACACAGCCCAGAAATTGGGCCTACGGGAAACAGAGCTGGTCTACAGTTAGTCTGGCAACCGCCACACCAAACGGTGTGGCGGTCTTTTTATTAAAAGGGAGATGGTGAGGTGGGGAGGCCTCATGGTCTTGGCACCAAAAACAAAGGGCTTTTATTGCACCCGGACGCAATTTCTTTTCTTCTTCGCTTTATACAGCAGTTGGTCGGCCCGCCGTATTAACGAGGAAAAAGAGGCGTCTTGCTCAGTTTTGGTCACCACCCCGGCGCTGATGGTAAACCGAATGGGTGTGCCATCGATCACAAAGGTGGATTGTTCAATGGCCCGTCTTATTTTTTCGGCGACCACTTTGGCGCCGTCCAAGGGGGTTTCAGGAAGGGTGATGGCAAACTCTTCTCCCCCCATCCGGCCAAAAATATCGGCTCTGCGTAAGAAGCTGATACAGATGTTCACAAACTGAGTCAACACCATATCGCCGGCCACATGGCCGTAGCTATCGTTGATCTGCTTGAAGTAATCGATATCGATCATAATGAGGGAGATGGGTTTATCGTAGCGGATCGCAATCTGAAATTGGTGTTCGGATAGTCCAATAAAATGGCGCCGATTGTGGATGCCCGTCAGATAATCGGTGGTGGCTTGTTTAATCAGAGTGTTTTCAATCTGTTTTCGCCGCGAGATATCATGGATGACGGTTAAATGGCCGATTGAGGTTCCTTGGCGGTTTTTGATGGGAGAAATTTTGATTTCATAAAACCGGTTGGCCTCTGTCCTGATTTCCAGGTGTTGGGTTGATTCTTGACACATGGTGTATGCTTTGGTCCATTCGGGCCACTTTTGGATCACCTCCGCCAAGGGTTGCCCCAGGAGCATGTGGGGCTTAGTGACGGAAGATTCTTGGGTGAGCAGTTGCAAAGCAGCACGATTAAGATCGGTAATCATTCCCGAGCAATCGGTCACGATAATGCCGTCCTGTAAATGATCCAGCAATTTAGCCCGGACGATGGGCCGACGATAAAAGGTTAAGGCGATCAGTAAACCGCCTGCCACCAAGAAAAGAGGAGAAGGATCAAAAGGGTCTAAAGGATTTAATCCAGCCCCGTGGATCAGACTGATTAACAGCGGCAGGAAGAGGCTGATGATGTAAATCAGATACTGCCGATGATGAGGGAAAGAAAACCGTCTGTAAGCTTGAATAAAGAGCATTAAACTTAAAATCTTGAGCAGGAAGGCATAGATGCTAAACGCCAGAAAAAGAGGCGTCTTTTTGACAGGCGCCACGTCTGGAGAACCGGAAGGATTGGGGGTGGCCTCCAGCATGACCTGATGCCACTGATTGGTCCAAATTAAGACAACGGCGATCACCAGGACAAGACTTGCAGGCAGCATATAGCGAACAGTGAGCCACTTTTTCTTCGGGCCGTGCATCAAGGCCAGCCACAGCCAGGCTAAGGCTGAACCTAAACGTCCTGTCTGCTGCAAGTTATGCCAAAATGACTTCAGCTGTAAGCTGTGGCTAGCCAATTCCAGCCCATAGCCTAAAGTCCACATGAAAACGCTAAGCATCAGCCCGGCAAAAGCAAGGGCATCCGGCGCTTGCCGAAAACGCAGTACAGCGACCATCAGTATAAGAGCTAGGCTGGCTGCCACAATTAGAACAAAAGACTCATATGTGATCCACACCATAAGCTTCTCCCCGACGTCACCATTGTTATTAGTTCTTTAGACTCAGATATGGTTACCCTGATTATACGTTATTTACCCGTAAAAATCTTGTATTATATTTCCATTAGTCTGTTTATTATAGGAAAAATTTACTATTTTGGCCATCCCTTTCTCTCTTTCAGCCATAGGAATGAAGAAGCAGTAAAAATAATAGATCGGAATGTATAGACATTTGTATAAGGAGCAGGAGGACTTAACCCCCATCTTCCTTTTTTTAAAGCCTTGGCTCAACGCTACTCCCTCTATCTGGTGGATCATCCCGGTTTCGGCCACTCCGAACGGCCAGAGTGGTTGGAATCAATCCAAGATTATCCTTACTTTTACCGCGATTTCCTCAATTTTTTTAAATTGGAGCAGGTGATTGTGGCCGGTCACTCGCTAGGGGGACATATTGCTGTTGAATTGGCCATCAGTCATCCTCACCGGGTCAGCAAGCTGATCTTGTTTTGCCCAGCCGGCCTCTATCTGGAGGAGGCCAGGCGGCCTGACACCTTTATGATGAGCCAAGAGGAAAGCAAGCGGCTCCTCTTTTACGACCAACGCTATGCGGATGTGATGTTAACCAGCCTTCAATCGTCAGAGGCGCAAGAGATCGCTGTAAAAAATTTAACCACCGTAGCCCTTTTATACTGGAGTCGCAACTATAATCCCAAGCTTCCTCGCCTTTTACGCTATATTGAAGCGCCCACCTGCCTGATTTGGGGTCGCGAAGACCAGATCATCCCTTTGGCTTACGGCGAGGCGTATCGCAAGCATATTGCCGGCGCCCAGCTTAATGTGTTGGAACGCTGCGGCCATATGCCCTTTATCGAACATGCCGAAACATGTCTTCAACTGATCGATCAATTTATTGGTCCATAAATGGAGGGGTTCATCGCTTTTGGCAGCGGTGTGATACAGAAGGGGGATCGACAAATGGTACAAGTTTTCGCTTTTCACCTCATGCCTTACCTAGATCTGCCCGATGACTTTTTGGAAAAGTATGGCTCAGCCTGGATTACCTTGCCCAATTCCTACTATGATCCGGAAAAAGGGAGGCAATATTATCATCAGTTTTTTGACCAGCTGGAGTTTGCCGACCGCTTGGGGTTTGATGGCGTTTGCGTCAATGAACACCATCAGACGGCATATGGCAATATCCCTTCCCCCAATGTGATGGCTGCGTTGCTGGCCCGCCACATCAAAAATGGAAAGATCGCCATCGTGGGCAATGCCATTTCGCTCCACGCCATTCCTCAGCGGGTGCCCAAGGCAGTTCAGATACCGTGGAATTTGCCGCCAAAAACAGATACACGCTCCTGCAAACTTTTACCACCATTGAAGATATGGAAAGGGCCTTTGATCGTTTTCGGGAGGCGGCCCTGAAATTTGGCTATGAGGCCCAGCCAGAGCAGCTCGGCTTTTCCCATTCCATCTATGTAGCCGAAACGGATGAGAAGGCGTGGGAAGAATATGAGGCTCATTATAGACGCTTTAACCAGCTGTTTTGGATGCCCAATCACATGAAATTTCCACCCGGCTATGTGAGTGAGAAAGCGATGCAGGCCATTGTTTCCAAGATTAGTACCAGCCATGAAAAAACACTACAGGAAGCCTTTGAGGCCGGACTGGTCACTGTGGGGTCTCCGGAAACGGTGAGGCAACGCCTCGAGGAGCTGCATAAGCGGCTGGGCTTTGGCATCTTAAATGCCCATTTGCATAAAGGAAATATGCCCCATTGGAAAGCGATGAAAAACTTAGATTTGTTTGGCCGCAAGGTGTTACCCCATATTCAAAAACTGGGTAATCCCAATGAACCGGGCCAGACCAACGGTGGTAGCTGAGGGTGCTCGCCATGGCGAGCACCTTTTCTTCTGCAAACGGGATGCAGGCAAAGACTCCTTTTTGCTACAATAAAAAGTGGCAACTTTTTTAACTAAAATAAAAATGATGCCCACTTTTCCTGGGCCAACAGGGCCCAGCCATCTTCATCAAAACATCCAAAACTAGAAAAGGAGATTAAAGGAGAACTGCCAAATGACGCAGAATAAACCACTGGTGGAAAAAGAAACGGTTCGTCAGCAGATTAGGGATGCCCTTCTTTTCCGGCATGCATGTAAAGCCTTTGATCCCGAGCGCACCATTCCTGAGGAAGATTTTGAACTCATATTGGAAGCTGGACGCCTCGCACCCAGCTCCGTGGGGCTGGAACCTTGGCGCTTTGTGGTGGTGCAGGATAAAGTGTTGCGGGAAAAAATTAGGGCCGTCTCCTGGGGAGCCCAGGGGCAGCTGCCCACCGCCAGCCATTTTGTCCTGATCCTGGCCCGCACCATGGCTGATTTAAAGCCCGGCTCAAAGTACATAGACCACCTGTTCACCCAGGTGCACCGCTACCCGCCGGAGCGGATTGAGCGGCTCCAAGCCCGGTACCGCTCTTTTTTGGATGAGGATTTTGACGTATTAAGCAGTCCCCGAGCCATGTTTGACTGGGCCTGTAAGCAAACCTATATCGCCTTGGCTAACATGATGATGACGGCCGCCTTGTTGGGCATCGATTCCTGCCCCATTGAAGGGTTTAACCGGCCCAAACTGGAACAGCTGCTCAGGGAGGAAGGCCTTTTGGAGGAAGATCGGTTTGGCCTCTCCTGCATGGTGGCCTTTGGCTACCGGGCTCAAGAGCCCCGGCCCAAGACGAGACAGCCGCTGGAGGCCATTGTTCGGTGGATCCATGGCACATAAAGAGTTGAACCAGCTGGCCCATTATTTCATCTTCATCCCTTTGTCTCCATGGACATCACCAGAAAGAAGCGATCGCCATGTGCATCATCTTTGTCGCCTATCAGGTTCATAAACAGTATCCGCTCATTTTGGCCGCCAATCGGGATGAGTTTTGGCAGCGACCCACACAACCGGCCCAGTTTTGGCCCGATGCTCCCCATATTTTAGGGGGGCGGGACCTTTTGGCTGGGGGCACCTGGCTCGGGGTGAGTCGCCAAGGACGGGTGGCGGCCGTTACCAATTATCGGGATCCTCAGCAAAGAGAGGCTGAACGTTCCCGAGGGGAGCTGGTGAGCCGCTTTTTAATGACCAAAGAGCCGGCCGCCTACTGGCGCCAAGTGGTGGCACAACGGGCGACATACAATGGCTTCAACCTTTTGGCCGGCAGCCTCACCGAGCTGTATTATTATTCCAATCGCCTGGCCGATAACAAGCCTAAACCGGTTCTGCTCACCCCGGGGGTTTACGGCTTAAGCAACCATCTGCTGGATACCCCCTGGTTTAAAGTGGAAAAGGGAAAGCAGGCGCTTAAAGGGATCTTAGCAGCAAAAACCCTTTCCCCCGAGCATCTTTTTAAGCTTCTCACGGATCGGGAGCTGGCCCCCGATCACCTGCTGCCAGAGACGGGAATCGGGTATGAGCTGGAAAAGCGCCATTCCCCCATTTTTATTCAGGACACCACCTATGGGACCCGCTCCTCCACCATCGTGTTGATGAGCCGACAGTATGTTTGGTTTTGTGAGCGCAGCTATGCGCCAGACTATGGCCGCTTTGTGGATCGTTCGTTTGTTTTTCCCCTCGACCATGGGGTAAGCTAAGAGTACAGGCGTTTAGTTATCATGACGCTAAAGGCAAATCGCCATCGGCACAACTTCTTCAGGTGCACGGTTCAACCGTTCGTGGTAACCGGTTAAAAATTGAGTTGAGAAAGGGTGTACGGCGTGGCAGAAAGTATGGTAGGCCAAAAGGTGCCTGATATCCGTTTGCCTGCTTCAAACGGTGAGGAGCTCGCCTTAACCGATTTTAAAGGACAGATGGTGGTGCTCTATTTTTACCCGCGGGATATGACCCCAGGCTGTACCACAGAGGCTTGCGACTTTAGGGATCAGCACCCTCGATTATCCCAGCTGGGAGTACAGGTGATCGGTGTCAGTCCTGACGATGTGAAGTCTCATCATAAATTTATTGAGAAACATCGACTGCCGTTTATCTTGCTCTCTGATCCCGACCATCAACTGGCTGAATATTTTCAGGTGTGGGTCAAGAAAAAGATGTATGGCAGGGAGTATATGGGCATTGAACGTTCCACTTTCTTGATCGACCCGGAGGGGACCATCATCAAGGAGTGGCGCAAGGTGAAAGTGAAAGGGCATGTGGACGAGGTGGTTCACACTGTGGAGGAATTGGTCCATCCAAATTAGTCGCCGACCAGGCGGCTTTTTTATTGGTCGTATGTTAACCTAATAAAAAAATAGGTTGATATATAGGGGACTATCTTCTATAATAGGGGCGTCATTATTTTTTCCCAGAAAGAGGAAGCCTTATAGAATCCTACAGAAAGTGGAGTGAAAGAGATGAAACTGAAAGATATGATGCTGGTGGCTTTGTTTGCTGCTTTTACGGCAGCGTTAGGCTTGCTTCCTCCGATCCCCTTGCCCTTTACGCCTGTGCCTATTACAGCCCAAACGTTGGGGGTGATGCTGGCCGGTGCCGTTCTGGGTTCCCGATTGGGAGGATTAAGCATTTTAATCTTTGTCCTCTTAATTGCCATTGGAGCGCCCGTGCTGCCTGGCGGAAGGGGAGGCTGGCCCATCTTTTTACTCCCTAATGGGGGCTATATTTTAGCTTGGCCTCTTGCTGCTTTTGTGATCGGGCTGTTGGTGGAACGGTGGGCACAACAACCCCGCTTTTGGCCCATCTTTTTTAGCACCATAATCGGTGGGATTGTGGTGATCTATTTGATCGGGGTGCCTTACCATGCGTGGATTGCCAACCTCCCCCTGCATGCCACCGCTTTGCCCACCGTAACCTATCTTCCGGGCGATGTGATAAAAGCGATCATCGCTTCCGTGGTGGCGGTGCGGGTGAGGCGCATGCTGCCCTTGCTAAATCGCTCCGAAACCTAACACGCTCTTGTTAAGGATCCGTTTCGGTAAAAGGCAAAAGCATAGAGGAAACCTTTGCCATCCTCCTTTTGGAATGAACCGTCAACGGCGGTTGCACGCTATACTTACCAGCCTGTTTCAAATGGCGGCTCTATGATCCAAAAGGAGGGACAGCCAGCATGCAGATACGTCATGTGCTGGTTCTAGTTTTGATGGGTTTGGTTTTGGCCACCCATGGGGCGGTGGTGGATGGCGTTGTTTCCCATGGCTCCAATCAGCCGATTCATTGGGGATTTAAGCGGAACACCAATCATGAGCCCCCTTCAGCTGGTCAGGAGCTTGACCAATTATTAGCCAAGTACGGCTCCTTTTATTTGGGGGATGTCAGCAGCAAAACCATTTATCTGACCTTTGACAACGGTTATGAAAATGGGTATACGGCCCAAATTTTAGACATCTTAAAAGAGAAGCAAGTTCCCGCCACCTTTTTTGTGACCGGCCATTATTTAAAGACCCAGCCTGATCTGGTGCGACGCATGGTGCGGGAAGGTCACATTGTGGGTAATCACAGTTGGTCGCATCCCGATCTAACCCAGGTGAGCGATGAGCGCTTCCGTCAGGAGTTAGAGCGGGTGGAGCAGGAGTTTGAGCGGATAACAGGAGAAAAGAAAATGGCTTATCTGCGACCACCTCGTGGCATTTTTAGTGAACGAACTTTGGCCCTGTCGGCGGAACTGGGCTACCGCAATGTGTTTTGGTCCCTGGCTTTTGTGGATTGGCAGACCGATCGGCAGCGAGGGTGGCAGTATGCTTACCGCAATATTATGGATCAAATTCATCCGGGTGCCGTCATTTTGCTCCATACCGTCTCCCGGGACAATGCCGAAGCTTTAGCCAAAGTGATTGACGATCTGAAAGCGCAGGGGTATCAGTTTGCCAGCTTGGATGATTTGGTGGAAGACCAGCTGTTTAACACCTCTTTACCTAGGACAAAAGAACTTAAGCGGGTCATCATTTAATCGAAAAATGGATGGGAGCACGAATAAAAATAGCACCGTCTGACCATTGATGCAGCGGTGCTTCTTTTTCGTTTGCCGCCGGACCAGGAAACTAGACCTAATTTTCGTTTATGGTATACTTTTCTAAAATGGGTAAAAAGAAGCATATTCCCACGTCTTCAGCCGTCTACTTTAAATAAGGAGATGATCTGGCTGTGAATTTGACGGAAAAAATTGAGATGCTGCGTCAACTTTTGCATCATGCGGTTCAGGTTCACTCCTTCACATCAGAAAAAGTGCTGCAAATTAGCGAGCAGCTGGACAGGCTGATCGTTATTCAGATGAGAGGAAAAAAGGAACAGTCATCAGCCCATGGATAACGTGACCGGATTATAACAAAAGCGATGTCAGAACAAAGAAGTCAGAACAAAAAAGAGGTAAGAATAAAAAAATGACCGTCTTACAAAAGACGGTCG
>CALFAC010000116.1 GCA_937927935.1 uncultured Bacillaceae bacterium
TGCTTACTTTTGCTGCCATGAATTTGAAAAAATTGGCCACCTGGCTATGGAAGTCAGGTGGCTTGAGACGTCGAGATTTATTGTTTTGTTCAAAATGGCTACTCCAATGCCTTTTTGTTCTACCTGTTGGCTGGAAACAAGGGGGTTTGTCTTCAATCTGAAAAGAGGGCTTGTCAAAGCCCTCTTTTTTGATTCAAAATATGTTTGTTTAGTCTGATTACTTAGGCTTTTGATTTTTTAGGCTTATGAGGTGGGAGATGAAGCATGAAGTTGTTCAAAAATTTTCGCGATCAATTTGTAAAACCCGAAGGCCTCTTGGGACGCCTAGCCGGCTTTCTAATGTATTGGGCTGGCCGTGAAAAAAACCGCTGGACTTTATCGCTGTTAAAGCTTCAAAAAGAGGATCATGTCCTGGAAATAGGATTTGGCCCAGGGGTAGCGATCCACATGGCAGCACAAAAAGTGCCAAAAGGCTTGGTGGTAGGCATCGATTATTCAGAGGTGATGGTGCGCCAGGCTTTGAAAAGAAATAGAGCGGCTGTTGAAGCGGGGCGAGTGCAGCTGCTCAAAGCTGATGTTAATGCCTTGCCCACATTTCCCACGACCTTTGACAAAGTTTTTTCAGTCAACTCCATTATTTTTTGGCGAGAACCCAGCGCTGTATTGAAAGCGATTCGACAGCAGATGAATCCTAATGGCCTGATCGCTGTAACCGTACAGCCCTATGAAAAAGGAGCGACACGACAAACAGCGGAGGAAATTGGCGCTCAAATTGTTGCTATCTGAAGCAAGCCGGGTTTTCTCAGATCAGGATGGAGCTGAAAGAGATGAAGCCGGCCCCTGCTGTGTGCGTCTTAGGGGTTAATCTTTGCTGAGTAAAATGCCTTCCTTTTGCAAAGCTTGACAAGCTTCTTCAATCTGCCGTTCATCTTTGGCCTCTACGGTATGCAAGTGAACGCCTTGGGTGAGGGAAGAGAGGAGCTTAGCCTCTTTGTTTTCAATTTTGCGGATAAACTCCCGCACGTCAGCCAGGGATTCGATCATCAGAGCTCCCTGAAGCTGACCGTAGACGGGATGTTCCACAATCACATCAATAATTTTGAGTCCATGTTCCACCAGAAGGGTCAGCTCTCTCTCTGTCTTTTCAAACGAGTGTTGACAGGCGATCACCCGCTGTATTCCTTGCGGTTGAACGGCTGAAAAATAAAGATATCCCTGCGGTGTGGCAATAATCGGTTCGTTTTTAGCTTTCAGGAGGGCGATATCTTGGACAATAACCTGGCGGCTCACCCCTGTTAACTCTGCCAATTCGGCGCCAGTGATCGCCCGGTTTTCCCGTTGTAAATAGTTGAGGAGAAACTGGCGCCGTTTCTCCCCCAACAGCTTCTGTTTGGCCTCCATTGTGCTCCCCCTTGTTTACTTCCATTGATTCCTTCCCTCAGTTTAAGAAAACTTAGCTTGGTATTCAACTCACGAATTTCTTTTTGCTGTTATTACAGGACTTTACTGCTGCGAAAAGTTGTGATAATTCCCGCTAGCCGCTCTAAGAATTGATCGATATCATCGGTCTTCACCAGTCGACCTAAACTGACACGGATTGCTTGTTTAGCCTGTTCATCGTCATAGCCCATGGCTTTGAGCACATGGGAAGGCTGCCAATGATGGGCGTGGCAGGCTGAACTGGTGGAGACGGCAATGCCCTGTCGGGAAAGTTCCTGCATGATGGCCTGCCCCTCAATTTGCTCACATGAAAAATGAAGGTGAGATGGTAAGGCGTATTCAGCCGGCACCGTTAAACGAACGCCTGGAAGCTCCTTTAAAGCCGAGCGCATTTTTTTATTTAAGGTGACATAATGTTCTCTGTCAGCCGTAAGGCGCTCTCTGGCTAACTCCAGCGCTTTCACCATGCCGATGAGGCCGGGAACATTTTGAGTGCCTGAACGCCAGCCATATTCCTGACCTCCTCCATCCAAGAGGGGGACCAGGCGGATTCCCCTGCGAACATAAAGGGCGCCAACTCCCTTAGGGCCATAAAACTTATGGGCTGAAAGGGATAATAGATCAACGGCCCACTCTTCCACTTTTAGCTCCAGTTGGCCGGCCGTTTGGACCGCATCACAGTGAAAGAAAGGTGTTTGGGTCCCTTGTTCAGTCCGTTTGTGGCGAATGATCTGGCCGATTTGCTTCACGGGCTGAATCGTGCCGGTCTCGTTGTTCGCATGCATGATGGAGACCAAAAGGGTTTGGTCAGTGATGGCCGCGGATAAGGCGTCTAAATCTACCTGTCCATATTGGTTGACAGGAAGATAGGTGATCTGTAAGCCCTCTTTTTCTAAGGTGCGACAGGTGGCTAAAATGGCGTCATGTTCGATGGCACTCACCACAATATGGTTGCCCTGTGTGGCGTAATGGTGGGCCACCCCTTTTAAAGCCAGATTGTTAGACTCTGTACCGCCACTGGTTAAAATCACTTTGCCTGGCCGAGCCCCGATTAAATAACTTAGCTTGCTTTTTGCTTCTTCCATCAGCTCTTCAGCCTGTTCACCATAAAGATGAAGGCTGCTAGGGTTGCCAAAGTGATGGAAGGCCACCTTTTCCATCTGGGTCCAAACTTCCGGATCGATGGGGGTGGTGGCGGCGTAATCCAGATAAATGGTGTTTTTCATGGTATCATCCTCTCCACACACGTTGGGGCTGTTTTTGACAAAGAGTATAGCAGGCAAAGGGCAGTTGTCAAGACAGGTGTATTGACAACTGGAAAGAGCCCTTCTATAATAAGTCTAACCCTTGACCACTTGCTGATCGCCAACGGAGGGTATCTGTCTGTTTGAAGAAAAACATGTGATTTTATTCACAATAACCTTATGGCAAGCCGGGCTTATCGTAAGATGACTTGATGACAAAAACAAGTTGACCACTGGGTGGGAGGAAGCAGGATGAACCCTTTATGGCTGGAGGAACAGTTGAAGCAGGCTCTCATGGAGGATATTGGGTTTGGAGACCGGACCACTTTGGCGGTGGTGGATGCCCAACATGTAAGTCAAGCCGCCCTGATCTTTAAAGAAGGGGGCGTGGTGGCTGGGCTGCCTGTGCTGGAAAAAGTGATGCAGCTTGTTGATCCCGAGGTAAAGGTTCAATGTTTCTGTCATGATGGAACTGAAGTAGAACAAGGAGCGGTTGTGGCCACCCTCACCGGTCCCACACGGGCCATTTTAACGGGGGAGCGGGTCGCCCTCAATTTCTTGCAACGTTTATCGGGAATTGCCACGGTGACGCGCCAAGCGGTCCGCCTGGCAGAACCCTATGGTGTCAAGATTGTGGATACGCGCAAAACAACCCCCGGGCTACGCATGTTGGAGAAATACGCTGTCACCCAAGGGGGTGGTTTTAATCACCGTCTGCGCTTAGATGATGCGGTGCTCATTAAGGAAAATCATATTCGGGCGGCTGGAGGCATCAGCCAGGCGGTGCAGCGCGTGAGGGAAAAACTGGGGCATACCGTCTTTATTGAGGTGGAGGTAGAAACCCTGACTCAGGTTAAAGAAGCGATAAGTCTCAATGTGAATGCCATTTTGCTTGACAATATGCCCCCACATCAATTGCGGGAGGCGGTTGCCCTCATTCCATCTGGGATGGTGAGTGAGGCGTCAGGCAACATTACGTTGGACAATCTGGTGGAAGTGGCTCAAACCGGGGTGCAGGTGATCTCCATCGGCTGGCTTACCCATTCCGCTAAAGCTTTAGACATCAGCTTAACCTTGGATGGAGCCATCAAAAATAACACGTTGGAAGGAGGAAATGGGTATGGCACTATCCTCTAGTCCAGTCCCCACTGTGGCCATGCAGTATGCCCATCTGGATCGAAAACAGATGGAAGAGCGGGTGAAGAAGATTAAGGCGCAGCTAGGCGAGCGGCTGGTTATTTTGGGACATCATTATCAGAAGGATGAGGTCTTTCAATTTGCTGATTTTACTGGTGATTCCCTTAAACTGGCTCAGCAGGCGGCCCGACAATCAGAGGCTCAATATATTGTGTTTTGCGGTGTTCACTTTATGGCTGAAACGGCAGATATTCTCACCTCACCTCATCAACAGGTGATTTTGCCAGACCTAAAAGCAGGCTGCTCCATGGCGGATATGGCCGACGATGAACAGGTGGAAACGTGCTGGGCCAAGTTGCAAAGCCTCTTCGGCGATACGGTGCTGCCCATAACCTATGTCAATTCCACAGCGGCCATCAAAGCCTTTTGTGGTCAACATGGAGGGCTAACGTGTACTTCTTCCAACGCCAAGAAAGTGTTTCACTGGGCATTTAAACAGAAGGAGCGCCTCCTCTTTTTACCCGACGAGCACTTGGGACGTAACACAGGGGTGCAACTGGGGATTCCCTTGGAAGAGATGGCGGTCTACAATCCCATCACGGAAGAGTTGGAAGAGGTGCACACCGATTTAGAGAAGATCAAAGTAATTTTATGGAAAGGGTTTTGTTCCGTACATCAACATTTTAAACGGGAGCATGTCCTGCGGGCTCGGGAGAAAGATCCCGCTGTTCAGGTGCTGGTTCATCCCGAATGCAGTTATGAGGTGGTTAAGGAGGCCGATTTATGTGGTTCCACCGAATATATTATCAATCAGGTGAAACAGGCGCCGTCAGGAACAAGCTGGGCCATTGGGACAGAAGTGAATCTGGTTCAGCGCTTGGCTCACCAGCATCCGGAGCAAACCATCAAGCTTTTAAACGAGATGATCTGCCCTTGCTTAACCATGAACCGCATCGATTTGCCCCATTTGCTTTTTGCTTTGGAACAGATTGAGCACAATCAGCCCATCAACCGCATTGTGGTGGAAGAAGAGGTGGCCCACTGGGCTAAAGTGGCATTAGAGCGCATGTTGGCTCTCTCTTAAGCAAAAAAGGGTTCTCCCTTTCCACCCAAAGGGTTCTTTGACATCAAGGGCAACCTTTGGAGATAATATAAACAATTGAGGCATATGTTTTATAAAACGTTGACTGGGTTGGAACGGGGGAAGCCTTATGGCGTGGCTTAAGGAAAGCGGACTCCTTATCCTGGATCATCCCTATTTTGAGATCGCCCTTCGCCTGGTATTGGCCACGATTCTTGGCGGGCTGGTGGGGCTGGAGCGGGAGCAAAGCAACCGGCCAGCCGGCTTTCGAACCCATATTTTGGTCTGTGTCGGCTCCGCCTTAATCATGCTGATCTCCATCTACGGGTTTGAAGATTATATTCGGGAGAAAAGTGAACATGGCTATGTGGTGGCTGATCCGGCTCGACTGGCTGCTCAAGTGGTGAGTGGCATCGGTTTTTTAGGGGCGGGTACCATTTTGGTCCACGGCTTTGCCGTTCGGGGTTTAACCACCGCTGCCTCCTTATGGGTGGTGGCCGGCATCGGCCTGGCCTTGGGGGCAGGTTTCTATTTTGGAGCCGTGCTGTGCACTTGCCTTGTTTTGCTCAGTTTGATTGTTTTTAACCGCGTAGACACAGTGGTGTTGAGAAAAAAATCAACATTGAGACTGGAGCTGAAAGTGACTGACCAGCCCGGCAAATTGGGTGAAATTACCGCTCTGCTTGAAAAACACAACATCTCCATCAACGGTGTTTCCATGTCCAAAAAAGAGCCTTCAGGCGTAAATGAACCGGTCACCATGGTGTTTCGGTTAAGCATGCCCCCCTCAAAGCAAGCCACCCACTTTTTGGAACAGTTGCATGATCTGGACGGTGTGCAGGAGATAAAAGTGGATTAAAAAAGAGGGCAGTCTTTGACAGACAGCCCTCTTTTGTTTTAACTTAAAAAATAAGAATGACCGCCGTTACTTGATCAAGCGCAGATACGCTTTGATCGTGCCGTGATGCAGTCCTTCGTGCCCGCTGATAAAGGCCAACACCTCTTCAACAGTGGCAAAGGAAATCCCTCTAATTTCCAGGGGATTAAGCAAGGTGGGCTTTTCATTTCGACTAAACAGATTTTCCACTTGTTCCGTTTGCTGTTTAAGATAGTTTAACATTTCAGACCATTCTGGAGGTTCTGTACTCCAATCCCTTGGAGAGGTGCCTATTTTGAAGAAATCGCTGTAGGTGGTGGGTAGAAGGCGTTGATAACCGGAAATGAGCGCCAGCATGTTATCGGCGGCCGACAAGATGTGGCCTGCATTCCAGCGAATGGAGTTGTTAAATCCCTCGGGTATAATATCGACACTTTCGGGGTCAACCGCTGATAAGGTTTGAATTAGGCCAGCACGTGAAAACTTAAAGGCGGTAATTGACATACCCATCCCTCCTTTGTTCATTCAGATGAAGGTTTAATAGATTGGTCAACCCTTCATTTTGCATTATAATCGACTGGCCCATGAAAAGCGAGCAAAATGCCTGCTCTTGATTTAGACAAATGAATAAGGAAGCGGTGGACAACTTAAACTAAACAGCAGAGAAAAATCCATAAAAAATGATAAAAAAGACTTGCACCAAACCTTTCCATTGGCTATAATTTAATTAAAGTCAAAGATAGTCAAAGTCAAAAAACGGGTGTGGTTCGCATTTGGGTGACTTGTTCGGAGGTTCGATCAGTGATGAGGAATATTTCTGATGTGATTGAGGATTACTTAAAAAAGATTTTGGAACAAAGCAAAAAAGGGTATATTGAAATTCAAAGGAATGAATTGGCCAATAAATTCCAATGCGTGCCCTCCCAGATCAACTATGTGATCAAAACCCGCTTTACTGTAGAAAAAGGATATGTGGTGGAAAGCAAGCGGGGAGGAGGCGGATTTATCCGCATTCGCAAGGTGAAGGTGGTGGATGAGCAGCGCTTTTTGCAAACTTTGCTGCGCATCATTGACCACGATATCACCCAAGGGGCTGCGGAAAACGTGATTGAACGCTTGCTGGAACTGGATTTGATCACCGAAAGGGAAAGCCGCATGATGAAAGCGGTGATCCAGCGCAATGTTCTCCCTTTTGAAGTGGGGGTTCGTGATCGCTTAAGGGCCAATCTGTTAAAAGCGATGATTACGGCTTGTATGTATCGCTAGGGAGGCTTCACTAGTGTGCCCGTAAGGTTACAGTCCTATTTTCCAAACCAGTTAACTAAGGAGTGGGTATGATGCAATGCCAGGAATGTGGACAGCGGCCGGCTACCCTCCATTTCACAAAGATTATCAACGGGCAAAAAAACGAATATCATTTATGTGAAGTGTGCGCTAAAGACAAGGGGGAAGTGTTACCGGGACTAAACAATAGCTTTTCCATCCATAACTTATTGTCTGGGCTACTCTCCTTTGAACCATCGGGGGTTGGTGGAGGGGCGGCGCAGATTCAAACTCAAAGGTGTGACCGTTGCGGACTTACTTATAGTCAATTTTCCAAGAGTGGCTTTTTTGGATGTGCCCATTGTTATGAAGTGTTTGGCCAGCGGGTGGAGCCATTATTACGAAAAGTGCACAGCGGCAATGTGATTCATCACGGCAAAATCCCTCGTCGTTCCGGCTCTCGCCTGCAGTTGAAACGGGAACTGGAGTACAAGAAAAAACAGTTGAAACGAGCGGTTGAGCAGGAGGAATTTGAGTTGGCCGCGCGTTTAAGGGATGAGATTAGAGCATTGGAAAAGCAGTGGTCCAACTTTTGAGGGGGGCTTAATGATGTCCTTAAATCGTTTTATTAGTCGAGCGTTAAGCGACTGGATGAAGGGAGGCGGTCCCGAGGCCGATATTGTGATTTCCAGCCGGATTCGGCTGGCCCGCAATTTAATGGACACTCCGTTTCCGTGGGTGGCGACCAAAGAGCAGCTGGAAACCGTCATAAGCAAACTGGCGGCCATCATCGAAAAGAGCAAAAATAATGAAGCGCTGGGCCGCTTGGAACTGATCCGCATGGACCGCTTAAACTCGTTGGAGCGGCAAGTGCTGGTGGAAAAGCATTTGATCAGCCCCCACTTGGCCAACGAAGCGAGGGCTGGGGCCGTCATTTTAAGTCAAAACGAATCGATCAGCATCATGATCAATGAAGAGGACCATTTGCGCATCCAGTGTCTTTTCCCCGGCTTTCAGCTGGAGGAAGCATGGAATCAGGCCAACAGCATTGACGACTGGCTGGAGATCAATTTGGACTATGCCTTTGATGAGAAACGGGGTTACTTAACCACCTGTTCCACCAATGTGGGCACGGGCCTGAGGGCTTCAGTGGTGGTGCACCTGCCCGCCTTGGTGATGACCAAACAGATGAATCGCATTCTGCCAGCCATCAATCAACTGGGCTTGGTGGTGCGAGGCATCTATGGAGAAGGCAGTGAAGCATTAGGAAATATCTTTCAGATTTCCAATCAGATTACCCTGGGACGGTCTGAACAGGAGATTATCGAGGATTTGCGCAATGTGGCCAAACAGTTAATCGACCAGGAACGGAAAGCACGGCAAAGGTTGATGGAATCATCCCGCATCATGGTGGAAGATAAAATTTTCCGCTCCTATGGCATCTTGTCTCAAGCTCGGGTGATAGAAAGCAAGGAAGCGATGCAGCGCATCTCTGACGTGCGCTTAGGGATAGACCTGGGCCTGTTGCCTGGGGTGTCCGCCACCATCTTAAATGAACTGATCGTCCTGACCCAACCTGGATTTTTGCAGCAATACGCTGGCCAGATGCTCTCTCCAGAAGAGCGGGACATTCGGCGAGCCAAACTGATCCGGGAGCGCTTGGCTGAACAGATGGACCTAAATTAAAAATTAAATCATTGGAGGTGTAAGTTTATGTTTCACCGCTTTACTGAACGGGCGCAAAAAGTGTTGGCCTTGGCTCAAGAAGAGGCTTTGCGTTTGGGGCATAACAACATTGGGACCGAGCACATTTTGTTAGGTCTCGTGCGCGAAGGTGAAGGGATTGCAGCTAAAGCTTTGCAGGCGTTAAATCTAGATATGGAAAAGATTCGCAAAGAGGTGGAAACCTTAATCGGTCGCGGCATGGAGACAGCCGAAAACATTCACTACACCCCTCGCGCCAAAAAGGTGATTGAACTGTCTATGGATGAAGCCCGCAAATTGGGCCATACCTATGTGGGGACCGAACATGTCCTTTTGGGACTGATTCGGGAAGGCGAAGGGGTGGCTGCCCGCGTCCTGAACAATTTGGGTGTCAGCCTTAACAAGGCCCGACAGCAAGTGCTGCAGCTTTTAGGTTCCAATGAAGCATTAAGTTCCACTCACCAGGGAGGCCATTCCGGATCAGCCAATACACCCACCTTGGATAGCCTGGCCCGGGATTTGACGGCTATTGCCAAAAATGATGAATTGGACCCAGTGATCGGCCGGGATAAAGAGATCGAGCGGGTGATCCAGGTTTTAAGTCGCCGCACCAAAAATAACCCCGTTTTAATCGGTGAGCCCGGTGTTGGAAAAACGGCCATTGCTGAAGGGCTGGCCCAGCGCATTGTGAATAATGAAATTCCGGAAACATTGCGGGGCAAACGGGTCATGACCTTGGATATGGGCACGGTGGTGGCCGGTACCAAATATCGGGGTGAATTTGAAGATCGCTTGAAAAAAGTGATGGATGAGATTCGACAAGCAGGCAACGTGATCCTGTTTATCGATGAGCTGCACACTTTGATCGGCGCCGGAGGGGCTGAAGGGGCCATTGACGCCTCCAACATCTTAAAGCCGGCTCTGGCTCGAGGTGAATTGCAGTGCATCGGGGCCACCACCCTGGACGAATACCGCAAGTATATTGAAAAAGATGCCGCTTTGGAACGCCGCTTCCAGCCCATTATGGTGGATCCCCCTTCTCCGGAAGATACCATTCTTATCCTAAAGGGGCTTAGGGACCGCTATGAGGCCCACCACCGGGTTAAAATAACGGACGAAGCGATTGAGCAGGCGGTGAAGCTCTCCGACCGCTACATTAATGACCGTTTTCTGCCGGACAAAGCGATCGATTTGATTGATGAAGCTGCCTCTAAAGTGCGTTTAAAATCTTTTACGGCACCGCCCAATTTGAAAGAGCTGGAGCAGCGCTTGGAAGAGATCCGCAAGGAAAAAGATGCGGCTGTCCAAAGCCAGGAGTTTGAAAAAGCGGCTTCCTTAAGGGATAAGGAGCAGAAGATTCGCGAGGAGCTGGAAAAAACGAAGAAAGATTGGCGTGAAAAGCAGGGACAGACAGACTCCGAAGTGACCGGCGAAGATATTGCCGACATTGTGGCCAGTTGGACAGGGATTCCGGTGAAACAGCTGGCCCAGGAAGAGAGCGAACGGCTGATCAAAATGGAAGAGATTTTGCATCGGCGGGTGATTGGTCAGGATGAAGCGGTCAAAGCCATTTCCAGGGCGATTCGTCGGGCTCGGGCTGGTTTGAAAGATCCCAAGCGTCCCATCGGCTCCTTTATCTTCCTCGGTCCCACTGGCGTTGGTAAAACGGAGCTGGCCAAAGCGGTGGCCGAAAGCTTGTTTGGCGATGAAAATGCGGTGATTCGCATTGACATGTCGGAGTACATGGAGAAACATACCACCTCCCGGCTGGTGGGCGCTCCCCCTGGCTATGTGGGTTACGAAGAAGGGGGACAGCTGACGGAAAAAGTGCGTCGCAAACCGTATTCCGTCATCTTGCTGGATGAGATTGAAAAAGCCCACCCCGATGTGTTTAATATCTTGTTGCAAGTGTTGGAAGATGGGCGCCTCACCGATGCCAAAGGGCGGACCGTTGACTTTAAAAACACCGTGATCATCATGACCTCCAATGCTGGGGCAGAACTCTTGAAAAAAGGGACCACCCTGGGCTTCCAACCTGCCACTTCGGAGCAGGAGTATGAAAACATGAAAGATAAAGTGATGGGTGAACTGAAACGCATGTTCCGCCCCGAGTTTTTAAACCGGATTGATGAAGTGATCGTCTTCCATTCCTTGGAAGAGGATCATCTGCTGCAAATTGTGGAGCTGATGGCCAAAGAGCTGCAGAAACGTTTGAAAGAACAAGATATCGAATTTGAATTGACGGAAGCCGCTCTGCGCCACATCGTGAAGGAAGGGCATGATCCCCAATACGGGGCCCGACCTCTGCGCCGCGCGCTGCAGCGCATGGTGGAGGACCGTCTGTCGGAAGAGCTGATTGCCGGCAACATTAGCAAAGGCGACTCCGTGCTAATCGATGTGGAAGATGGCCAGTTGAAAGTGATAAAAAAAGAATCGGTCAAACAGGAATAAGGGGCTGGATGTCAAATTATAAAAGGGGAAGAACGGATGAAGGAAGGCTTTCGCTCTTCATTGAGCGAAAGCCGACTTTCTTTGTAGCCCTTTTTCCTTTGTTTGTGGGGAATTTGGTAGAAAACAGGTGAAAGTGATGAGCAAAGTTAGATCAACCTTTGTGTGTCAATCCTGCGGCTACGAATCGCCCAAATGGATGGGGCGCTGTCCTGGGTGCAGCCAATGGAATAGCCTGGTGGAGGAGCGCATACACTCAGTATCACGGGCCAAAAAAGAGGGGGCCCACGGAAATAGCCAACCGGTGGCCATCACCCAGATTACCACGGAAGAAGTGATGCGTTACAGCACCGGTGTGGCCGAATTTGATCGGGTGGCCGGAGGAGGTATTGTTCCGGGTTCTTTAGTTTTGTTTGGAGGAGACCCAGGCATTGGCAAGTCAACCTTGCTCCTCCAAATTGCCGGCCACTTTAGCGGCAACGGTCTAAGGGCTTTATACGTTTCAGGGGAAGAGTCGCTCAAGCAGACCAAAATGAGAGCGGACCGATTGGGCATCGCCAGCAGTGAGCTCTTTGTTTTGGCTGAAACGGACATGACCCAGGTTGAACGTCAAGTGGAAGCGTTAAATCCCCGCCTGTTAATCATTGATTCGGTCCACACCATTTACCATCCCGAAATCACGTCCACGCCTGGCAGTGTGAGTCAGTTAAGGCAGTGTACCGCAGAACTGATGAGAATTGCAAAACGTAAAAACATCGCTGTTTTTTTGGTGGGCCATGTGACCAAGGAAGGCATCATTGCTGGGCCGAAGTTATTGGAGCATATGGTGGATGCGGTCATCTATTTTGAAGGCCAGCGGCAGCACACCTACCGGATTTTGCGTGCGGTTAAAAACCGCTTTGGCTCGGTTAATGAAATTGGTATTTTTGACATGACTGAAGCGGGCTTGAAAGAAGTGCCTAACCCGTCCCAACTCTTTTTGGAAGAGCGGGCGCATGGAGCAGCTGGCTCAACCGTGGTGGCCAGCTTAGAAGGAACTCGGCCGGTTCTTGTCGAATTACAAGCCTTAGTTACGCCAGCCAGTCACGGCATGCCCCGTCGAACGGCCACCGGGGTGGATCATCATCGGGTGGCCCTCATGATGGCCGTCTTGGAGAAGCGGGTCGGTTTATGCTTGCAAAATCAAGATGCGTACATCAATGTGGCTGGCGGCATGCGCCTGCAGGAGCCGGCCCTTGATCTGGGGCTGGCGGTGAGCATTGCGTCCAGTTTTCGGGATAAGCCCGTTAGTCCCTATGACGTGGTGATTGGAGAAGTGGGCTTAACAGGTGAAGTGAGAGCCGTCTCCCGCATAGAAGCCCGGGTGTTAGAAGCGCAAAAGCTGGGCTTTAAACGGGTGATCATTCCTTTTAAAAACGCAGCGGGGTGGACCTATCCCGCTCACATTCAGGTGATCGCCGTTCAAACGGTACAGGAAGCGATTGAGGTGGCGCTGGAAGGAACTCATCAGGGCTATCCCGGCTAAAATTTGATGGGACGGCTATCTTGTGCCAAATGTGTGAAGGCCATATTTACATATAAGGTGGGCTTATGATGATCATCAAAACGATCCCCAGTTTGTTTACGGTAGGTAATCTGTTGTTGGGCATTCTGGCCATATTGTTGGCTGTTCAGAATGATCCCCGCTATATTGATTATGCCGCTATTTTGGTGATTATTGGGATGGTGTTGGATGGCTTGGATGGGCGTGTCGCCCGCATGCTGAATGCCGCTAGTGACTTTGGCAAAGAGTTGGATTCCCTTTCTGATATTGTCACCTTTGGTGTGGCCCCCAGCCTGCTCATGTATCTAGTGGCCTTGGAGAGAATGGGGCCCTGGGGAATATTAATCACGGTGTTGTTTCCGATCTGTGGGGCACTCCGGCTGGCTCGATTTAACGTTCAGCCGGGTGTCCCTGGGTTTTTTGTTGGTTTACCCATCACCATTGCCGGGGGCGTGCTGGCCACCTTTGCCTTTTATCACACGGTGTTTCCCTTCTGGTTCTTGCCAGCCGGCATGATTTTATTATCGCTGCTTATGGTCAGCCGGATCAAATATCCCAATTTTAAAAAGACGGCCGTCTCCCGGGCTTTGTTTTGGGTGACGCCCCTCATTATAGGGAGCGTGGCTTTACTCGCTTATCGTTACCCCTCTCAATTTCCCAAGATCGTCTTTATCCCCTTGGCTGCCTATGCCATCTACGGTATAAAAAAGAGCTTGGATCAGCTCTGGCGCAATCAGGTGAAACGAAAACGGCAAGAACGGCGTCTTAATAGAGAGGAGCGCCTTAGTAAAAAAATTGGCGAAAAAGGTTGACGAAAATTGATTTGATATGATAAGATTTTAATTTTGTTTGACATGCAAATTGGTCCTGTGTTATCTTAAATTTGGAAACGCTTCTTGTATTGCCTTGGGTGCAATCATGAAGATTTGATTTTTAATACCTCCAGAGATGGAGGTATTTTTGACACTTCCATTACCTGAACAGACTAAAAATGTAATCCTTTAACAGAAAGGGTTTTGTTT
Source organism: uncultured Bacillaceae bacterium (assembly GCA_937927935.1). GTDB lineage: Bacteria > Bacillota > Bacilli > Caldalkalibacillales > Caldalkalibacillaceae > CALFAC01. The sequence goes on from CALFAC010000116.1 coordinate 13,760, forward strand.
ACCGGATTTGGTTAATAATGAATATAAGGAGGTGATTGTTCATGTTTAAGCGCGTTTTGCAAATCGTGTTCACATTTGTAGGCGCTGTCCTTGGTTTTTATTATGGTCCCCAGGTGGTGGCTACCCTGGAGGAACTGCTTCATCTGGGATTGGCGGATGCCTTCTTGGAGCAAAATTTGATCAATGGTATTATCTATGGGTTTATAAGTGCTGCTTTATTTGGCCTGTTGTCCGTTTGGTTGGCGGCTTATGTCACTGGGCTGTTGCGTTGGGTGGAAGAGCGGCTGTTATCCACCCCTGTGGCCAATCTCTTTTTTGGCGTCATGGGTCTCATCATCGGCTTGCTGGTCGCTTTGTTGATTAGCACGCCGTTTAACAATATACCGGTGGCCAGTCAGGTGTTGCCCGTTCTGTTTGCCCTTTCCTTGGGCTACATCGGGTTTAGGATCGGTTCTAAGCGACGCGATGAGATACTGGCCCTATTTAAACTGGGCAAGCTGGGGAAAGAGAAAAAGGTGCCCTCTTCCGTTGGCAAGGAACATAAAATTTTAGATACCAGCGTAATCATCGATGGCCGGATCGCCGACATTTGCCAGACGGGGTTTATAGAAGGAACGGTGGTCATTCCCAGCTTTGTTTTGGAGGAACTTCAACATATTGCCGACTCATCGGATGATTTGAAGCGAAACAGGGGTCGGCGAGGGTTAGATATCCTCAACCGGATCCAAAAAGAGAAGAACGTGAAGGTTCAAATATATGAAGGGGATTTTGATGATATACATGAAGTGGATAGCAAGCTGATCCGGCTGGCCAAAGTGATCAATGGCAAAGTGGTGACCAATGATTTTAATCTCAACAAGGTATGTGAACTGCAGGGTGTCCCGGTGCTTAACATTAATGATTTGGCCAATGCTGTCAAGCCGGTGGTGCTGCCGGGCGAAGAGTTGACGGTGCAGGTGATTAAGGATGGGAAGGAGCAGGGACAAGGCGTGGCCTATCTGGATGATGGCACCATGATTGTGGTGGAAGGGGGCCGAGATTATATCGGCCATAAGATCGATGTATTGGTCACCAGTGTGTTACAAACCTCAGCGGGACGCATGATTTTTGCCAAACCCAAATTATTTGAGAAGGCCTTATAACGTAAATAGATCGGCAGGAAATGGCTGTTGAATTCAACAGCCATTTCATTTGGGAAGGAGAACAACCGAATGCGCATTGCAGCTCTCATCTTAGCAGCTGGGGAAGGTTCCCGTATGGGCTTGGGCTACAATAAAATGTTTTTAAAGCTACGGGACAAGCCCCTTTTGGCTCACACGTTAGCCCCCTGGCAAACCATGGGGGAGATTGACCAGCTGGTGGTGGTGACGAGTCAAAGGGATCGGCAACAGGTTGAAGATTTGGTGAAACAGTATCACTTGAACCGAGTGACCAACGTGGTGGTGGGAGGCAAAACCCGACAGGAAAGTGTTTACCGGGGCCTTTCTAGCCTTAAAGAAAACGAGCCGGAGGTCGTCCTCATCCATGATGGCGCCCGTCCTTTTGTAACCCCCCCTTTAATAAGAACCTTAATTGCGGCAACTGTGAAACATGGGGCAGCCATCGTGGCTGTTCCCGTTAAGGACACCATTAAAGTGGCGGAACAGGGTCGCATTTCTACCACGCTAGATCGCTCCCGCTTATGGGCAGCTCAAACGCCCCAGGGGTTCCGTTACTCCCTCATTTTAGACGCTCACCATCAGGCCCAAGCCTTGAAGCGGGAGGGCACAGACGATGCCTCCTTGGTTGAAGCAATGGGTCATTTGGTGTATATTGTTCAAGGTTATGCTGGTAATCTAAAGGTAACCACACCAGATGATATAGACTTGGCTCTAGCGCTGTTGCAAAAGGGGGGGAACATGTGAACTTGCGCATAGGAACGGGGTTTGACGTTCACCGTCTGGTACCGGGACGCCCGCTCATAATCGGTGGGGTGCACATTCCCTTTGAATTGGGGTTGGAGGGCCATTCCGATGCCGATGTGCTGTTGCACGCCATCAGCGATGCCATTTTGGGAGCACTTGGGCTAGGGGATATTGGCCGCCACTTTCCTGACACTGACCCTGCTTACAAAGACGCCGACTCCCATCAACTTCTGGTGAAGGTGTGGCGTCTGGCTGAAGAAAAAGGATACCAACTGGGCAATTTAGATGCCACCATCATTGCTCAAAAACCGAAGCTGGCCCCCTATATTCCTCAAATGGTTGAACGGGTCGCCCAGGCTTGTCAGTGCCGTCTGGAGCAAGTTAATATAAAGGCAACGACAACAGAACAGCTGGGCTTCCCTGGGCGAGGGGAAGGAATTGCAGCCCAAGCTGTGGTTCTACTTCAATCGCAAGAAAGGTAACACAACTATTTACATAATAGTGGAAGGTGACCAACGTGATGGAAAGGGTACGCGTACGCTATGCACCCAGTCCGACTGGACATTTACATATTGGCAATGCCAGGACCGCTCTCTTTAACTATCTCTTTGCCCGGCATTACAATGGGCGCTTGATTGTTCGCATTGAAGATACGGATCAGAAGCGGAATGTGGCCGGAGGAGAGGAAAATCAATTACGCTACCTCAAATGGCTGGGCATCGATTGGGATGAAAGTGTCGATAAACCAGGCTCCTGTGGTCCCTACCGGCAAAGTGAACGGTTGGATATCTATCAGAAGTATGCTCAGGAGCTGAAAGCCAAAGGGCTGGCCTACGAGTGTTACTGTACGGAAGAGGAATTGGAAGCGGAGCGGGAGAGGCAGCGGGCCCAGGGCATTATGCCCCGTTATTCCGGCCGTTGCCGCCATTTATCGGAGAAAGAAAAAGAGGCCTTTCGGGCGGAAGGGCGCCAGCCCAGCTTACGTTTTAAAGTTCCTGCCGGGAAAACATACACCTTTGATGATATGGTGAAAGGGCCCATCACCTTTGAGGCGGATGATTTTGGGGACTTTGTCATCATGAAAAAGGATGGGTGGCCCACCTATAATTTTGCCGTGGTGATTGACGACCACCTGATGGAGATCACCCACGTGCTGCGGGGGGAAGATCACATTTCCAACACGCCTCGCCAGATGATGATTTACGAGGCTTTGGGCTGGTCGCACCCTGTATTTGGCCATATGACCCTCATTGTGAATGAAGAGCGCAAAAAGTTAAGCAAGCGGGATGAAACGATTATTCAGTTTATCGAACAGTATCATGAGCTCGGCTACCTGCCTCAAGCCCTGTTTAATTTTATCACCCTATTGGGCTGGTCCCCTGAAGGGGAGGAAGAAATTTTTTCCAAGGAAGAATTAATTAAGATCTTTGATGAAAAGCGCCTCTCCAAAAGCCCGGCTGTCTTTGATCCCAATAAGCTGGCCTGGATGAACAACCATTATATTAAGCAGCTGTCGGAAGATGAGGTGGTGGAGCTTGCTTTACCTCATTTACAGAAAGCAGGTTTATTGCCGGAAGAGCTGAGTGAAGAGGAGCGTTCCTGGGCGAGTCGTCTCATCCTGCTTTATCAAGAGCAGCTTCGCTATGGCGCTGAACTGCCTAGACTGGCCGCCCTCTTTTTCCAAGAGGACGTGGAATATAACCAGGAGATTCAGGCGATCTTAAGTGACGAACAGGTGCCAGATTTGCTTAAAACCTTTTTAAATCTTGTCCAGGGATTGGAAACCTTTGACACGGATGAAATTAAACAGGCCATCAAACAGGTGCAGAAAGAAACAGGTCTAAAAGGAAAGCGGCTTTTTATGCCGATCCGCGCGGCTTGCACCGGACAATCTCAAGGACCCGATCTGGTTCAATCCTTAGCCTTATTGGGGAAAGATAAAATTATCAATCGTTTGCAAAAAGCCCTGGCACATTTAAACACTTCGCTGTAAAATAGATAAAAGCCAATAGAATTGTTAAAACGATGACAAGGAGAAGTACCATAAATCACAGTGTTTCAGAGAGAGCCACCCGCAACAGGTTTGCGAGGCTGGAAGTGGCTTACACTGCTTTATGGGAAATGCCCCTTGGAGTGCAAAGTTGAACCCTTCAGTAAACTTTGCCGGGTTTAGCCCGTTAAAGCTGATGAGGGAAACGTCCCCGGGAAAAGGACGCGTTGCTTTTCCTAGAGTTGGACGTTTAAACAGAGTGGAACCGCGGGTCAGCCGTCTCTGAACTAGAGGCGGCTTTTGTGTTATAGCGGCAATTTAACCGTCATCAGTGCGGGGCAAGGAGGGATGATGGTGTCCATTTGGAAAACGTTAAAAGCGGATATTGAGGCGGTCTTTGACCGTGATCCGGCGGCCAGAAGCACCCTGGAGGTGATTATCACTTATTCCGGGTTGCACGCCATTTGGTTTCATCGACTGGCCCATGCCTTATATAAGCGTAAGCTTTTTTTTCTGGCCCGCTTCATCTCCCAATTGAGTCGTTTTCTGACGGGAATTGAGATCCATCCCGGGGCCAAAATCGGCAAAGGACTGTTTATCGATCACGGCATGGGGGTGGTGATTGGTGAAACCTGCGAAATAGGGGATAATGTGACCATTTACCAAGGGGTCACCCTAGGGGGGACCGGTAAAGAAAAGGGAAAGCGGCACCCCACTATTGAAGATAATGTGCTCATCTCTTCTGGTGCCAAGGTGCTGGGTTCCATCACCATTGGGCGCAACTCCAAGGTGGGGGCCGGATCCGTTGTGTTAAAGGATGTGCCGCCCAACTCTACGGTGGTGGGCATTCCCGGCCGCGTCGTGGTTCAAGATGGAGAGCGGGTAAGCCACGATTTGGATCATGCCAATTTGCCTGATCCTGTGTATGATATGCTGCGTAATATGGAAGAGGAGATCAGGCGTCTCAAACAAGAGGTGGAAGCTTTAAAGAAAGGAACGGAGGAGCATGTCCATTAAAATTTACAATACGTTAACGCGCACCAAAGAGCCGTTTGTTCCCATAGAGGAAAATCGGGTCAAAATGTATGTGTGTGGTCCAACCGTTTATAACCATATGCATATTGGCAACGCCCGACCGGTCATCTTTTTTGATACCGTTCGCCGCTATCTGGAGTACAAAGGGTACCAGGTCACCTATATTCAAAACTTTACCGATGTGGATGATAAAATTATTAAAGTGGCTCAAGAAGAGGGCATCACGGCCGAAGAGGTGGCCAACACCTACATCAAAGCTTATTTTGATGTGGCCAAGGCGTTAAATGTAAGGGAGGCCGACTATCACCCCCGGGTGACAGAAACGATGGACGAGATCATTCTCTTTATCCAACAGCTGATCGAGCGGGGGTTGGCTTACGAGACGGATGGGGATGTGTATTACCGGACGAATCGCTTTGACGAATACGGCAAGCTCTCCCATCAAAAGACGGATGAGCTGATGGCCGGCGCCAGGGTGGACGTGAGTGAAAAAAAGGAGTCTCCCCTTGATTTTGCTCTATGGAAAAAAGCGAAGCCCAATGAGCCCTATTGGGAAAGCCCCTGGGGGAAAGGGCGTCCCGGCTGGCACATTGAATGTTCAGCCATGATTCGAAAACACTTGGGGGACACCATCGATATACACGGCGGTGGAGCGGATCTCACCTTTCCCCATCACGAAAATGAGATTGCCCAGTCCGAAGGTTTAAGTGAGAAACCCTTGGCCAACTACTGGATGCACAATGCGATGATCACCATTAATGAGGAAAAGATGTCCAAATCACTGGGCAACTTCATTCAGGTGAAGGAGATTGTTGACCGCCACGATCCCCAAGCCTTTCGGTTTTTTATGCTAAGCGGCCATTACCGCAGTCCCATCAACTACAGCGAACAGCTTCTGGCGCAAGCCAAAAGCGGTTTGGAACGGTTAAAGACGGCAGTGGCCAACTTAGATTACGCCTTGAAAGAAGGAGGCGCAAGCGTCCGGGATCCACATAGCTCCACTGGGCAAGATAGAAAGGAAGGCGGGATGGATCCAGCGCCACAAGAGGAGCCGGCCCAAGTGGCCACCTGGCGCCAAGCTTTTGAAGAGGCGATGGATGATGACTTTAATACCGCTAACGCCATCAGCGCCCTCTTTGAGCTGGTCAGAGAAGCCAATACGGCCTTAAGCCAGGGAGCCAAGCGGGAAGAGCTGGCCGCTTTCCGCGACGCGTTAATCCAGCTGGGGGATGTGCTCGGCCTCACTTTAAAACAGGAAGAGCTCCTGGATGAAGCGGTGGAAAAACTGATTGAAGAGCGGAACGCGGCTCGAAAAGCAAAAGATTATGCCAAAGCGGACCGGATTCGGGATATGCTTTTGGCCCAGGGCATCATTTTGGAGGATACGGCGCAAGGGACGCGCTGGCGGAGAAAATAGGATATGGCTGAGGAAAAAGAGCAAGCGGAAGCCGTTCAACAGTATAACGGTCTCACTTTGGCCTATATTGGGGATGCCGTCTTCGAAATGTATGTGCGCCTCCATTTGCTCGAGAGGGGCTTGACTCAACCCCAAAAGTTGCATCAACTGGCCAAAGGCTACGTCTCTGCCCAGGCTCAAGCTAAAGTGTTAAGCCACTGGCTGGAAACCGGGGAGCTTAAAGCAGAGGAAGTGGCCATCGTGAAGCGAGGGCGCAACGCCAAGCCCCGGTCCATCCCCCGACATACCGATCCGGCCACATACAGCTTAAGCACCGCTTTTGAAAGTTTGATCGGTTTTTTATACTTGGCCAATCGCAGAGCCCGCTTGGAAGAATTGATTGAAAAGGCATATTCAGTGGTGGAAGGGAATGGAACCTTGGCGTGAAAACAGATTGGATTGTTGGCAAACACCCTGTACTGGAGGCCTTAAAGGCTGATTACCCCATCAATAAAATATGGCTGGCTAAAGAAAGCAGAGGTCAGGTTGTGACGGAGATCGTGGAAGAGGCGAAAGCCCGGGGCATTGTCCTCCAGTGGGTCCCCCGGAAGAAGCTGGATCAGGTGGCCCAGGGGATGGTGCACCAAGGGGTGTTGGCTTACGTGGCTGCCTATTCCTATGCCGACCTCGATGCTGTGCTCAAGCGGGCGGAAGAAAAAGGGGAACCCCCTTTTTTGCTTATATTGGATGGCTTGCAGGACCCGCACAATTTGGGTTCCATTTTGCGTACGGCAGATGGGACAGGGGTTCACGGTGTGATTTTGCCCAAGAGACGATCGGTGGGTTTGACGTCAACTGTGGCCAAAACATCGGCGGGAGCCATTCAACATGTGCCCGTGGCTAGAGTGACCAATTTGGCCAGCACCATAGATGAGCTGAAACGAAAAAATATATGGGTGTATGGAGCAGGGGCGGAGGCAAAGCAGGATTATCGCCAGCTGGATTACCGAGGGCCGGTTGCTTTGGTGATCGGCCATGAGGGGAAAGGGATTAGCCGCTTGGTCTGGGAAAAGTGCGATCAGCATCTTAAACTCCCTTTGGCTGGCCGGGTGAGTTCCCTCAATGCCTCTGTGGCGGCAGGCGTGCTGATGTATGAAGTGTATCGCCAGCGGTTTCCCCTGCAGTAGGAGGGCCTGCCATGGAAGAGATTTTAATCGTTGATGGCTATAACATTATCGGTGCCTTGCAGGAAGAGGGAAAGCGCTTGGAGGCCCTGGCGGACGCCCGGCAGTGGCTGGTAGACCGGCTGGCCGATTACCAGGGATATACAGGCGTAAATGTTTACGTGGTATTTGATGCTCACTATGCGCCGGGTCCGGGTCAGGAGCTTTTGGAACGAGGGGTTAAGATTATTTTTACCAAAGAAAAAGAATCGGCCGATGAACGGATTGAAAAGCTGGTTCGCCAATTAAAAAAGGAGGAGCGGCGCATCGTGGTGGCCACTTCCGATTATACGGAACAGCGGCTCATTTTCGGCGGGGGCGCCTTGCGCCAGTCGGCCAGGGAGCTGTTACAACTGTTGGATCAGGTGGAGAGGGAAATTCATGAAAAGGTGGAGTCCCTATATCAATCCCAGAAGACGGCTCCCCTGCCCCTTAAGAAAGATATTGCAGAAATTTTTGAAAAGTGGAGAAGGGAAGGCTAGCCTTGTATTGACGCCATTTAAAGGCTTGGGTATAATAGATTTTACA
>CALFAC010000117.1 GCA_937927935.1 uncultured Bacillaceae bacterium
AAGCCATTTGTTGTCAACCGGGGTTTGACCAGACCAGGTGAAAATAAAATGAATTCGCCCATCGGATTGGCCAGGATCGGTATACATGATAATCTGAGGGGATCCTGGAGCCTGTTTGGTGAATGAGCGACGCACCACCAGCGAAGAAGGAGCGGTGCTCTCTTTTTCAGCCAGCCTCAGGTTAAAACCGTTTTCCACTAAGCGCCGTTCCCACTCTTCTCCTTCATGCTGAGACAGAACGCCCTTTGCCGTCACTGTCCACTGGTGTACGTGAACCGGTTTTTCATTGATAAGTGCTGCCAGTTGTTCAATGGGTTCCAGTCGGGATTCTAAGGAAGGCATCTCTCCCCATAGCTGGTGGTGGTTTCCTTGTATTGTACGCGCCAAGGTCGCAAAATGTGAATGGGGCCAGGCTAAGGTCACGATACAAATCAAAATGAGGCCAAAAAAAACCTCTCCCTTGGACAACCGCATCTGTCTCTCTCCTTGTATAGATGATGTATTACCAGTCTGTCCAAGTATGGGAGAGGAATACGTGAAAAAATATGTTTATTTTCGACACCATCCCCATCAAAACAGGTAGCGCAGCCAGTTGGTCCACTGGATATAATCAATAAAAAACCGGGCCACGGTGTAACCGATCAAGATGGAAAGTAACACCTGCAGTAACTTGGCCTGGTTGCCGTTCATATCACGGACAAACAGATCCAATTTGACACATTGTAACGCCCACCAGCTGATGGCAATTAAAAGGAGGGTGAGCACCATATTAAACAGCGCCTGTCCGCCTAAAAATGAAGGGGGAGCCTCCATAAAATGCCTCCTTTCCTTCGTAGGCCATTAATGGCTGTAAGGCAGAAACACTTCCAGGAGATTAAACTGGGTTTGAATCAGATCCAAGGCCAAATTGGGAAGCAAGCCCAAAAGCAAGGTGCCGATCACACAGACGGAGAGAACAATGTTTAGGCTGGAAGGGGCTGTTAACGGCTGATCCACCTCAGGCTCCCGCATATACATTTGGACGGCCAATCCAAAATAGTAATAGTACGAAATGACGGTGGTGATCACCATTACAGCGGCCAGGGCGTACAGATTGGCCCCAACGGCCCCCATCAAAATGTAATATTTTCCCACAAAACCAGCGGTGAGGGGAATCCCGGCTAAAGAGGCTAAAAATAGGGTCATGGCGAGCGCTTTACCTGGTGCTCTGCGGTATAAGCCGGCCAGCCCCCGTATATCCTCCGTTTCCTTGCCGATGAGCTGCACCAAAGCAAAAGCCCCTAGATTCATAAACAAATAAGCCGCTAGATAAAAGAGGACAATGTGGAACAGGTTGCTGGCACTAACCTCTCCGGTTTGAAGCAATGCGATTCCTGCGGCCACAGGGACCAAGAGATAACCAGCCTGAGCAATGCTGGAATAGGCCAGCAAGCGTTTTAAGTTGGTTTGCCTCATGGCCAACGTGTTGCCAATAATCATGGATAAAGCGGCCAAAACGGATAGCACAGTGACCAGCAGCCCGGCAAGATTCTCCCAGAGGATCATCTCTGAGTCGGCCATTCCCTGTAAGGTGACCATCAAAAAGCGTATAACCAGGGCAAAGCCCGCCCCTTTTGACACCACTGAGAGAAAGGCGGTAACCGGTGTGGAAGCCCCTTGGTAAACATCAGGAGCCCACATATGATAAGGGACGACCGACAGCTTAAAGGTGAGCCCCACGAAGCTGACGAGCAGGGCGAGGGCTATCAAGGGCAAAAGCCCATCATTAACCCCCTGGGACAAGCGCTCTTGAATCACAAACAGATTGGTTGAACCCGTCAAGCCATATATGTAGGAGAAGCCAAACAGGGTGACCGCTGTGGCAATTCCCCCGGAAATAACGTATTTAAGGGCAGACTCATTGGCTTTAAGGTTATGCTTGCGGATGGCCACCAATACATAGGATGAGATGGATAAGAGTTCGATGCCCACAAACAGCGTGATCAGATCAGCGGATGAGGCGGCAATCATGGCTCCCAAAACCGCCGTTAAGATCAAATAGTAATATTCCCCTTGATAGGGAAGTTGTTGCCCAAAGTCTCGGTCCAAAGCAATGAGAAAAACAATAGCTGCCCCCAAGAGAAAGATCAATTTAAAGGCACTGGCAAACCCGTCTAAACGGAAGGTCTCATATAATATCTCCTGTACCGGCTGTCCCGCATTGATAACCAGGAATAGAACGGCAAGCCCTATTCCGGCCAGAGCAATCCAGGCTAAAGGACGGCGACTTGCCTGTTCCTTCCAAAACAGATCCAGCAGGGATAGAAGCGCTGCCGTGATCACAATAACAAATTCAGGGAGCATAATCCGCCAGGGATAGCTTAACAAGGTTTCCAAATCCATCTTGCTTACCCTCCCATCCTGGTTAACAAGCCGTGCCCTACGCTTTCAACAGCAAGGCGGATGGTATCGCCTAGCACAGCGGGATAAATACCGATCACGATAATTAAAGCGGTTAATACCACCAAAGGAATCCATTCAAACCCGCGTATATCCGTTAAACCAGACCATTTTTCCGCTAAGGGGCCAAAGGAGGTGGCCAGAACTGCCCGTAACATATAGACCGCTGTCAGAATCAAACCCAATAGACTTGCGGCTCCCACGGCCGGATAAGTGTTAAAGATGCCTAAGAAAGCCAGAAATTCACTGATAAAGCCGCTCATGCCCGGCAATCCCAGGTTGGCCATCCCGGCCGCCATTAAAAAGCCGCATAAGAGGGGCATGGTTTTAGCCAATCCCCCCAGCTCATCAAGCATGGTTGTTTTGGTTCGAGCATACAGCACGGCCACAATAAAGAATAATAGGGCTGAGATTAAACCATGGGAGATGGACTGAAAGACCGCCCCGGTAAGACCGCTTTCATTCTGGGCCGCTATGCCCAGCAAGACGATGCCCATGTGGGACAGACTGGCATAGGCCAGCACCCGTTTGATGTCCCGCTGCCTGAAGGCTAAAACGGCACCGTACAAAATGTTAATCGCACCCAAGACAGCGATGAAAAGGGAGAAGCGTTCCAGCTCAGCCGGCAGCAAGCCGGCATTGAGGCGGATCAAACCGTATGCTCCCAGCTTTAAAAGGACGCCGGCATGAATCATCACAATGGCCGGGTGCGCTTCCACGTGCACTCTTAACATCCAACTGTGCAGCGGGAAAATGGGCAGTTTCACGCCAAAGGCAAAGAGCAAGAGCAGAAAGACAGCGCTGGAAAACCAGGGAGCAAGCGCCGTATTACTGAAAGCGCTCGCCAGCTCCGGCAGGCTTAAGCTGCCTACTTTCATGAAAATCATTACAAAAGCAACCAGCATGGCCACTGAACCAATGCCGTTATAAAGCAGGAAGTGATATGCGGCCCTTTCCCGTTCCACGTAACCCCAGATACCGATCAGGAAGAAGGCCGAAATAATGGTGATCTCAAAGAAGATAAAGAACAGAAAGAGATTGAGGGAGCCAAATACCCCCAACATGCCGATTTCAAGCAAAAAGAAGAGCAGAAAATACTCTTTGAGGCGGGCGGTAATATAGGAAGAGGCAATGGCAGCCATCACACTTAAGATCGTCACCAGAAGCATCATGGCTACTGATAAGCCGTCAACGCCCACCGCATAAGTGATGCTTAGCACTCCTTCTCCCCCTGGCGGACTAAACTGAAACCAGGGGGCTTCTTGCGTCAGTTGATACCCAGGGTGGTTAAAATCAAAGAGAGCCACCATCCATAGGGAGAGGATGAGGGGGATCAGGGCACCCAGTACCCCCATCCGCTTCAGCTGCTGCTCCTGTTGACTGTTGGTGAGCAGAATGAGGAGCATGCCAATAAGCGGGGAGAGTATCAGCACGGTTACGATGATTTGATTCATTGAACCATCCCCCCTGAGAGCACAACGGCTAAGATAATCACCACAAGCCCGATAAAGACCGTTACTCCGTAGCGCTGCACCTGACCGTTTTGCATACGAGCCCCCAGCTGTCCCACAGCAGTCGGCACCCAGGCGGCCAGGCGAACCAAACCGTCAATGATGTAGCGGTCGATCCAGGCCAAGAGTACGCTTAATCCGCTTAAGCCTCTTACCAGCGTGACCTGGTATGCTTCATCCACATAATACTTGTTAAGCAGTACCCGGTAGGGACCGGAAAAAGTGGTGGCCCACCCTTCTGCCCGGCCGGGCTGGCGAATGTAGATCCAATAGGCGAGCCCAATACCAGCCAGAGAGACTAAAAGGGCCAGGATCAGGATCCAAGCGGCACTGGTTGCTTCCAAGCCGTAGGTGGGAGCAGGGCCTGTTTTCAGCCAATCCCCCAAAAAGGTTCCTGTCCAGTGAGTGTGGACAAAGCCGCCTATGACGGTTAATACGGCCAGCACGATCATGGGCCAGGTCATCACAGCAGGCGCTTCCTGAATAGGCCCTTTGCCCCCCCGCGGCTTTCCACCAAATACCATGAAAAAGAGGCGGAACATATATAGGGCCGTAATAAAGGCCGTCAGCAAAGCCACCAGAAACACTCCGGGCCGCCCGGCTTGCCAAGCGGTCAGCAAAATTTCCTCCTTGGAGAAGAAGCCGGCAAAGGGCGGAATACCGGCAATGGCCAAGCAGCCGATCAAAAACAGGATGCCCGTCACTTTTAGACCAGCCTGATACAAGCCACCCATCTGGCGGATATCTTGGGTATGTACGGCATGAATAACGCTTCCCGCAGCTAAAAAGAGCATCGCTTTAAAGAAGGCATGGGTATAGAGGTGGAAAACGCCAGCCACATAGCCCGCTGCACCCAAGGCCAGCATCATGTAGCCCAGCTGGCTGACGGTGGAATAGGCCAACACCCGTTTGATGTCATTTTGCACCAAGCCGATCGTTGCGGCAAAAATGGCGGTAAAGGCACCCACATAAGCCACCACGTCCAAGGCAAGGGGTGAAGCTCCAAAGAGCGGGAAGAGAGCCGCCACCAGATAAACGCCCGCCGCCACCATGGTGGCCGCATGGATCAAGGCGCTGACGGGTGTGGGACCTTCCATGGCATCCGGCAGCCACGAATGAAGGGGAAACTGGCCCGATTTACCCACCGCTGCCCAAAAGATCAAGAGGGCGGTCACGGTGATAAAGCCAGGGCTGAGCTGGTTATTTTCCACGGCAGCAAAAATCTCTGCAAACTCAAAGCTGCCCACTTGCCAGAACAGCAAGATGATGGCGGCAAACAGGCCCACATCGCCGATGCGGGTCATGATAAACGCTTTTTTCGCTGCCTGTTTAGCCTCCGGTTTATAGAAATAGAAGCCGATCAACAGGAAGGAACAAACGCCCACCAGTTCCCAAAAGATATAGAGCTGCAACAGATTGGGGGAAAGAACCAATCCCAACATGGAAAAGGTGAATAAGGCCAAATACATGTAGAAAACATGGATGCGCTCGTCGCCCGCCATGTAACCTCGTGCATAAATATGCACCAATAGGCTGACTAAGCTCACGATAAAAAGCATCAAGGCATTAAGCGGGGTCAATTCATACCCCATGGTGATTACCACATGGCCAAAGGATAGCCATTCAAAATTGACAGGTTCCACCTGCTCCACACCTAACCGTTGGATCAAAGCAGCCAAGGCGACCACAAAGGAGGCCAGCATAAACAGAACGCCGAGCCAGGCTGAACGTTCTTTTAGGGAACGGCCAAAGAACAGAATAAGGATGAAGGCCACCAACGGAAAAGCGGGAACAAGCCATACATAATCGATCATCTACGATTCTCCCCCTATCGCTTCAGTACATTGGCCTCGTCAATGTTCACCGTGCGCCTGTTGCGGTAGAAGGCCAAGAGAATGGCAATTCCCACTGCCACTTCAGCCGCGGCCACTGTAATGGAAAAAACGGTAAAAACCTGACCAGCAATATCGGGATAAAGTCCCAATTTGCTGAAGGCCACCAGATTGATGTTGGTGGCGTTAAGCATCAGCTCGATACATATCAGCACGATCACCGTGTTGCGCTTGGTTAAAGCTCCGTATAAGCCCAAGCAAAAAAGGAGTGCGGCAAGTCCCAAGTACCAGCTGACCGGAATCATGCTTTGTCACCTTCTTTCTTGGCCGGACTCTCTTTGTCCTGCTTAGCCAAAATGACGGCACCGACCAAGGCGACCAAAATCAGGATGGAGGCCAATTCAAAGGGGATCACATATTTGCTAAACAGCTCTTTCCCTATGTTGGCCGTATTTTCCATAAACAAGGGTTCCCCTGCTTGGTTCGGCCAAGGCACCCGATTAATCAGGATGATTAGCCCCAGGAAAAAGAGGGCGCTCACCAGGCCGGCCAGCAGTTTATGTAGAGGGCGCCGGGATTCATCCCGGTCATCATGCTGGGTGAGCATAATGCCAAACAGCATGATAATGGTGACTGCCCCCCCATAGATCAGCGCCTGGGCAACAGCCAAAAATTCCGCCTCCAAGAGGACAAATAGCCCGGCGATGCTCAAGAACGTGAAAGCCAAGGCGACCACCATGTGCACCACTTTGCGCAGGCTAAGCATCAAAAGAGCGCCGCCTATGGTGATGATACCCAGGATGAAAAAGGCGATCATCGCGCCGCTCACGGCCGGTTCACCTCTCTCACATTTTTCCGATTCTCATTAAGCCAATCCAGGTCTTTAAAGAGTTCATCCCGGCTGTATGCGGCCAGCTCAAAGTTGTTGGACATGACCACCGCTTCAGTGGGACACACTTCAGTGCACAGGTCACACAAGATGCAAATTTCAAAGTTGATATCATAGGTGTCAATAATTCTTTTCTTGTTATTGGGATCCGGGTGTTTTTTGCCCGTCAGCGTGATGCAGTTGGTGGGACATATGGCTACGCACTGGTTGCAAACGATACATTTTTCAGGGTAAAAGGTTTGTATGCCCCGAAAGCGGTCCGGAAGATCAAGGGGTTCATCAGGATAATTATGGGTGATGCTATCTTGACCCAACCGTTTTAAAGTGTAAGCCAAACCTTTTGCAATCCCCAACATGATTCTCACATCCTATTTAATAAATAATTCAATAATCAGCGCCGTAATAAAGATGTTTAACAGGGAGAGGGGTAACAATACCTTCCAGGCAAATTCCATCAGTTGGTCCCCTCTGATGCGGGGCAGCGTACCCCGGAGCCAGATGAGGAAAAAGACCACAGCCATAAATTTTAAGGCAAACCAAACCACCCCAGGAACTACATGTAAAAAGCCGAGTCCGGGAATAAATTGCAGAGGCGGATGCCAGCCACCCAAAAACAAGGTGGTGGTTAAAGCCGCCATGCCGAACATAAAGACATATTCAGCCAACATAAAGAAGGCCCAGCGGAAGCCGCTGTATTCGGTATGGTAACCGGAGACCAGTTCCGATTCAGCCTCCGGTAAATCGAAGGGAACGCGGCTTAGTTCTGCCACGGCCGCAATCAGGAAGATGACAAAGCCAAGGGGTTGAACAAAGATGTTCCACCAAGTCTCCTGACCTTCCACAATGGTGATTAAGTTGATACTTCCGGAGAGCAAAATCACCCCGATGACCGACATAATTAAGGGAATTTCATAGGAGATCATCTGGGCCGCCGCCCGCATGCCCCCTAAGAGGGAGTATTTGCTGTTGGAAGCCCAGCCCCCGGTCAACATCCCCAAGGTTGAGATTCCGGCGATGGAAAAATAGTACAGGAGTCCTACACCCAGATCGGCATAATAGAGGTTTTCGCTAAAAGGGATCACCGCCAACACAGCAAAGGCGGGAACAAAGGCCAGCACTGGCGCCAGCACAAAAAGAGGTTTGTCGGCCAGCTTGGGTATAATATCTTCTTTCATGAGTAGCTTCAGCACATCGGCCACCGTTTGTAAGAGACCAAAGCGACCGCCCAACCGGTTGGGCCCAACCCTCAGTTGCATGAAACCCAACACTTTCCGCTCCGCCAAAATGGCATACGTGACAAAGCCCAACACGACCATGAGCAGCGCTGCTCCCAAAAGGATAAACAGAAGCAGGTTTAGCCATGAGGGGGCCGACTGCACCAGGGTTTCCATCATCAGCCGTCCACCTCCCCGAGTACAATATCGATGCCGCCTAAAATGGCGATCAGATTGGCGATGTTTTCGCCCTCCAGCAATTTGGGCAGAATTTGCAGATTGTAAAAAGAGGGGCGACGAAACTTGATCCGGTACGGTTGAGGCTTTCCTTTGCTGATGATGTGACAGCCAATCTCACCACGGGGCGATTCAATGCGGACATAGGTTTCCCCCTCTGGTGGCCTGGGGATGCGCGGCACCTTGGCCATAACGGGGCCTTCAGACGGAATTTGCTCCACCGCCTGCTCCAAAATCTTAAGGGACTCTTCCATCTCTGCAAACCGCACTTTGTAGCGGGCATACACGTCCCCATCGGTTTCCACCGGTACATCAAAATCAAAGCGATCGTAGATGGAATAAGGCTCATCTTTGCGCAAATCCCACTTGACGCCGGTGCAACGCAAATTGGCACCACTTAGCGAGTATGCAATGGCTGTCTGCGCATCGTAGCGGCCCACTCCTTTAACCCGGTTTAAAAAGATTTCATTGCCACTCACCAGATTGTGATAATCTTCCAGCTGGTTGCGCATGTAAGGAATAAATGATTTCACCTTTTCGATCCAGCCGTCTGGGGCATCCCATTTCACCCCGCCGATGCGCATGTAATTGTACGTGAGGCGTCCTCCCGAGATTTCATTAAGCAGATTGAGAATCATTTCCCGGTCCCGGAAGGCAAATAAAAAGGGACTCATTGCTCCCAAGTCCAGTAAAAAAGTACCAAACCAAACCAGATGACTGGCAATCCGGTTCAATTCCATGGTGATGACGCGCAAGTATTCGGCCCGCTCCGGTATTTCCAAACCCATCAAAGTTTCCACAGCATGGCAGATCACATAGTTGTTGGTCATGGCTGACAAGTAGTCCATCCGGTCCGTATAAGGGATGATCTGGGTATAGTTGAGATCTTCGGCCAGTTTCTCGGTTCCCCGATGCAAATAACCGATAACGGGTTTGGCTTCTTTGATAATCTCCCCATCGATGGTTAACACGATGCGCAGCACCCCATGGGTACTCGGATGCTGGGGTCCAACGTTTAACACCATTTCTTCCGTTCGGATCATCGCCCTTGACATCTCCTTGTTTTTCTTCTCTATAATCTAGCGTCCTAGATCCCTTCATCATAGGGTTGATAATCTTTGCGCAAAGGATGGCCCACCCAGTCATCTGTCAGCAAGATGCGAGTTAAATTAGGATGGCCGGTAAAGCGGATCCCTAACAGGTCATAGGCTTCCCGCTCCGGCCAGTCTGCTCCTGGCCAGATCGGGGTGACAGATGCAAGCTGGGCTTCGTCCCGATCAATTTTAACTTTGACGGCCAAGCTGTGCTTCTCCTTGTACGAATAAAATTGATAATAGACTTCCATGTGGGTTTCATGGTCGCTGGCGGATAGATGGGACAGATAATCAAAGGCGAGCTGCTCATTATGTTTCAGAAACTGGGCGACTTTAAACCAGTGAGGCGCTTTAATCACCAGGGTAGGCACTTCTTTGGCATGCCAATTGATGAAAGCCTCTTCGATCACCTCTTCCTCAAAATGGGCTTTAATCACCTGTACAAATCTGTCTAAGAGGGGCTGATTTTTAGACGGTTCCCGAGGTTTCTCTTCTTCTTTCTTTTTGGCAGCCACCCTTCTCTGCGCTGAGGCAGCCGCTTTCTTGGGGGCAGCTGCCTTTTTAACGTCTCCATCCTTTTTTTCTGCCCCTTTTTTTGCTTCTGCAGCTTTTGCTTCCCCTTGTTTGGCCTCTTTCTCTATTGCCTTCCCTTCGACCTGGGTATCAGGCGTTTGGACGGCAGGTTCTTTGGCGGCAGACTCTTTCGCTTCAGCCGCTTCTTTTTTCTGAGCGGTCTCAGGCTGAACAGCCTTTTTATTTTCTTCGACCCGGACCTGTTCTGCTGCCTTTTGCGGAGCGTCCTTTTCCTTGTTTTCTTCCGTCACTGGCTGCTCACCCGCTTTCCGGTCTTCGCTTCTAGGCGGATTTTTTCCTTCAGTTTGTTGATCCCATAAATCAGGGCGGCAGGATTGGGCGGACAGCCGGGAATGTAAACATCAACCGGCACCACCTGATCCACCCCTTTCACCACCGAATAGGAGCGCACATACGGTCCTCCCGCCGTGGCACACACGCCCATGGCGATCACCCATTTGGGTTCAGGCATCTGGTCATAAAGGCGGCGCAAAACAGGGGCCATTTTTTTGGTGACGGTCCCAGCCACAATCATCACGTCTGCTTGCCGAGGAGATGCCCGGAACATCACGCCGAAGCGGTCCTGGTCAAAATGGGAAGCTCCCGTACCCATCATCTCAATGGCACAGCACGCCAAACCGAAGGTGAGGGGCCACATGGAGTGGCTGCGCACCCACGCCTTCAGCTGGTCCACCGTGGTGGTGAGCACATTGCGCTTCAGCTCTTCCTGTTCTTCCAAGGTTAAATCCTCAAAGTTTAAATCCATTCTAACACCTTCTTTTTCCAGGCGTATAACAGGCCAATCAGCAGGAAAATCACAAAAATGAGCATCTCAATCAATGCAAAGAAACCTAACTCTTGGTAAGCCACAGCCCAGGGGACGATGAAGACAGCTTCCAAGTCAAACAGGACGAATAGAAGGGCAAACATGTAGTAGCGCACATTAAAGCGGACCCAACTGCTACCCGTGGGATCGATCCCACTCTCATAGATTATCCCTTTTTCCTCCAGGGGATTATGGGGCCTTAAAAAGCGGCCTGCAGTCAGGGCTACCATGGGCAGCAGGATCCCAATGATGATAAAGGCCGTTACAATGAGATAATTATTCTGATAAACATGAAAAAAGTCCATATCCAGAATTCCCCTCCATATCGTTTCCATTATAACAAATGGGACTTAAGCTGTCTAACCTGGCTATCGCCATCGTCTGTTTAGACGCGAAAAGGCTGCCCAACAAGGTTATTGAAAACCTTTTGGGACAGCCTTCTTTTACATTGATTTCCTGCCTTTTTCAGCCACCTGCAGGCGCACTTCGGCCAGCTCTAGGGCCTGTTTGTGAATTGAATAGTCGGGGTCATTTTTATTCAAACCAGCCAAAGCGTTCTCATGGGTGGTTTTGGCTTGCTTGGCCTGTTCGACATCGATCTCCTCCGGCAATTCAGCCGTATCCGCCAACACGTTTACCTTTTCGGGGCGTACTTCCAAAAAGCCGCCGCTGACGGCAATGAGCGTCTCCTCATTACCCCGTTTGAGGCGAATGGGAGCTGTTTTAAGAGGGGTAACCAGGGGGGCGTGTCCAGCCATCACCCCTAGTTCCCCTTCCACTCCGCGGGCGATCAAAATATCCACTTCGCCCTGAAACACTTTACGCTGGGGCGTGACGATTTCCACTTGAACCATGGCCATGATTTAATCCTCCCTATTCAGGGCATTACAGATTTTTCGCTCTTTCAACCGCCTCATCAATGGTTCCCACCATGTAGAAGGCGTCTTCAGGCAGATCATCATGTTTGCCTTCCAAAATCTCTTTGAAGCCCCGCACGGTTTCTTTTACTGGCACATATTTACCAGGCATGCCGGTAAACTGTTCAGCCACATGGAAGGGCTGGGACAGGAAACGTTGAATTTTACGGGCACGGGCAACGGTCAATTTATCCTCATCGCTCAACTCGTCCATTCCCAGGATGGCGATAATGTCCTGCAGCTCGTTATAACGCTGCAACACCTGCTGAACGCCCCGAGCCACCTGATAGTGCTCTTCACCCACGACTGCGGGGGACAAAATACGGGACGTGGAAGCCAGTGGGTCAACGGCTGGATAAATCCCCATTTCGGCCAGTTTCCGCTCCAAGTTGGTGGTAGCATCCAGGTGAGCAAAGGTGGTGGCCGGAGCAGGGTCGGTGTAGTCGTCAGCAGGGACGTAGATCGCCTGAATGGAAGTGATGGACCCTTTTTTGGTGGAGGTGATGCGCTCCTGCAATTGACCCATTTCAGTAGCCAGAGTAGGTTGATAACCTACCGCGGAAGGCATGCGGCCCAACAAAGCACTCACTTCAGAACCAGCCTGGGTGAAGCGGAAGATGTTATCGATAAAGAGCAACACATCTTGTCCTTCCCTATCCCGGAAGTATTCCGCCATGGTTAAGCCGGTTAAGGCCACTCTGAGACGGGCGCCAGGCGGCTCATTCATCTGGCCGAATACCATGGAGGTTTTGTCAATAACGCCGCTATCTTTCATCTCATAGTACAGGTCGTTACCTTCCCGGGTCCGTTCACCTACACCGGCAAACACGGACAACCCGCCGTGTTCTTGGGCGACGTTGTTAATCAGTTCCTGAATCAAAACCGTTTTTCCTACGCCGGCACCGCCAAAGAGACCGATCTTACCGCCCTTGGCATAGGGCGCCAAGAGGTCAATCACCTTAATTCCCGTTTCCAGGATCTCATCGGCGGTGGACAACTCTTCAAATTCAGGGGCTGGACGATGGATGGGATGTCGTTCCTCTGCCTTAACCTCCCCACCCTCATCAATGGGTTCACCCAATACGTTAAAGACACGGCCCAATGTGGCTTTCCCCACGGGAACAGAGATGGGGGCTCCCGTGTCAACGGCCTCCAGGCCCCTGATCAATCCGTCGGTGGAATCCATGGCGACGCAGCGGACCACGTTATCCCCCAGATGGACAGCGGCTTCCACAGTCAGGGTGCCCCCCTGGGGACGCTCAATGGTGATGGCGTTATAAATTTGGGGCAGTTGTCCGCTTTCAAATTTAATGTCAACAACCGGTCCCATCACTTGGATGACTCGTCCTTTATTCACACTTTTCCCTCCTTGCACCTAACTTAATGCATTGGCACCAGCCACAATTTCAGCAATCTCCTGTGTAATGGAGGCTTGACGGGCGCGGTTATATTGCAATGTTAAGGTTTCAATCATTTCGGTGGCGTTATCCGTCGCATTGCCCATGGCCGTCATCCGGGCGCCAAATTCGCTCGCTTTGGCGTCAAGCAATGCGCTGTAGATTAAGGTTTCGGCGTATTTGGGCAAAAGCACTTCCAAAACCGTTTCACTGTCCGGTTCATAATCGTAGACGCTGACCGGTCCGCTCAACACCTCTTCAGAAGCCAGAGGCAAAAGCTGTTTTTCCACCGGTGTCTGAACCAGGGGACTGACAAACTGGTTGTAGAAGATCACCAGCTTATCAACGGTTTGATCAGCAAACATGGAGATCGCTTTGGTGGAGATGGTTTTAATCTCCTCCGGCGACGGCGTGTCGGAAAGACCGATCACCGCTTCGATGACGGGGTAGTCCCGTTTCAGAAGAAAGTCTCTTCCTTTGCGCCCCAAGACAAACAAGACATATTCATCCTGGGAAGCATGCCGTTCTTTTAAGGTTTGGGTCACCAAACGCAGCAGGTTGGAGTTATACGGTCCAGCCAACCCCCGGTCGGAAGTGATGACGAGATAGCCCGTTTTCTTCACCGGGCGAGTTTCCAGCATGGGATGGGAAAAATCCCGGGTTCCTGCAGCGATGCTGGAAATCACTTCCTTAATTTTGTCGGCATAGGGCCGGGCATTTTCCGCTGCTTCTTGGGCTCGCCGCAACTTGGCCGCCGCCACCATCTCCATCGCTTTGGTGATCTGGCGGGTGTTGGTGACCGAGCGAATCCGGCGCTTGATTTCCTTCATGCCTTGCACGGGAGATGCACCCCCTTAACAGATTTGGTTACGCTGATGGCTGAAAGCCTTTCTTAAAGGTTTCAATGGCTTCGTTTAAGGCTTTTTCATCTGGCAACTCGCCGGTCTGGACGATATGATCCAACAGTTCTTTTTTATTGGCGCGCATATAGCTTAACAGCTCCGCTTCAAAGCGACGCACGTCACTGACGGGAATGTCATCCATGAAGCCTCTGGTGACGGCATAGATGGCCACCACCTGTTCCTCCACCGGCATGGGCTGGTTTTCATCCTGTTTTAACAGCTCCACGGTGCGCTGGCCCCGGTTGAGTCGGGCTTGCGTCGCCTTATCCAAGTCTGAACCAAACTGGGCAAAAGCCTGCAGTTCCCGGTACTGAGCCAGGTCCAGACGCAAGGTACCCGCCACTTTTTTCATGGCCTTAATCTGAGCGCTTCCCCCTACCCGGGAGACGGAGATCCCGACGTTCACCGCTGGCCGCACGCCAGAGTAGAACAGGTCAGATTCCAGGAAAATCTGTCCGTCGGTGATGGAGATCACGTTGGTGGGAATATAGGCGGACACGTCACCGGCCTGCGTTTCAATAAAGGGTAATGCGGTGAGGGAGCCTCCTCCCTTTTCGTCGCTCAACTTGGCCGCACGCTCCAAGAGACGGGAGTGGAGGTAAAAGACGTCGCCGGGATAAGCTTCCCGTCCAGGCGGGCGTCTGAGCAGCAAGGAAAGTTCCCGATAAGCGGCAGCCTGTTTGGACAAGTCGTCATAAATGACCAGGGCATGTTTACCCTTATACATGAAGTATTCACCCATGGCACAGCCGGCATAGGGTGCCAAATAGAGAAGCGGGGCCGGTTCTGAGGCGGAAGCGGTCACGATGATGGTGTAGTCCAAGGCACCGTGACGGCGCAATTTCTCCACGACTCCAGCCACGGTAGACTGCTTCTGACCGATGGCGACATAGATGCAGTACACATCTTTTCCTTTTTGGTTGATGATGGTATCAATGGCAATGGTGGTTTTCCCGGTTTGCCGGTCACCGATGATCAATTCCCGCTGACCGCGACCAATGGGAATCATGGAGTCGATCGCCTTAATCCCCGTTTGAAGCGGCTCATGAACCGATTTACGATCCATCACCCCTGGCGCCCGGGTTTCAACAGGGCGATATTCAGAGGTTTCGATGGGGCCACGGCCATCCAACGGCTGTCCCAGAGGATTGACCACTCGGCCGAGCAGGGCTTCTCCTACGGGTACCTCCATGATACGGCCGGTTCGCTTCACCTGGGTCCCTTCTTTAATCTCTGTGTAGGGACCTAATACAACGATCCCCACGTTATCTTCTTCCAAGTTTTGGGCCATGCCCATGACGCCGTTTTCAAATTCAAGCAGCTCACCGGCCATCACATTGGCCAAACCATGGGCCCGGGCAATCCCATCCCCAACGTTGATCACTGTGCCCACTTCAACAACTTCTAAATCCACTTCGTAATTTTCAATCTGTTTCTTTATTAACGCGCTGATCTCTTCAGGTCTAATGCTCATCACCTTCACCCCAATCCTCTAGCTTTTGGCAGACGCCAATATATGTTCAAATCGGGATAATTTGTTTTTCAAGCTGCCGTCAAAAATGATGTCGCCGATCTTTACCGTCATGCCACCCAGCATCTCTGGGTTCACCTCGGAGATCAGGTGGACTTCTTTTGCCGTCAATTTCGCCAGGGTCTGCTTCAGGTGTTCCTGTTGATCCTCTGTTAATGGCACAGCAGTCGAAACAATCGCTTCGACTAACCCGCGTTCTTTATTTACTTCTTCCACATAGGCCTGGGCCACACGGTCCAGCTCTTTCAAGCGATCCCGCTCAATTAAAATTTGAACCAATCGGTATACACCTGGGGAAAGTTCACCTTGGAACACCTGCTTTAGAAGCTCTTGTTTCGCTTGTTTGGGCACAACGGGATGATGTAAAAACTGAGCCAGATCGGCATGCTCTTTCAGCATGGAGGCAAGCCTGCTTAAGTCCCGGGCCGCCTGATCCAGTTCCCCACGCTCTCTGGCTACTTCAAACAACGCTTTTGCGTATCGCTTTGCTACTGCAGCCATTTCTTCTTGCCTACCTCTTCCAGATAATCATTGATTAATTTTTCATGGCGCTTTTCGTCCAATTCCGTTTGGATCACTTTGCTGGCTAGAAGAACGGAGAGTTGTCCCACTTCACGGCGCAGCGCCTCAATCGCTTTCTCCCTCTCCCGTTCAATTTCTTGACGGGCCACCTGCTTATATTGCTCCACTTCTTCCCGAGCGGCCTGAATGATCTCTTCCGCTTGCTTTTCGCTGGTGGTGCGGGCATTATCTATTATCGCTTTGGCCTCCTGTCTGGCTTGGGCAAGCTCGGCCCGCTGCTCTTCCAAGAGTTTCTCTGCTTCCAGGCGATTTTGTTTGGCATTCTCCAGATCGTCTTCTATCTGGCGAGCCCGTTTCTCCATCACGCCCATCAAGGGGCCAAAGGCGTATTTGCGCAGCAGCAGAAAAAGGATGATAAACATCACCAATGAGAAAAGCATATCGCCCCAGCGGATGGTGCCCAATTCCATACTTGTCACTCCCCTCAAGACTCATATACACAGGAAAGGCGAAGACCAGCTATGGCCTCGCCACTACAGACGGGTTCGTTAACGTCCAGGTCTGGATGGTTAACGCCCCAAAGCTATAAAGGCAATCACGATGGCAATAATGGGCAGGGCTTCCACCAGGCCGACGCCTATAAACATGGTGGTTTGCAAAATACCACGGGACTCGGGCTGACGGGCAATCCCCATCAAAGTGCTCCCCACAATCACTGATACTCCAATCCCTGCTCCCAAGGCAGCCAATCCGGCAGCAATGGCAGCTGCTAATACTCCAATATCCATTAAAGGGTCCTCCTTTCAAAATTAGAAAAAATTAAAAGAGAAAATGATCGATATATAACAAAATTTGGATTAATGATCAGTCTCAATTTTAGTACCGATATAGGACAGTGTCAAAATGGTAAAGACAAAAGCCTGAATTGCCCCAACAAAGATCCCAAACGCTTGCCATGCTATGGTGGGAACAGCCACCAGCACCGCACCCAGAACGCTGGCACCACCTACAGAGGAAAGAAGACCAGCCAGGGTTTCCTTGGCGAAAATGTTCCCAAAGAGTCGCAACCCTAGGGTAAGGGTTTTGGCAAATTCCTCAATAATATGTAGGGGCAATTGCCACAACGGCTTGATAAAATGAAGAATATATTCTTTTACACCTACGACCCGAACACCCACAATGTTAGAAAGGACAATAACAGTTAAGGACAAGGTGAGGGTGACGTGTGGATCAGAGGTGGGAGCTTTCCATAACACATAATCGTTGGTGGTGGTAATTTTAAAGGGAATGCTGAGCATGTTGCCCACAAAGATAAACATGATAAACGTGAGGGCCAGCATGATCAACTGATTGCTTCTATATTGCATGACGCTGCCTGTTAGATTACGGATAAAATCAATGATCCATTCCATAAAATTTTGCATGCCGGTGGGCTTGCCTGTCTGCGCCTGGCGCGCACCAAGATAGGCGATGACAAAGGTGATCACAGCTGTGATGGTCACCATGATCACAATGGTCCAGCTAAACTTCAAACCAAACAAAACAAAGGTGGGTTCTTTGTACTCCATCCTCCGCTTTCACCCCTTTCTTATGTTCGGTTTTTAAGATGCACCACTAGGGCATCACCATATACAAAAACCAAAGGCAGCATCAGGCCCACCACTAGACCTAAATAGTGAACATGTTCCGGATATGTAACGGCAATCACGCCCCCCAACCCGGCAATGGCCAGGCGGGTCAAGCTGCCCAAGCGTGGGCGACGCTTCCCAGGTGTGGCTAGCTGCATAAAGCGAGCCACACGCCAAGCTAAATGAAGCAAAATAAACCAGCCCAGCAAAAGGCCTAGGCCTAATCCGGCTAAAATCTGATTTAACGTGATCAACCAGCCCGCTACAAGGACAGCCATTGCGGAAAAACAAAAAATGGTGACGCGCTGCACACTTTTGATTGTTTCCACCATCATGTCCAACGCCCACTTTTCATAACAGCTTCCGAATGACGGGGATAATACTAAGGATGCCTGCCACCAGACCGATCATCAAACCGACGATCAGTAAAAAGGGAGCCGTTCCTAACCAGCCATCGGCCTTGCGACCCAACCAGGCTCCAATCAGTACACAGACGGCCAGATCGAGGCCAATCAAGCCGGCCGTTGTTAGGGTTTTAAACGGCGAAGGTGCAGACATGCTTTATTATCCTCCGATCACCGGGGCTCGTCTTTTGCCAAGTTCTATCGTATAATACTGGTTATCGTTTGTCAATCAGAGGCCCTGTGCGCTAGAAGATGCCCGAGTGTTTGTTCATATAAACGTCACAATTGCTGATCACAAAAAAAATAGCTGTCCGGCAAAGTGTTCTCTCTCGCCTAGACAGCCTTCTTATCTTGCCTCACATATTCCCAAATAGCGTCTGTCAAGATCTTCAAACGGTCAGCCATCCACTTCTGGCTAAGAGCTACTTAGGATTGAGCTTCATCTTCAGCAGGTGTTTCTTGAGCAGGTGCGTCATTGCCCCCTGCGGGCTGATCTACATCAGTACCCTCACCGTCAGAAGAGCAACCTACCAGTAAAGCCGATGTTAAGATTAAACCAAGGAGCAATCTTTTTAACATCGCCTTCATCCCCCTTTTGTGAAATAAACAAGATCAAACCGATCTTGTCTAGCTTAAAGTATAGAGGACAAAAATGATCAAAGGGTTATCAAATTGTGACCATTTGTAACCAAAGCTTGAAAAAAGAAAGAACGTCCAAAGCAAGCCTCCCCATGGAAGGAGCCGATTGGACGCCTTTTGTAAACAGAAGAATTCGATTGTTTTTTTGACAGACGTTCTTTGTTTACCCACTCTCTTCAGGACTGATGGGCAGCTCCACGGTAAAGCGGGACCCCTTACCCACTTCACTCTCCACATGAACCGAACCCCCATGCTGTTCCACCAATTCCTTCACAATGGATAAACCCAGGCCCGTTCCTCCCTCTCCCTTGGAACGCACCCGATTCACCTTAAAGAAACGGTCCCAGATCTTGGGCAAATCATGGGAAGGAATGCCGATGCCATTGTCGGCCACCCCGATCTTCATCGTGTGCCCATCGGCCTCAAGGGTGATGGTGATGCGACCCTGCTCCGTAAACTTAATGGCATTGGTTAACAAGTTGTTTAAGATTTGTTCCAAACGCCAAGGGTCCGCCCAGATGGGAGGCAGATCAGGCTGTTCGATCACCTCAATGACATTGCCCTTTTCTTCGGCCTGACTTTCCAACAGAAAGACCACCTTATCCACCAGCTCACCCACATGAACCTGATAACGGTTCAGCTTGATATCCCCTTTTTCCAGTTTAATCAGGTCCATCATATCCTCAATCAGGTGATTGAGGTGCATGGTTTCCCGATACATCACATCATAATAGCGCCTGCGGGAAGCCTCATCCTGCACCAACCCATCCTGCAACGCTTCCAGAAAACCTTGCATCGCCGTCAGCGGTGTCCTTAGTTCATGGGAGATGTTGGCTAAAAATTCATCCCGTTTCTGATCCTGCAAGCGCCTCTCCTGCTCAGCCTGTTCCAGTTTCTCAGCCATGCGGTTAAAACTTTTAACCAATTCACCAATCTCATCGGCGGAGTGGGTTTCCACCCGCATGCTGTAATTGCCCAGGGCAATCTCGTTGGCCGCCTGTTCCACCCGGCGCAAGGGGCGCGAGATGGTCCAAGACAGGTAGGATACCATCACGGTGGTGACGGTCACGGCAAACAGCATGGCCCATAGCACCGTTTCCCTTAAGTGGCGGGAGGTGGCTTCAATCCCCTTGATGGGAGAATAAAGCACAATGCCGCCATAAAGCTGATTTTCTTCGCCCCAGGGCACAATGACGGACATCATGGGCTCACTCAGACCTTCCACGTTCAGGTCTTTGATCACATCCTGACCATTTAACACCTGCTGAACAATTTCGGAAGACATTTCCCGCCCCACAAACACCTCGTCCGGTGTGGAACTGGCAATAATTTTGCCTGTTTCGTCAAACACCCAGATGCGCGTGTTAAATGAGGCATCGAGAAAAGCCAGGGTTTCTTTCATTTCCTCCGACACCTGGCTGTAATTTTGGATGGCGACGTTGACCCGTCGCGCCTGACGCAACATCTCATCCAATTTGGAATCGGTAATATAATTGGTGGTTAAAATGGAGATGACGGTGCCCATCAGGCCCAATCCCAAAATCACGGTGACCAAATAACTGATTAAAAGCCTGCGGAACAGGCTTGTGCCAAACCAGTTACTCATCCCCTTCTCCTTCTTCCCCAGACCGGTCCCTTAACGAGGAATCTTCTCCCGGCCCAAAACCCTTTTCCTCCTGAGATTCGTCGTACAGCTCAAAACGGTAGCCAACACCCCAAACGGTATGAATACATTCCAAGCCATGGCGCCCCAGTTTTTGACGCAGTTTTTTCACATGGGCATCAACGGTGCGCGTATCGCCGTAATAATCATAACCCCAAACGTGCTCCAAAAACTGTTCTCGGCTTAATGCCTGGCCGGCATGACTGACCATAAAGGCCAACAGGTCAAACTCCTTGGGGCGCAGTTCCACCGGTTGGCCATTGACCGTCACTTCGCGGCGTTGTCGATCCACCTTCAACGGGCCGTAAGTATACACGGTTTTCTCCTCTGCGTGTAACGACTCCTCCTGATCCAGGTGACCCTTCTCCCTGTTGATGCGACGCAAGATCGCTTTGATTCGGGCCACCAGTTCCCGGGGACTAAAGGGTTTGGTCACATAATCATCTGCCCCCAGCTCCAGACCTAACACCCGATCCAGCTCACTCCCTTTGGCTGTGAGCATAATAATGGGCACATCCGTTTTTGCCCTCAGCTCCCGGGTGACATCATAACCATCCATGCCGGGCATCATCACATCAAGGATGATCACGTCCGGAGCTTCTTTTTCGGCCAGATGAACCGCCTCTTCGCCATTGGCAGCCTCAATCACTTCCAGATGATGCTCCTGAAAATAGAGACGGATAATCTCTCGCACGTTGGGATCATCATCGGCAACCAACACTTTTAAGCCTTGCATCCTCCATCCCCTTTCCCCCGGTTTCATCCCCTCTCCATTGGCAGACAAGCTTAATTTCCAAAAGGGGCCGGTGGTTGAGCGCGCCGGCCAAAATAATGCAAAATGGCCTCTACAATCCGCCGGGAGGCTTCACCATCCCCATACGGATTGGACGCGCGGGCCATCTCCTGATGAAGACGCTCGTTCGTTAACAACTGATGGGCCAGGCGGTAGACCGCATCCTCCTGTGTACCGGCCAGCTTCAGGGTGCCAGCTTCCACCCCTTCCGGTCGCTCGGTGGTATCCCTGAGCACCAGAACAGGTACCCCTAGAGACGGCGCTTCTTCCTGAATGCCTCCCGAGTCGGTCAAAATGAGATAGGAGCGGGCGGCAAAATTATGAAAATCTAAAACGTCTAGGGGATCGATCAAATGAATCCGTTCGTGGCCACCTAAAATAGCATGGGCCGGCTCCTGGACCCTGGGGTTTAAATGGACCGGATAAACCACCTGAATATCCTCCACATCATCCACTAGACGGCGCACAGCTCTAAAAATATTTTCCATGGGCTGCCCCCAGTTTTCCCTCCGGTGGGCCGTCATCAACACCAAACGGGATGAGCCGAGCCTCTTTAGGATCGGGTGGGTATAATCCTGACGCACCGTGGTCTTTAAAGCATCAATGGCCGTATTTCCTGTAATATAAATCGTTTCTTCAGTCTTATGTTCCTGGAGAAGATTGAGGGCGGCCCGGCGGGTAGGCGCAAAATGAAGGTCAGCCATCACGCCGGTGAGCTGCCGGTTCATCTCTTCGGGAAAAGGCGAATCTTTACGATAAGTGCGCAAGCCCGCCTCCACATGACCGATGGCGATCTGATTGTAAAAAGCGGCTAGGCTGGCCACAAAGGTGGTGGTGGTATCTCCATGGACCAGAATGATATCGGGCCGGGCTTTCTTAATCACATCTTCCAGCCCGGTCAATGCCCGGACCGTCACATCGGTTAAGGTTTGTCGCTCTTGCATAATGTTTAAATCGTAATCCGGTTCAATCTGAAACAGGCGCAGAACCTGATCCAGCATCTCCCGGTGCTGGGCGGTCACCGTCACTTGGGCTTCAATATCCTCAGGATATTTACGCAATTCATGGACAAGGGGAGCCATTTTGATTGCTTCTGGCCTTGTTCCAAAAATGGCCATCACTTTAATTTTTGCCATTCTGCTTCTCCTTCTTCGACATGATCAGCTGCCCGTCTTACTTGGTGCCAAACAGGCGATCCCCAGCATCACCTAAGCCAGGAACAATATATCCTTTCTCATTTAAGCATTCGTCCACACAGGCGGCATAAATGTCCACTTCAGGATGTTCCGTCTCGATGCGTTTAACCCCTTCCGGAGCGGCCACCAGACACATCAGTTTGATTTGAACAGCCCCCCTCTTTTTCAGGGCCGAGATGGCTGCGGCCGCTGAGCCTCCCGTGGCTAACATGGGGTCAATCACAATCAGTTCCCTCTCTTTGATATCGGAGGGAAGCTTAAGATAATATTCAACCGGCTCCAGCGTTTCAGGGTCCCTATAAACACCAATATGGCCCACCTTGGCCGCTGGAATCAGCTTTAAAATGCCCTCCACCATCCCTAGGCCGGCCCGCAAGATGGGCACCAGGCCGATCTTTTTACCTGAAAGGATGTAGGACTGGCAGCGGGCCACAGGTGTTTCCACTTCCACCTGCTTCAGGGGCATGTCTCTGGTGATTTCATAAGCCATCAGCATGGCCACTTCATCCACCAGTTCCCTAAACTCTTTGGTTCCGGTCCGCTTGTCCCGGATAAAGGTTAATTTATGTTGAATTAACGGATGGTCAAGCACATATAATTTTCCCACGCTATCCCCTTCCTAGCTTTTTTTCACCTGGCGGCTTATAGATCCGGATAAAGCGGAAAGCGTTCGGTCAACTGCTGAACGCGCCGGCGAGCCTCAGCCTTTTTCTCTTCATCTCCAGGATGTTTTAGCACCAGGGCGATCAGGTCAGCCACTTCTTCCATCGCTTCGGTATCAAATCCACGGGTGGTGACAGCCGGCGTGCCGATGCGAATGCCGCTGGTGACAAACGGACTTTCGGGGTCATAGGGTATAGCGTTCTTATTGCAGGTGATGCCCACTTCATCCAGCAGGTGCTCCGCCTCTTTTCCTGTTAAGCCCAGGTTGCGCACGTCCACCAAGATCAGATGGTTATCCGTGCCGCCGGAAACCAGCCTTAATCCCCTGGCCTTTAGCCCGTCCGCCAAAGTGCGGGCATTATCCACGATCGCCTGGGAATAAGCTTTAAACTCAGGCTGTAAAGCCTCTTTAAAGGCAACCGCCTTAGCCGCAATAATATGCATCAGCGGGCCACCCTGCATCCCGGGGAAAACGGACTTATCAATATCCTTGGCAAACTGTTCCTGACATAAAATGAGCCCACCCCGAGGACCGCGCAGCGTTTTGTGGGTGGTGGAGGTGACAAAATGGGCGTGAGGAACAGGTGAAGGATGGTGTCCCGTAGCCACCAAACCGGCAATGTGAGCCATATCCACCATTAAAAGGGCCCCCACCTGATCGGCAATCTCCCGGAGGCGGGCAAAATCAATCACCCGCGGATAGGCACTTGCACCGGCCACGATCAATTTGGGGCGGTGTTGTTCAGCCTGCTCAAACACTTGGTCGTAGTCAATCCGTTCCGTTTCAGGATCAACTCCATAATCGACAAAATTGTACAGGCGACCGGAGAAGTTAACCGGACTGCCATGGGTGAGATGCCCCCCGTGGGCCAGATTCATGCCCAATACCGTATCCCCTGGCTTTAAGACCGCCATATAAACGGCCATGTTGGCCTGGGCCCCTGAATGAGGCTGCACATTGGCATGTTCCGCACCAAACAGTTTCTTAACCCGCTCTCTAGCCAGCTCTTCCACCACGTCAACATGTTCACAGCCACCATAGTAGCGACGGCCCGGATACCCCTCGGCATATTTGTTGGTTAAGACGCTGCCCATGGCTTCCAAGACCGCCCGGCTGACGAAGTTTTCCGAGGCAATCAACTCAATTTTAGACCGCTGGCGTCCCAGTTCATTTTGCATCGCCTCAAAAAGTTCCGGATCTTCCCGGTGCAAGTGTTCCATCGTTTTACCCCTTCCTATATCAAGATTGAATTGGACGAGTCCATCATGTTTAACTACTATACCAAATCAGATCGGTAATTCAATCACCAATTTCCTCTTGTGGATTCATAAACGGCTCGGGAGCCACCGATCAGCTTGGGACGCGTTTTAGCCATGGTGAGGTGGGCCGCTCCAATCTGCTTGATGCGGCTCCGAACGGGGACAACCACCGGTTTTAAATGCATGCCAATGAAGGTGTCCCCAATATCGAGGCCGGCATGGGCTTTGACCGCTTCCACCACCACCGCATCGGGCCAGCTTTGATAAGCATGGGCGGCCATAGACCCACCCGCTTCAGGAAC
The DNA here is from genome assembly GCA_937927935.1 of uncultured Bacillaceae bacterium. Classification (GTDB taxonomy): domain Bacteria; phylum Bacillota; class Bacilli; order Caldalkalibacillales; family Caldalkalibacillaceae; genus CALFAC01. The sequence goes on from CALFAC010000117.1 coordinate 24,433, forward strand.
GGGAACCACCGTCACTTCCTCCAAGCCAAAGGCTTTCACAGTGGGCTTTCTGACCACCAAGGCCCGGTTAAGGTGCTCACAGCATTGGTAAGCCACGTGAAAACCCCTTTTTTGCTGAAGGTGATGGATCGCCTCAAAGATCTGTTTGGCCACATCTTGGCTACCTTGAGTGCCGATTTTAAAGCCAGCCACCTCACTGGTACTGACGCCCACCACCAGGAGATGCTCATCGCCTAAAGGAAATTGTTCAATCAAATCTTCTAGCGCCTCTGCAGTCTGCTCATAGATGGCAGTGGTCAACGGGCTTCTCTCCCCTCGCTCCTTCTAAGGCATCCAGTTTTTGCAAGCGTCGGGTGTGCCGCCCTCCCTCAAAAGGCGTGTCCAGCCAAATTTTAACAATCTCTTCGGCCAAAGCCGGTCCAATCACCCGCTCTCCCAAGGCTAAAACGTTACTGTCATTGTGCAGACGGGTCATCTTGGCGCTGTACGGATCATGAACCAAGGCGCAGCGGATGCCAGCCACCTTGTTGGCCGCAATGGACATGCCAATCCCTGTTCCGCAAATCAAAATGCCGCGGTCATATTCCCCCGTGGCCACCTTCTGGGCCACAGGGCCAGCATAATCGGGATAATCCACCGATTCCGCCCCGTGACAGCCAAAATCATCCACCTCATGGCCTAATTCCAACACCACTTTTTTGATGGCTTCTTTTAAATGGTAGCCACCATGGTCCGAACCAATCGCAATTTTCAATCCCGTTCTTCCTTTCCAAGCTAAACGTGGGTTTAAAGCTGACCAACTTTATTAAGATATTATAATACATTGTATTCCAACCTTTACAGGGTAAAACGGCCGATTTTGCCATGTAATAATTTGGCTTTCTCCTCCAAGATAGCTGCGCTGGCCGCAATCTCTTCCGTCACCGCCGTTTGCTCCTCCACATTGGCGGCCACCTGTTGGGTCCCGGCCGAGGTTTGCTGGCTAACAGCGGCCACGCCTTGGGCTTCCTCCAGGGTGGTTTGCATCGCCTTGGTCTGCTGGCTGGCCAAACGGGAAATGGCCTGCACAGCCTCTACCACGTTATGCATGGAACGACCAACCGCCTCTAAGGCTTGCGTGGTCTCTTCTCCCTTGGCGGCCTCCGCTTCTGTCGCTTTAACCTGTTCATTGATGCGACTCACCACATGATCCACCCCTTGGTGGATGCGCTCAGTCATCGCTTTTATATTATCCACGGCCTCCCGACTTTGATCAGCCAACTGACGAATTTCATGGGCCACCACGGCAAAACCACGTCCGTTTTCACCCGCCCGCGCTGCTTCAATGGAGGCATTTAAAGCCAACAGATTGGTCTGTTCCGCAATTTCGCCCACCATGTTAGTAATCTCACCAATCTGATCCGCCTCCCGCTGGAGGGCCACCACTTCGTCCAGGGACTCCTGATTCACTTCAACCAGCTGGCCCAATCCTTCCAGCAATGTTTTGATCACCTGGCGGCTTTGGGCAAGCTCCTGCATCATCTCTTCCGCCAGACGACGGGCTTCACCTGCGTAACGGTCCACCTCAACGGCCATGTGGGTCACCGATTCCACCGCCTCCACCGTGGATTGCACACTGGCGGCCGACTGTTCAGCTCCCCGGGCGATATCTTCAATGGTGCTGGCGATGGACTCCGCCTGCTCAGCCGTCGACTCGGAAGCCTGGGAAAGCTCCTTAACATGCAGGTGGGTTTCTTCAAAATGGGTGGCAATATCATTCACCATGCCCCTCAGTTGATCCACCATCTGGTTAAAGGAATTCCCCAGATCTTTGATCTCATCATCGGATTGATAGCCTGAAAATTTAACCCTTAAATCGCCCCTGGCTGCTGTTTGCATCGACTGGGCCAAAGCCCGGATGGGGCGGGAGATGCGTTTGGCTGCAAAATAGCCTAAAATGCCCGACCAAATCACGCCCAATCCAAAAATAATCAGGGTAAAGGAGACATCGCTGATGCTATCGACGTAGTCGCTCACGACGAAAATAAAAAAAGCGCTGCAACCATAGGTGATCAAGGCAAGAATGATGACGCCCACCACCATTTTCTTTTGAAGACTAAAAGAATAGCGACTTTTGACCTGTTTTTCTTCCATACGGCTGGCCTCCTTATCACAAAAATGGGACTCCTTACCTATACCATTCAGCATGAAAAGGCGAGTCCCTGCCAAGTACGGTATCATTTTGTGACAATGTATGGACAATCGGTCAACGCTGTGATTCGGAGGATTCTTTGTCTACCAGCCGGTCCAGCCAACCTTCAATTTGCCGCAAGGTGTTTTCATATACTTGTCGATCAGCACCAAAAGGGTCATCAATATCAATCTCTTTTTCCTCGGGATCCACATAAGCGATAAGGGGGGAAATTTGATCGGCATGCTGAGGAAAACGCTCTTTTAAAGCCAGGGCCTGACTGTGGGTCATGGTGAGCACCAGATCGGCCCACTCCATCAGTTCATCTGATATGGGCTGAGCCTCATGCTTCACCTCGATCCCTCTCGCCGCCAGCAGCTGGATCACGTGCTCATTGGCGTCCTGACCGGGCAGGGCAGCCAGGCCGGCTGAGCGAACCTCAAACTGTTTATCTGCTTTAGCCTTTAAAAGGTACTCCGCCATGGGACTGCGGCAGGTGTTTCCCGTACAAACGAAAAGAATGTGCTTCATACCATTCCCCTCCTTCGCCCCGGCATAGGGGATTCTCGTTCTCATTCTTCCCTTTTCTATTAAAACAAAAACTTAAGCCCAAAAGCAAATAAGATCAAGCCACCCACCGCTTCACTATAAGGGCCCATCCACTCTCCAAAGCGGCCTCCCAACACCAGTCCCAGCCAGGTTAAAAGCAGGCTGAAGAGGCCAAAGAGGAAGATGGCGACCCAGGTGATGATGGCAAACATCCCTAGCGACAAACCTACGGAAAAGCTATCCAAACTGACGCTGAGGGAAAAAAGAAAAAGACCGTACCGGGAACGGCTCAAGTGAAAGGTGGATTCTTTAAGGCCAAAAAGGGAATTGTAAATCATGTTTAACCCAAAGGTGATCAGCAAAGCGCCGCCGGCCACGACCGCCATCTGGCCGATAAACTCACCGATAAAACGGCCTGCAGCCATCCCTAACACAGGCATAACAATATGGAAAAGGCCATTTAAAACAGCGATGGCCATCGTCATTTTCATGGACAGGCCGCCAAAGCCAAGCCCCAACGATAAAGAAAAGGCATCCATTCCCAAGGCTAAAGCCAAGAGCGTCAAGGTTAACAGCTCTCCCCAACTGATCCATTCCAGCACGGTCTCTCCCCCTTGTCCCTTCCAGCATATGCAGGCGTGGGACAAAAAAGTACAACCTGGCTGAATTTGATGGCGGAACAAGGGATCCAAACCGTTTAGGGCTTCGTGGGCAACGGGCTTTCCTCCTGATAGCTTAACAGCTCAGATACGGTCACAAAAAAATAGCCTTCCTGTTTTAAAGCGGTGATGATGCCTTCCACTGCTTTAAGGGATGCGGTTCGGCTTTCATACATGACGTGCAGCAAAATAATGGAGCCGGGTTCAATCCTTTCTCGCACATAGTTTACAATTCGAATAAACGTTGGCGATTTAAACACCATCCGCTGGTGCGAGTAGGAATGGTTGCCGATTTGATGGCCCGCTTTGGCAATTTTTTGAGCCTTATCCCGATGCGCTTTTATTTCCCGCCCCGTCAGAAAGAACGTGGCTTTAACGTTATGCTCTTCTAGGATGCGCAAGATCTCATCGGTATGGACGCCAGGGCCGTCATCAAAGGTGAGCGCCACCACTTTTTCGGACGTAGCCACTTGAGTCACCAAACCACCAAAAAATTGAAAGCTGCGGGATTTGGACGTTTCGTTCAGCACATAAGCACTGCCCACCACCAGCAGCAACGTTATACTGATAACGAATCTCCTGCATAATGGGGTCTTCAATAGTTTCCACGCGAACCCCACAGATCACCCCTGTGATCAATTTCCGAGAAGGATTTAACTGAGGCGCTTCCTGAAAGAAGGTTTCCAAGTCCGTCTCGTTGGCCAAGTGCGCTTCCAATTGGTCCTGACCATAGCCGGTTAACCAACGGATAATTTGATCCACCTCTTCTTTGGTGCGCCCTTTTTTCTCCGCCTTCTTCACGTACAGGGGATACACTTTGCCTATGCTCATGGTATAAATCTTCGGTTTAGTCATCCTACGCCCTCCGTTAGGGAATGATTACCTTGCCCCCCGCTGCTTTTCTCAACCGGTTCATGATCGCCTTTCCCACCTGGTTTTCGGGAAATGTTTCGGCATATATTTTGGCGATTCCTGCCTGGTCCACCTGATGCAAAGCCTCATACAGCCGACTGGCCACCTGGTCCAACTGCTGGCGCGGCCCCAGGGAGATGACCAGGTCGGCATCATACCCGGCAGCTCCATCATCGGTGGTGAGCACGGCCGTTTTTAAGCCTTCCCGTCTGTCTTTTTCCAAGGCAAGTTTGATGGCCTGCCGCATCGGTTCAAGCCCCTTTTCCAGCGAAACGAGACAAAGCTCTCCCTCCGGTGCATAATGGCGATACTTTTGACCTGGGGAGCGGGGTTTGAAGGCCATCTGATCCGTTACAACCGGGTGATCTTCCGCCACAAGTTCCGCCTCCACGCGGACCGGGCCCAGCACCTCTTCCAGCTGTTCCAAGGTGATGCTTCCCGGTCTTAAGAGCACCGGCTGCTCTTCAGTCAAGTCTAGCACCGTAGATTCCAGCCCCACCTTGGTTTCTCCCCCATCCAAAATGGCTGCGATCCGCCCCGCTAAATCGCGCCAAACATGTTCCGCCCGGGTGGGGCTCGGCTTGCCGGACCGATTGGCACTGGGGGCCGCAATGGGCGTGTTGGCGGCTTTGATCAAAGCTAGAGCAACGGGATGGGCTGGCATGCGGACGGCCACACTGTCCAAGCCTGCCGTGACCCGGCTGCAAACCCGATCCCCCTTCGGGAGCACAAGGGTTAAAGGGCCTGGCCAAAAGCGGTCCATCAGTTGCTTGGCTTCGTCACTAAAGTTATCCACAAGGCCCGCTAGCATATCCTGATTGGCAATGTGAACAATGAGAGGGTTGTCCTGAGGCCGGCCTTTAGCTTCAAAAATTTTGTGAACGGCCTCATTGGAACAGGCATCAGCGCCCAGTCCATAGACCGTTTCCGTAGGAAAGGCCACCGTCTCCTGTTTTTGAATCAGTTGGGCAGCCGCCTGGATATGGGGATGATTAACCAGGTTATCCACAGAGTTGTCCACAAATGTGGGAATTGTCCACAGCTGGGTTGTGTATCGACTCACCATAGCGGCTCTTCTCCTTTTGTCACGTCTATAAACTATGCCTCTTTATCAAGAGTTCTCCAGTAAATGAATCGTTTTTATGCCACCGGTTAGAGAAAAAAGCTTTTGATCTTTAAAAAGAGATCAACCAGGAAGAAACGCACCTCGGGCCCATTGTGTTGCCCCTCTTCCTCTTCTAAATCCCCTGTTTTGATGGTGTCGGCAGGCTGTTCTGCTTGCTCTTCCAGCACCTCTCCACTGCCAAAATCGACGAAACAGAGGGGAGGAAAGAGGACACACCACCAATTTTCCCCTTGTCCGGCTCCTAGGGTAATCAAAAGCCCTTCATACTCACCGGCCGGATAAAGCTTGTTGCCATATAGCTTGGTGGGAAAATTGATCAGGCCAAATTCAATTTGAAAGCCGTAGTTCATCCCTGCTTCCCGAACGATATGATCCACCACCTGGTTTAACTGAGGCAGCCGCTCCGTTAAGATGGACCGCGCTTCCTCAATCGTTTGGGCCTCTGCCATCCAATCCGCGATCAGCCCGGTCACCTCATCCCGGACCCTTTCTTTCAGCCATTGATCTTCCAGACGGTCGCTATGGGCTAGTATGCGCAAGCGCAACGCTTCATCGGGAATTTCAGTGGGGACCACCACTGCGGTATTGACCGCTTGAACCTGTTGCCAGCTAAAATTAAACAGAAAAGTCAACATAAGTGCAACAAAAACCAAACGAAGCCCCCAGCTCAATGAGTGGCTCAGACGGGGGTGTTTGTCTTGGATCAATTGCCAATTTTCCTTCATTTCGTTTCCCCTCTCACCGGATAAGTGCTTCACGTTATCCAGCTTGGGCGAAACGAACAGGCTTTAAACGGACCGGCAGAGGATTTTTTGCGACAGCATCAGTCAATATTCGCCAGCACCACCCGCTGGTAACCCTGGAAGTCCCGCACAGTGCGGCACCTGGCCTGGGGATACGCCTGGGTGATGATGGCCCGAACCGCCTCCGCCTGATAGGCCCCCACTTCAAAAGCCAATAAGCCAGGCCGGTTTAGAACCTCTTTGGCCTGTTTGACAATCTCACGATAATAATGGAGCCCGTCTTCACCGGCAAACAGGGCCAGATGAGGCTCATGGCGAAGCACCCTTTCCTCCACCTGATCTTTTTCTGCGGTGGCGATATAAGGGGGATTGGAGACGATCACATCCACCTGCTCTCCTCGGGCGATGAAAGGTTGTAACAGATCGCCGTGCATAAAGGTGACTTTAGCCCCCCACTTTTCCGCATTGCGCCGGGCCACTTCCAGTGCTGGTTGAGATATATCTACGGCGGAAACGTAAACGCCTGATTCTCCTTTAAGCTGTTGAAACGGGCCGGAGGCGTTAGGGTCAGCCTCACAGGTGCCCAGCTCCAAGGCCAGGGTAATGGCGATGGCGCCGCTGCCCGTCCCCACATCAACGAGGTGTAACGATTTTTGTCCCAAGAGGGGCACAATCGCCTGCAGCACCTCTTCCACCAGGCGTTCCGTCTCGGGGCGGGGAATCAAGACAGCGGGGTTAACCAAGAAGGTGCGCCCATAGAAGTCGGCACTGCCCATCACATACTGGTATGGCTCTCCCTCCAACACGCGTTCAATCTGCTCTTGAAAGAGGTGGGCCTGCTCATGGGAGAGAGCCTCATCCAAATGAGCCCAAAAGCGGCTTTGATCCTGATCTAGAAGGGTCATTAACATCCATTGGGCTATTTTGGGATTCAACCCATTTTTTGACAATAAAGAAGAAGCCCACGACAGGGCTTCCCGTGGTGTATTCAATTGAGTTGACCGTCGGTTCATCATCATCCACACGCTTTAATATAGGGCCGTAAAAAGCCTTAATTTATTGGGCTTTAGCCTCCTGGGCCGCCAGAAAAGCGGTCTGCTCTTCAACAATCAGGGCATCAATAATTTCATCCAGCTCCCCGTTTAAAACGCCGTCCAGCTTATGCAAGGTGAGGCCGATGCGGTGGTCCGTCACCCGGCTTTGGGGAAAGTTATAGGTGCGGATCCGCTCACTGCGGTCACCCGTGCCCACAGCCGATTTGCGAATGGAAGCATATTCCGCTTCCGCTTCCTGCCTATATTTGTCGTATACGCGAGCCCGTAAGATTTTCATCGCTTTCTCCTTGTTTTTGTGCTGGGACTTTTCATCTTGGCAGGAGACCACAATGCCAGTGGGAATGTGGGTAATCCGTACCGCTGATTGGGTGGTATTGACACTTTGCCCCCCTGGGCCACTGGAACAGAACACATCCACCCGGATATCTTTTTCATCGATCTGAACATCCACCTCTTCCGCCTCAGGCAAAACGGCCACCGTGGCGGTGGAGGTGTGAATCCGGCCACCTGATTCCGTTATAGGTACCCGCTGAACCCGATGAGCCCCGCTTTCATATTTTAAGCGGCTGTACGCTCCTTTACCGATAATGGTAAAAATAATTTCCTTAAACCCGCCCACATCATTGGGATGGGCTTCAATCACTTCCGTTTTCCAGCCCTGGCTCTCGGCATAGCGGGTATACATTTTATATAGGTCACCGGCGAAAAGGGCGGCTTCATCCCCTCCGGCTGCCCCTCTAATTTCCACGATCACGTTTTTCTCGTCATTGGGATCTTTCGGTAGGAGCAGCACTTTCAATTGACGCGCCAACTCTTCCTTGTGAGAGGGGAGCTTGGGGATTTCCTCTTTCACCATCTCTTTCAGTTCATCGTCCAGCTTCTCTTCAAGCATGGAACGGGCCTCATCCAGCTGGCGGGCCACCTCTTTGTAGCGGCGATAGCATTGTACCCGCTCTTCCAGATCGGACTGTTCCTTGGCATACTGGCGCAGTTTATCGTGATCGTTGGCCACAGATGGGTCAGCCAACAGGCGATTGAGCTCTTCATAGCGTTCTTCTATGGCTTCCAAACGGTCAAACATGGCTTTTCACCCCTTTACTCTGGGCCAATGCCCGGCCCCTGCCAATTGTGGGCAGGCCAAAAAACAGGCAAGAATCCTTGCCTGTTTTCATTTCACAACGCTTTAGTGGCGACTGTTTTCCGCCACATGCTTTCCAGTTTAATTTTAAAGATTGTATTTTCGTTTGAAACGATCCACCCGGCCACCGGTATCCACAAATTTTTGCTTTCCTGTGAAGAAGGGATGGCAATTGGAACAGATTTCAACCCGCAAAACGCCTTCTTTTGTGGAACCGGTTTCAAATTCATTGCCGCATTGGCAGACCACTTTCGTTTTATAGTATGCAGGATGCAATCCTTGTTGCATGCTTCTCACTCCTTTTGCCCCAATATCAGGCTCCGTACATTTATAAAACAAGATATATTATAGCACGGGCTAGGGGACATAATCAAGCGGATTAAGGAGAGCCCATATGCCTGGCACTAAAGGGACACGGGTAGCATGGCTCATCAGGAGGAATGGGCTTCCGATTCAAACAGAGCCAAAAATTCGGCATTGTTTTTGGTATTTTTCAGCTTGCGGATAAACTGCTCCGTAAACTCAGGCGAATCATTCATGGTTTTGCGAATGGCCCACAGTTTATCGAGCTCTTCAGGAGAGAGAAGCAGCTCCTCCCGGCGGGTGCCTGAGCGACGGATATCGATGGCGGGATAAATGCGCCGCTCGGCCAGGCGGCGGTCCAGATGGAGTTCCATGTTGCCCGTGCCCTTAAACTCCTCATAAATCACATCATCCATTCTGGAACCTGTATCGATCAAGGCCGTGGCCAGTATGGTTAAGCTGCCCCCTTCCTCAATATTGCGGGCCGCCCCAAAAAAACGCTTGGGTCGATGAAAGGCAGCGGGATCAATCCCGCCGGACAAGGTGCGACCGCTGGGAGGGATCACCAAGTTGTAGGCCCGGGCCAGGCGGGTGATGCTGTCCAGCAAGACCACCACATCTTTTTTATGTTCCACTAAACGCATGGCCCGCTCCAGCACCAGTTCAGCCACCCGAATGTGATTTTCCGGCCCTTCATCAAAGGTGGAGCTGACCACTTCCCCCCGGACTGAGCGCTGCATATCAGTCACTTCTTCTGGTCGCTCATCAATTAAAAGCACGATCAGTTCAATTTCAGGATGATTAGTGGTAATGCTGTTGGCCACTTCCTGCAGCAGCATCGTTTTACCCGCTTTGGGCGGAGCCACGATCAGTCCCCGCTGCCCCAAGCCAATGGGGGCAATCAGGTCGATAATGCGAGGCGTCAGCCGATCGGGGCTGGTCTCCAGAACGATGCGTTTGTTGGGATAAATGGGGGTTAAGGCCGGAAAATGGACCCGTTCCTTGGCCAGTTCCGGGTCTTGCCCATTGACGGCGTCCACGTGCAACAAACCAAAATAGCGCTCATTCTCTTTAGGCGGCCTCACTTTTCCGGAAACTTTATCCCCATTGCGCAGTTCAAAACGTCTAATTTGCGAAGCGGAAATATAGATATCTTCCGGTGAAGGGGTATAGTTGATGGGGCGTAAAAAGCCATACCCTTCCTCTAGGATCTCCAGGATGCCTTCCATAAACAGATAGCCGTCTTTTTCGGCCTGCGCTTTTAAAATCGCAAAGATCAGTTCCTTTTTCTTTAGCTGCGAGTAATAGGAAATCTTATATTCCCGTGCCAGCTTATACAGTTCGCTAAGTTTTTTCTCCTCTAAACTGGCTAGTTCAAGATGGCTGGCCATATAACTCCCACCGTTTCTTCTCTATTTTTTCTCTATATCTCGTTTGTGCCCCTTACTACGGGCTGTTTGCGAGGCGATGCACGCTGGTGATGTAGCGGATGGTGCCTGATTTGGCCCGCATCACCACAGAGTTGGTTTCAGCCATCTTCCCATTGAAGCGGACCCCCTTTAACATATATCCATCGGTGACACCCGTGGCGGCAAATAGGCAATCGTCTCCTGCCACAAGATCATCCATACGCAAGATGGCTTGAGGATTGTCAATGCCCATCTGTTTACAGCGTTCTACTTCTTCGTCCGATTGGGGCAACAGCCGTCCCTGTAGCTCTCCTCCCAAACATTTAAGGGCCACAGCGGCCAAAACCCCTTCCGGGGCTCCTCCCGAGCCCAATAAAAGATCCACATTAGCTTCTTTAAAAGCGGTGCTGATGGCAGCCGCCACATCCCCATCGGAAATCAGTTTGATTCGAGCCCCAAGCTGGCGCACTTTTTCGATCAGTTGGGCGTGCCTGGGCCGATCCAACATCATCACCACGAGATCGGACAGATCTTTGTTAAGGGCCCGAGCGACCGCCTTCAAATTGTCCTCCAGCGGGGCCTCCAAATCAATATGACCGGCCGCCTCAGGGCCTACGGCCATTTTTTCCATATACATGTCCGGAGCATGGAGCAGGTCACCCCGATTGGCCATGGCCACCACAGACAGCGCGTTCCAAGTGCCCATGGCCACGATATTGGTCCCTTCCAAGGGATCAACAGCCACGTCCACCTCCGGGCCCTGGCCGGTGCCTAATTGTTCACCAATGTAAAGCATGGGCGCTTCATCCATCTCCCCTTCGCCAATCACCACAGTGCCCTGTATGGGGATGGTGTCAAACACCTGCCGCATCGCTTTAGTGGCCGCATCGTCCGCCTCATGTTTCAAGCCTCTGCCCACCCAGCGGGCAGAGGCGATGGCGGCCGCTTCCGTGACGCGGACCAGTTCCAGAGTTAGGCGTCTATCCATTGGCATTCCCCTTCCCTTATTAAACTTTTTTCAAGTTCAGGCATAAAGCGGCCCTAGGCCAGTTTGGAACGGCTGAACAGGGTAAATGTGCGGTAGAGGGAAATGGAAGTCAGTGGAGAATGAAAGGGTGGTTGTGTGAGGAAACGTTATTTCACCCGCAACAGCTTCGCTTGCCCTTCTTCATTAACGCGCCAGATTTGGGCACCCAAACCTCTTAATTTGGTTTCCAGCTGTTCGTAGCCCCGTTCAATATGTTCAATATCGCTAATTTCCGTCACACCGGAGGCCACCAAGCCGGCAATCACCAGTGAGGCACCAGCCCTTAAATCTGTGGCCGTCACCTTGGTACCGGAAAGGGGAGTCGGTCCCGTAATGATGGCAGACTGACCTTCCACTTTAATATTGGCCCCCATGCGGCGCAATTCGTCCACTTGTTTAAAGCGGGAGCTGTATATCGTATCGGTAACGATGCTGGTCCCTTCCGCTTGAGTGAGCAGGGCCGTCATGGGCTGCTGTAAGTCCGTCGGATATCCCGGGTGAACCAGCGTCTTAATATCCACAGCTTTCAGCGTTGTTTCGGTGGCATCAACCAAGATATGTTCATCCGCCTCAATCACCTTAACCCCCATCTCTCTTAATTTGGAGGAGAGCGATTCCACATGTTTGGGGATCACCTGATCCACCACGACCTGACCACGAGTGGCCGCAGCGGCAATCATATACGTACCTGTTTCAATGCGGTCAGGAATGATACTATGACGGCAACCGTTCAGGTGTTTCACACCCTCAATGCGGATGACATCGGTGCCTGCACCCTTGATCTTGGCCCCCATGGAGGAAAGAAGGGTGGCCACATCAATAATTTCCGGCTCCTTGGCTGCGTTTTCAATAATGGTTTGTCCCTTGGCCTTTACCGCGGCCAGCATAATGTTAATGGTGGCCCCTACACTGACCACATCCAGGTAAATGCGAGCTCCCTTTAGCTCTTTGGCCTCTAAAAAAATGGCCCCTTTTTCCATCTTCACTTTGGCACCCAAGGCCTCAAACCCTTTAATATGCTGGTCAATGGGTCTGGGACCCAAATTGCAGCCCCCTGGCAATCCGATGGCTGCCCGTTTAAAACGACCCAACATAGCTCCCATCAGGTAGTAGGAGGCCCTAAGCTGCTTCACCCGTCCGTTGGTTAACGGGGTGGCTTTCATCTGACGGGGGTCAACCTGAAGCTGCCCATCGCTTAATCGCGTCTTGCCACCGATTTCCTCTAAAAGCTCAATCAAAATATGAACATCCCGGATATCTGGCAAATTATCAATGGTAGTAACCGACTCTGCCAAAATCGTTGCCGGAATTAAAGCGACAGCGCTGTTTTTCGCTCCGCTGATTTGAACCCTGCCTTTTAAGGGAGTGCCCCCTTCGATGACCAGTTTCTCCATGAAGATTGGTCTCCTTCCTTGCTTCCTATGCAGCGCGCACTATGCGGCATAAATTGTACGTTAAACTGGAAAGCCTCTCCACCAGGATATCTCTATTATTTACGATTCGCAGCTTATTTAAAGCCTTTTACCGATTGGTTTGGTTTTTCATCTCCCAATCCTTTAAAAACTTGGCCAAACCACTGTCGGTGAGCGGATGGTGAACAAGTTGAGTGAGGACGGAATAAGGAATGGTGGCGATATTGGCCCCTTTTAGGGCAGCTTCCCGCACATGATGAGGATGGCGGATGGAGGCAGCGATAATTTCAGTCTGAATATTGTGGAGCCGAAAGATTTGAGCGATATCAGCTACCAAGCCCATGCCATCATGCCCGATATCGTCCAGGCGGCCTAAAAAGGGTGAAACAAAACTGGCCCCGGCCCGGGCGGCCAGCAGAGCCTGGTTGGCTGAAAAAATTAAGGTGACGTTGGTTTTGATCCCCTTTTGGCTCAGACGGGAGACGGCTTTCAACCCATCTAAGGTCATGGGCACCTTGATGGTGATTTGAGGAGCAATTTGAGCCAGCTCCTCCCCCTCCTTAATCATTTCCTCAGCCTTGGTGCTGATCACTTCGGCGCTGACGGAGCCGGACACCACGGCGCAAATCTCCCGCAGGCGGGTTTTAAAATCGACGCCTTCCTTTACCACCAAGGAGGGATTGGTGGTGACGCCAGCAAGGATGCCTAGCTCCCATGCTTGTTTAATCTCGTCAATATTGGCGCTATCTAAGAAAAATTTCATTCCGATCCTCCTCGGTGAGCCGACAATTAGGCTTTGTGACTGGAGCCAAACTCACGCATCTTATTTTTTACCGTTTCCTTAATGGACTCCCTGGCTGGACCCAGGTATTTACGGGGATCGTACAGAGAGGGATTTTCGGCCAACACTTGGCGGACAGTTTTGGCCGAAGCCATCTGGTTTTCGGTGTTAACGTTGATCTTGGCTGTCCCTAGTGAAATCGCTTTTTGAATATCTTTTAAGGGAATGCCGGTCCCACCATGGAGCACCAGCGGCACCTGGGTAAGCTTCTGGATCACTTCCATCCGATCGAAGCCCAGTTTTGGCTCCCCTTTATAGGGTCCGTGCACCGAGCCAAGGGCGGGAGCAAGGCAATCCACCTGTGTCTCTTTCACCAGTCGTTCACACTCTTCCGGAACGGCATACATGGCCTCCGCATCATCCACCGAAAGGTCATCTTCCTGGCCACCAATCCGTCCCAATTCCGCTTCGACGGACACCCCTACTGCGTGGGCAACGTCCACCACTTTTTTGGTTAAGGCAATATTCTCTTCCAGGGGCAGATGAGAACCATCAATCATCACCGAGGTAAACCCGGCTTTGATCGCCTTGACGCAGTTTTCAAAGGAGCTGCCGTGATCAAGGTGGATGGCTACGGGGACGGTCACATTATACTCCTCCATCAAAGCCGTCACCATATTCACCACCAGTTTAAAACCGCCCATGTAACGGGCCGCTCCTTCACTCACCCCCAGGATCACAGGGGACTGCTCCTCCTCTGCGGCCTGCAAGATGGCTTGGGTAAATTCAAGGTTATTCAGGTTAAACTGGCCCACGGCATATTTACCGTCAACAGCCTTGTTCAGCATCTCTGTCATGGACACCAATGGCATCGTTGTTTTGCGCCTCCTTACCTTTATCCTTCCTTCAACATTATACCTTCAAGGAGGCCACCCTTCAAACGGAGATCAGCCTGACAGGTATATTTTTTAAGTGGTGAGTTGCGGGGGCAAACATTGATCCACCGCGAGGCGCAGCTCATCAATGTCAAAGGGCTTGGTAAAATGGGCCTTAGCGCCCAGCTGCCGGGCCTGAGCGATCATATCCAGCTCTCCGTATGCCGTCATCATGATAATGTTGACATCAGGATCCCGCCGTTTAAGATGCCTTAAAATATCGAGCCCATCCATGCCTGGAATCTTCATGTCCAATAGCACCAGATTGGGCTTCTCTTCCTGGGCAATGCGCAGGGCATCGAAGCCATTGGCCGCCTCAAAGGTGCGATACCCCTCTTTCTGAAAAATTTCCGACAGCAGCATGCGGATGCCATACTGATCATCGACAATTAAAATTTTGGGGTTCATTAATCTTCCTTCCTCCCTCCCCGGGTCACATTGTTACGATAAACGCCGACAACTGTGTTACTTGACTACATTCGAGAGATAGGGAATATAATCCTGCCTGACCCGTTCTTTTTTTGGAAAAGTGTTTGTATATAGACGGTAAAAAATAGGGGGACGTTTCATGCTAGATCTTATTCCTTCGATGAAATTTTTGAGAATAAACAAGCCTGGTTTTAAGAACCAGGCTTTAAGGCATGGCGAATAAATTCTCTAAATAAGGGCTGGGCCCGATTGGGGCGAGACGTAAATTCGGGATGAAACTGGCAAGCGACAAACCAAGGATGTTCTTTCAGCTCAATCACTTCCACCAAACGGTCGTCTGGCGATATGCCGGAAAAAACAAAACCGTGGGATTCAAATATGGAACGGTAATCATTATTAAACACATAGCGATGGCGATACCGCTCTTCAATGGTGCTTCGGCCATAGGCGGCATACGCTTTCGTCCCTGATTTTAATCGGCAGGGATAGGCTCCCAGACGCATGGTTCCACCAAAATCTTTGACGCTTCCCTCCTCCGGCAGCCTGTGAATGATGGGGTGAGGCGTATCACTGTTAAATTCTACGCTGTCCGCCTCCTTTAAACCCAATTGGTGACGGGCAAACTCAATGCAAGCCAGCTGCATGCCCAAACAGATGCCCAAAAAGGGAATCCCTTGAGTTCGGGCATAATGAATGGCCACCAGCTTTCCTGCAATGCCCCGGTCTCCAAAGCCACCTGGGACGAGGATGCCATCCACTCCCGCCAACATTTCAGCCACATTGTCTTCGGTCACCTCTTCCGAATTGACCCAGCGAATGGAAACCTCCGTATCATTGGCAATGCCGGCATGATTGAGGGCCTCCGCCACTGAAAGGTAGGCATCGGGCAGGGAAACATATTTCCCCACCAAGGCAATCTGAGTGGTGCGGCTTAACCGTTTAATTTTGGCCACCATTTTCCGCCACTCATCCATATCGGCTTCCGGCGCCTCAATGCCCAATTTCTCCAAAACAATGCGGTCGAAATGCTGATCCTGAAGCAAAAGGGGCACCTCATACAAGGTATCCACATCGGGTACTTCAATCACCGCATCGGTTTCAATATCGCAAAATAAAGCCAGCTTATCGATAATATCAGCCGAAAGCTTATATTCTGTGCGGCACACGATGATGTCGGGCTGGATCCCCAGGCTGCGCAGCTCCTTGACGCTGTGCTGCGTAGGCTTGGTCTTCATTTCGCCTGACGCTTTCAGATAGGGGATTAAGGTACAGTGAATGTAGAGCACATTGGAGCGACCCACATCATTTTTCATCTGGCGAATCGCCTCAATAAAAGGCAAGCTTTCAATATCCCCCACGGTGCCCCCTATTTCTGTAATCACCACATCAGCGTTATCCTGGCGTCCGGCTTGAAAGATGCGCTCCTTAATTTCATTGGTGATGTGGGGAATCACCTGAACGGTGCCGCCCAAATAATCCCCTCGCCGCTCTTTGGTGATGACGGAGGAGTAGATCTTTCCAGCAGTCACGTTGCTGTTGGCATTTAGATTGATGTCAATAAACCGCTCGTAATGACCTAAGTCTAAATCGGTCTCGGCCCCGTCGGTGGTGACAAACACTTCGCCATGTTGGTAGGGGCTCATGGTTCCTGGATCCACGTTAATGTAGGGATCAAACTTTTGAATGGTGACCTTAAGGCCTCTATTTCTCAGCAAGCGGCCCAGCGAAGCGGTCGTAATTCCTTTCCCTAACGAAGAAACAACTCCACCCGTCACAAAAATGTATTTAGTCACGATGATCCTCCTTCATGGTCTGTCAGTCTCAGCCGTTATTAGTGTGTGCAAGGAAATAAAATCACAAATAAAAAGACGCCCCGCACCTGGGGCGCCGTGATCGATTTAATCTATATGAGCGATTGTGTACAAGTGCTTTCCTTTCACGGTGGATAAGCACCTATCCTTAAGCATCCTATGTTTAAGAATGCAATTAATGCCTGTTTAAAATGATCTAACTTGGCCCATGAGATATGTTACCTCTTTGACAAGCAGATGTCAAGGAAACAGTTTGGTTAATCTTCTGCTTCATCATCCGCCAAGTCGTCAAAATCATCCAGATCGTCAAGAGGGGCATCATCCGGATCAAGGTCCAGATCTTCATCATCCAAATATTCGTCGTCGATAAGCTCCTCATCTTCCAGTACGTCTTCTTCCAATTCATCCACCGTATCCAGTTCAAAATCATCTTCGTCCATATCTCGTTTTTTCTTCCGCCGAACCGGATCACTGCTCACAAAGAATTCCTCAGCCTGTTCCACCGGATACCAGCTGCGCAAGCCCCACATATTGTCACTGAGCGGTTTAAAGCGCCCATCCACATTTAATTCGGTATAGAGGCGGGCGATCCGCTCTGTTTTCTGTTCAGGGGAAAGCCCTTTCAGTTGGGCCGCTTCATCAAACAGGCGCTCAAAGGGCAAGGGCTCCCCCGCCTCTTTCAAGAGCTGAAAGACGATATCCACCATGGACATCTCTTGGATCGTCAATTCATCCAGTTCTCGCAAAGCGCTCAATCTTTGCACACCCTTTCTTGGTCTTGCAATCTGTTGCCAAAGGTCTCGCTTTGTATCTTAATCCGTTTCCTGGCGCTTATCAATCTACTTTCCAGTATAGACGATAAAAAAATATTTAAATCGCCTCTGCCACCAGCTCGGCAATATCTTTGGTGGCGATTTCCTCTTCCACTTCCAGCATCTTGGTTCCATCGCTCATCATGGTGAGGCAGTAGGGGCAGGCGCTGGCAATGATATTGGGTTGCACGGCTATCGCTTGTTCCGTTCTGGCCAGGTTGATCCGTTTGCCATCTTCCTCCTCCAGCCACATGAGGCCTCCCCCGGCCCCACAGCATAAGCCCATATCCCGATTGCGCTCCATCTCCGCCAGCTCCACGCCGGGGATGGCCTTTAAAATCCTTCGGGGCACGTCGTACAGGCCGTTGTAACGTCCCAAATAGCAGGAGTCATGGTAAGTGATGCGCTGATTGATCGCTTTAGACAGCTTCAGCTTTCCTTCTCGAATCAGTTGGTCGATCAGTTCGGTGTGGTGAATCACTTCCGCTTTGAGGCCAAAGTCGGGGTATTCGTTTTTAAGGATGTTATAGGCATGGGGATCGGTGGTGACGATCCGCTTCACGTTATACTGCTCAAAGAGGGCAATGTTTTCCAGACACAGCTCCTGGAATAAATATTCGTTCCCCAGACGCCGGGCGGTATCTCCGGAGTTTTTCTCTTCTGCCCCCAAGATGGCAAAGGAGACACCCGCCTGGTTTAAGATTTTGGCAAAAGCCCGGGCCACTTTTTGATTGCGGGCATCGTAGCTTGCCATGGAGCCCACAAACCACAGATAGTCAAACTGCTCCACTTCTTTGACGGTGGGAACGGTGACCCCCTCTTCTAAATCTTCCAGCCAGGCCATGCGGTCTTTGCGGTTTAAGCCCCAGGGGTTGCTTTGCCGCTCAATGTTGGTAAACACCCGGCTGGCTTCCGTGGGCATCTCCCCTTGGGTCAGAACCAGATAGCGGCGCATATCCACAATTTTATCCACGTGCTCGTTACCCACCGGACAGATCTCTTCACAGTTGCGGCAGGTGGTGCAGGCCCATAGCTCAGCGGGGGTGATGATCTCCCCAACCATGGCCGTCTCCTCCAGCCGGCTGGCGGCGGCCACTTCAGAGCCGCTTTCGGTATCCGATCCACCCTGGGCGGCTGCCCGGGCCAGCTGGTTGGCGGTGGTATGGCTAAAGGCAAAGGCGGGCTGCCAGGGGCTTTTGGCCGTGAGGGCCGCCCCTTTTTCGGTGAGATGGTCCCGGAGCTTGACGATCAGGTCCATGGGGCTCAGCATTTTGCCGGTGCCGGCCGCCGGACAGACGCTGGTGCAACGCCCACATTCCACGCAGGCGTAAAGGTCCATCAGCTGTTTTTGGGTGAACTGTTCGATGCGCCCCACACCAAATTCTTCGGCACTCTCATCTTCAAAATTGACCGGTGCCAGCTTGGCCGGCGGCCCCAGGCGCTTCAGAAAGATGTTGATGGGGGCCATGATCAGATGGAAGTGCTTGGACTGGGGCACGTATAAGAGAAAGGAAAAGAGCACCAGGTTATGGGCCCACCAGAAGATGTAAAAGAGGGTGTGGGCCGCTCCTTGGGATAAGCCGCTCAAGACGGGAGCCAAGAAAGAGGTGATGGGCTGGGCCAAGGTGTAGCCGGAAAGGATCCCTTGATGGTAGAGGGCCACCGCCTCAAAGGTAAGGCTCCCCAGCACGGTGAGCATCAGGGTGAAGAGAAAGATGATCACCAGACTGGATTTGAAATCCCGTTTTAAGCGGGGCAGCTTCTCAATAAAACGCCGGTAGAAGGCGTAGGCTGCCGCCAGTAAGATGAGCACAACGGTCACTTCCTGCATAAAGACAAAGGCGCCGTAAGCGCTGCCAAATATAAGCTCTTTCAGCCAGTAGGGATTGCCGCTTAAGCCTTTGCCAATCAGGTCGATCGCCCCAAACTGGAGAATGATAAAGCCGTAAAACATCACCAGGTGCATCAGACCGCTTTTTAAATCTTTAAAGAGTTTGGAATGACCAAACACCTGGGTGAGGATGGCTCTAAGGCGTTGATCCAGCTCTTTTTCCACATCCACTTCCCGGCCCAGTTTAATGTACAAATAGCGGGCATAAATGATTTGCACAAACAGGTATAAAGCATATGCTAAAACCAAGAAAAAGAGGATAAGATTGATAATGGCCAGTCCGTTATCCATCGTGGTGCCTCCTCTTAAACACAATACTTTCCAATAGGAACTATAAGACTAAAATCAATCTCACTAATTATATCATAATTCAAGATAAAATTAGCGTATCTAAACTTAGGAAAAGCTTGGCTTAAGCCACACTGCCATAAATGCGCAGCTGACCCGGATCATATTTTGACAGTTGAACTCCCATACTAAAAGCATCCTTTTTTCCTATTGGCACCACCCGCTTTAAGTTTAGGCCAAAAGGAGTGGTCGGCTTGCTGACAGCCATCTTGATGATGGCCGCTTTAGGAATCATTGCTTTTGGGATCATCTTCATCTATTTTGTGGGACAGCACCTGTTTCGCCGGCATCAATTGAAAAAAAAACAGGTGGGCACCAACAAGAAGCCCCCTTCGCTTCCCCTGGATGTGAATCGACAGCTTGAAATTTTAAACAACGGGGAAGAACTATTTCCCCGACTGCTCAAAAAAATTGAACAGGCGACACGGTATGTGCACCTGTTATCCTTTATCGTTAAAAATGACCAGCTGGCTCACCAATTGTTTGAGACCATGGTGAAAAAAGCAAAGGAAGGGGTGGATGTGCGCCTGTTGGTGGACGGGCTGGGCAGCCTGAAACTGGTCAGGTCCGGTGTACCGGAGCGCCTTAAGGCACAGGGCGTCAAGTGCGCTGTTTTTGCCCCCCTCAGTTGGCGCCATTTGCTCAACATCAACGACCGCAATCATCGGAAGCTGGCGGTGATCGATGGACAGTCCGCCTTTGTCGGAGGACTAAATATTGGTCGGGAATATGTGCACCAGGATCCCCAGCTGGGCTATTGGCGGGATATACACCTCTACATAGAAGGCGAAAGTGTCCGCAAGCTGGAGCAAATCTTTGCCACCGACTGGCATGCTGCCACGGGAGAGTGGCCGAATAGAGAGGCCGCGGCCCCTTGTCCTTCAGCCCTCTTAAAAGGGGATGATCCGTCCGCCATTCTGGCCCAAGTGGTGGCCAGCGGACCGCAAGAGAACCACCCCTTAAATAAAGAAAGCTATCTTTCGGTCATCAACCGGGCGCGTCAGCGCGTCTGGCTGGGCACCCCCTATTTTGTTCCCGATCAGGAGCTGTTGGCGGCCCTCTGTTCGGCCAAAAAGCGCGGTGTGGATGTTCAGTTAATCGTTCCGGAACGGACCGATAAAACGCTGGTGCATTACGCTTCCTTCGCCCCTTTAAAACGGCTGCTTAACACCGGTATCCCCGTCTACCTTTACTGTAAAGGATTCTACCATGCCAAATTTGCCGTGGTGGACGATAGCCCCATCATTGTGGGCAGCTCCAACCTGGATCAGCGCAGTTTTATGTACAGTTATGAGACGGACCTGTTGATCTATAACAGGCGGCTCGCCAAGGAGGCGATGCGTCTCTATCAAAGTGACCTGAAGGTGTGCCGCCGGTTAACCTTAGAGGAGCTGGCCAGCCGCCCCGTCTGGCAGAAAGCGGCCAGCCGCATCGCTTCCCTTTTATCCCCCTGGCTTTAAAAGAGTAATCTGAAAACGGATATAGCCGGCGGGTTGACCGGCCAGCGTTAAGCGATAAGCCCAGCGCAGGGTGGCATACGGCGCGCTGTCAGAAGCCCTACCTTCTTTCAGCTCTCTACCCTCTTTCAGCATGGTTTGAAAGGAAGGAGAGCAGGAAAAGGTGAGCGCGGTGGTGTACGTTTCCATGGCCAGGGGACCCAAGGGGGTAGAAAAGTGGCTCTGGGTGGAGTGGCCCAGCTGAAAAAGATGGTTCATCTTTACAGCGCCGTGGCGAATCACCGTTAACCGGTTTTGGGCCAGCTTTAAGATGTTGTGTACGGTGCCTTCGCCACTTTTTTCCGTATAGGTGAGATAGAAAAGCTCTCCTTTTTGATACACCTTTCCCTTTGCCTGAAACACTTCCCGCGTCAGCTTCACCTCATCTTCCCCGCTCTCCACCTCGATGGTGAGCTGAACAGGATAGCCGTCCTTTTTCCTTATTTGATCCATGCCAACAGCATCTCTCTTACCAGTTTGGCCGCCACGATCTGGGTTTGTTCGGATGGATCAAGCACTGGTGCCACCTCCACCAGATCAGCCCCCACCACGTTGAGGTTGGCCTCGGCCATTTGAACAATGGCTTCGATCAACTCAGCGGAGCTGATCCCCCCTGCTTCCGCTGTTCCCGTGCCTGGGGCAAAGGCAGGATCCAATACGTCGATGTCGATGGTGACATAAACGGGTTTACCTTTAAGTTGAGGCAGCACCTGTTTTAAGGGTTTGACCACTTCAAAGGGGAAAAAATGCATGCCTGACGTGCGCCCATAGTGAAATTCCTCTCGGGTACCGGAGCGGACGCCAAAGGAATAGACCCGCTCCGGCCCCAAGAGCTGACACACTTTCCGGATGGGGGTGGCATGGGAAAGGGACTCCCCCTCATACTCCTCCCTCAGATCAGCATGGGCATCAATATGGATCACACACAGTTGAGGGTACTTTTTGGCCATCTCCTGGACAATGGGCCAGGTGACCAGATGTTCGCCCCCCAAACCTAAAGGAAACTTGCCGTCAGCCAGCACCTTGCCCACAAATTGGGCAATCATCTCTAAACTTCTTTTTGGGTTGCCAAAAGGCAACGGGAGATCCCCCGCGTCAAAATACCGGATTTCACTTAACTCCCGATCTAAATAGGGGCTATACTCTTCCAGGCCAACGGAAACTTCCCTGATCCGGGCCGGTCCCAAGCGGGCCCCTGGGCGGAAACTGACGGTATCATCCATCGGCAGGCCATAGATCACCGCTTGGCTTTCCTCATAGCTGGGTGAGCTGGCGATAAACACGTTTCCAGAATAAGCTTCATCAAAGCGCATCCCACGTCACTCCTGATCAACCAGGGCTTTTACAAATTGAGGCAAAGCAAAGGCGGCTTTATGCACCTCAGGGGTATAATACTTCGTATCAAAATCAAGCTTAGCAGGCACGTCAGCCTGTAAGGGATCATACTGCTTCGATCCCATGGTAAAGGTCCACATGCCGCTGGGATAGGTGGGCACATTGCAGGTATACAGCCGGGTGACGGGAAAAATCTGGCGAATATCGGCAAACACCCGGCGAATCAAATCGCCGTGAAACCAGGGATTGTCCGATTGGGCCACAAACAGGCCATCCTCTTTTAGCGCCTCAAAAATCCCCTGATAAAAACCCCGCTCAAACAGCTTGGCAGCTGGCCCCACCGGTTCGGTGGAATCCACCAAAATCACATCATACATCCCTTTATGCTCATGAATATGTTTAAAGCCATCCTCCACCCGCACCTCAACCCGGGGATCGTCCAAACCGCTGGCCAGTTCAGGAAAAAAGCGTTTAGCCGCTTCAATCACCTGACCATCAATTTCGGCCAACACCGCCCGTTCTACGGAAGGGTGTTTCAGCACTTCCCGGATGGTGCCCCCATCGCCTCCTCCCACCACCAGCACGTGGCGGGGATTGGGATGGGTAAAGAGAGGCACATGGCTCATCATTTCATGGTACACAAATTCGTCTTGATCGGTGGTCATCACCATGCCATCCAAAACAAGCATGGTGCCGAAGCTCTCCGTCTCAAGCACATCAAGCTTT
This sequence comes from uncultured Bacillaceae bacterium, assembly GCA_937927935.1. Classification (GTDB taxonomy): domain Bacteria; phylum Bacillota; class Bacilli; order Caldalkalibacillales; family Caldalkalibacillaceae; genus CALFAC01. The sequence continues at coordinate 47,500 of CALFAC010000117.1, forward strand.
TGATAAGGGGTCTGTTCGGTGTGCAAGGTTTGCTTCACCTTCGCCGTGATGCCATGCCCTTTGGTTTGCAGCTCAGTAAACCATAACTCCATCATTTTCACCTCTAACTCTTGGCATCTCAACTGACAAAAAAATTATAGCTGACCAGATGAAAAAAGCAAGCTGAACCTGTATAAAAGGATGGCTGCCTCCCCATACTGGTAAGTGAAAAACAGATGCCAAAAGTTAACAAAAAGGGGGGTAACTTCAATGCAGGTGGTTCAGGAACCGAAACTGATCCGGTTGGTCCGCTGGTTAAGCCGGATGATGGTGGTCTGTTTTCTGGTGAGCGTCTCTTGCGCTGTGCTGCTTTTAGTGGGTCTCCTTTATTTGCGTTCCCAACCGTTACCCCCCTTTGTGGTGCAGGAGACCACCACCATTTACGCTGATAACGGAGAGCTGATTGACCAAATTCACCAGGGACAAAACAGAACTTTTGTCCCTATAGAACAGCTGCCCCCTCATTTGATTCAAGCTTTTATTGCCGTGGAAGATCGGCGCTTCTTTGACCATTTTGGCTTTGATCCCAAGCGGATTGCCGGGGCCATTGTCACAAACTTGCGAGAGCGCTCGTTGAGTGAAGGGGCAAGCACCATTACCCAACAGCTGGCCCGCAACCTGTATCTGGATCACAGCAAAACATGGTCCCGCAAACTGAAGGAAGCGCTTTACGCCATCCAGCTGGAGCTGCACTTATCTAAAACTGAAATTTTAGAATACTATTTGAACCAGATCTACTTTGGGCACTCCGCTTACGGCGTTGAAGCCGCCGCCAATCTATTCTTTAATAAAAAAGCCAGTGAATTGACCCTGGCAGAAAGCGCCCTTTTGGCTGGCGTGCCCAAGGGTCCTCGCTACTACTCTCCCTTTTATAACTGGGAAAAGGCGAAAGCGCGGCAGGCGCTGATTCTCTCCTTGATGGAAGAACAAGGGTACATCACCCCTGAACAGCGCAAACAGGCAGCGGCCGAACCCCTTCAACTGGCCCAGCTGGACGAGCCCCAAGAAGCCGAAGGGTTGGCCTCTTATTTTGGCGACTACGTGCGCCAAGAAGCGATGGAACGGCTGGGCATCTCAGCGGAGGAGCTGGCCCGAGGCGGGCTAAAAATCTACACCAGTCTCAACCTTGACATGCAAAAGGCCGCTGTCCGTCTCATGGAGGAACACCTGCCCCAGGACCGTCCCTTACAGGGGGCGCTGGTGGCCATCGATCCCCAGACGGGGTTGATTAAAGCGCTGGTGGGAGGGCGCGATTATAGCGAGTCTCAGTTTAACCGAGCTTTAGCCCAGCGGCAGCCAGGCTCAGCCATTAAACCGTTTCTGTATTATGCCGCCTTGGAAAATGGCTTCACCCCCGCCACCCTGATCAAAAGTGAACCCACCACCTTCACCTATGATGAAGGGCGGGCCACCTATACACCGCGCAATTTTAATGACCGCTATCCCAACAAAGAGATTACGTTACAGCAAGCCTTGGTTCAATCTGACAATATTTATGCTGTCAAAACCATCATGCATTTAGGTCCAGAAACAATGGTGGAAACCTTGAAACGCTTCGGTTTTAAAGGGGATTTTAAACCGCTCCCCTCCTTGGCCTTGGGGGCCCAAAACGTCACCCTCCTGGAGCTGGTGAACGCCTATGGCGCCCTGGCCAATCAAGGCTACCTGACTGAACCGTCAGCCATTGTGCGCATTGAAAATGGACAAGGGGAGGTGCTGTATGAAGCTGAACCGAAGCCGACGCAAATATTGGACCCCATCCATACCTACGTGCTCACCCATATGATGGAACACGTTTTTGCCCCAGGAGGAACGGGGCAGCGGGTCTCCTCCCTGCTTAAGCGACCGGCAGCCGGCAAAACCGGTTCAACCGATACCGATGCCTGGATGGTGGGCTTTACCCCCCGTCTGGTGGCAGGGGTCTGGGTGGGTTATGATCAAAATCAGCTGATTAACCATAATAATGATGGCCGACTGGCCGCTCTCATTTGGGCTCACTTTATTGAAGAAGCCTTGGCGGACCAGCCGCCCCTCTTGTTTCCTGTCCCTCCAGGAGTGACGGCCGCCTACATCGACCCGGATAATGGTCTTTTAGCCACCGAGCATTGTCCGGACCACCAGCTGATGTATTTTAAACAAGGGACCGCTCCCACTGAAGTATGCACCCAGCACCTGCCTGATCCCCAGACGCCGGCTAAAGAGTTGGAAGTGGAGGACAACCCGTCCATCTGGAAGCGGTTTAAGCGCTGGTTTTCCACCCAATCCCCAGCGGCTTAAACCCTTTTTTCAAGTGCGCATTTTAAAGCTGCCGTTGGGTATGCAGTTCGTCCAACAAGGCTTGGATGCGGGCGCTCACTTTCCGTTTGGATTGGTCCAGCGCTTTCAGTTTATCCAGGGCAAAGTAGATTTTGTGATCGGTTTTAACCTCTCCAGAAATGGCTTTGACCACCGGTGACACTTGAGATAGCTCCTTTAATCCACCGTCCGGCATCAGCAGATAGATGGGACGACGTTCCGCCTGATTAAGCTGGTAAAAGTCGTAAGGCAGATCAGAGGACGATTCAAATTCCAGGTAATAGCGCGGATTTAAACCCACCTCTTTAAATAATGCCTCCAGCTCCTGTCGCACCCCCTGATGCTGTAAATCAAAATGAACATATTTAAACAGACGCCGGTTAATAAACCGATCACATAAATCAACCAGAATGGGATCCTTCTCCTGTAACCACATTTGAAAGTAGTAGAAGATCACGTTTTCATCCAAAGCCAAGTAGGTCTCCAGCGGGGTGTTCTTCTCCCACAGGACGGCCAGCCAATCAGGGGGACAGTTAAACCGGTACCCTGCTTGATAGAGATCTTTCACCCGCAGAAATATTTTTTTGAGGACCACCTCACCGCTGCGGGTGACGGGATGAAAATAAACTTGCCAGTACATCTGATAGCGGGCCATAATGTAATCTTCAACGGCGTGCATGCCCGTATATTTAAAAACCACCTGCCCGTGCCGATAGCGCAAAACGCGCAAAATGCGCTCCAGATCAAAATTGCCGTATTTGACCCCGGTATAATAGGCATCCCTCAATAAATAATCCATCCGATCCGCATCAATCTGGCTGGAGATTAAACTTTCAATTAAGGGATATTCACCCGTTTTGGCAATGACGCCGTACACTTTTTGGGGAAACTGGGCTGAAACCTGTTTTAAGATGTGATTAATGTGGGTTTCCCCTAGCAGGATGCGCTCTGTCCAGCGCTCATGGTTGGTGTCAAACACCTTTTCAAAACTGTGGGAAAAAGGCCCGTGCCCCACATCATGAAGCAAGGCGGCAGTCAGACACAAAAGGCGCTCCTCCTCCCCCCAGTTCGTTAAGTCCTCCGGTACCGCAGGGGGGGTCATCAACTTTTCCAGGATGCGCCGCATCACTTCATAAACGCCCAGGGAATGGTTAAAGCGGCTATGTTCGGCACCATGAAAGGTGAGATAACTGGTGCCCAGCTGTTTGATTCTGCGCAGACGTTGAAACTCAGGCGTGTTAATCAAGTCCCAGATCAGTCGATCCCGCACATGGACATAGCGATGGACGGGATCTTTAAACACCTTTTCTTCGTCCAATCGGTTGAAAAGATAGTTCATTCTGGGCACCTCCTTCTTTGCCTTGATTATAGCACAGTGCTATAATATAAGTTGGCAATATTTCCCTATCGATCAGGGCAGGTGACTGATGTGGATTTTTCGTTTCAATTGAACCATCTGGACTCTCCAAGCTTTACAAGAGGCGTCCATCAGCCTCATCTGGGCAAAAACGAGCCTCTAAAGAGCCAATGGCACTTATATATGGCTCGCCGGTTTGAGCGTTTTCTGGCTGAAAAACAAGGCAACCTGCCCCTGGATGAAGCGGGAAAAAGGGGACTAAGCGGCACATTGGCCCATCCAGCCCATTTACCCCGTCTATTCAGCTATTCCAAGCTCTCAACCCAGCCCGTCGATCACGTGCTGAATACATATATTAACCAAAGTGCATTCCGGCCGCGGAAAAACGAGGCGTCACCCGAAAGTGAACGCCCGTTCAACGGGCACCTGCCTATCCATACCGCTTTCTCTTCTCTCACCAAGATAAACAGCGACTGGTATCAAAAAGCACAGCCCTATCTGGCCGCCATCCAACAGGCTGCAGAGCGTTATCAGCTTGATCCGGCCTTGGTGTTGGCGGTCATACGGCATGAGTCCAATTTTAATCCCCGCGCCCAAAGTAAAGCAGGGGCGATGGGGCTGATGCAGCTCATGCCCGGCACCGCCCGAGCCTTGGGCGTGACGCAAGCCTTTGACCCGGTACAAAACATCATGGGAGGCACCCGCTATCTGCGCCAAATGATAGACCGTTACCAGGGGAACCTAAGCCTGGCGCTCGCCGCCTATAATGCAGGGCCTGGAAATGTAGATCGCTATCAAGGCGTGCCCCCCTTCCAAGAAACAAAGCGTTACGTGGCCAATGTTTTACACACCTATCAAAAGCTCCGTTCTGTTTAACCGACCGTCTTTTGTAAGACGGTCA
>CALFAC010000118.1 GCA_937927935.1 uncultured Bacillaceae bacterium
CCAGGTTCTATTGGCCGGGGGGGTGGCCGCCAACAGCGCTTTACGGGCCCAACTGGCTGAAGCATGCCGCAAGGAAAACCTGCCTCTCTTGATCCCCCCGATCTGGTTATGCACCGATAATGCGGCCATGATTGCCTGTGCCGGTTATTATCTCTACCAGCAAGGAAAAGAGGCCCCCCTTAACCTGAATGCTTCCGCTTCGCTCGCCTTGGCGTAAAGCTTAGAATTATCCCCAACGACAACCCCTTTTATCCACAGAATCTGTGGATAAAAGGGGTTTTTCTGTGGGTATGATTTTAACTTGACGTGACAAGCTAATTTTAAATCATGAGCGACTACAGATTAAAAGGAGAACACCATGCGGAAGACACAAAGAGAGCGGCTCGTCTTATGGGGAAAGAAATGGCCAGTATACTTTCTATTAAGCTTGATCATCGTTTTAGGGGGATGTTCAAGTCTGATTGATGGACTGACAAGTGGGGAGAGCGGAGATCATCAGAACAGCCCCCATGAGTCCTTGCCAGCTGGCCAGGCGCTTCACCGTTCGTCCCATTTAGTGGTCTTACTGGTTCCTGGGTTGGATTTTCAGGATGCACAGCAGTGGATGGAGGCTTTACCTGAAAGGACCCAGGATCGGCTGCAACTGGCGGGAATGAGCATGCGCACCGCAGGATCATTAAATCTGCTTAACAATATGTTTACCTTAGCCAGTGGCCAATTTCAATCAGCCCCGCCCCGATGGAATGCCTATCAATTGACAGGGGAGCGGATTATTCATCCTGTGGGTCAATTAAGAGCGGCGGAAAAGAAAGAGGGAAAGCTGGGCGCCTTGGCCGGCACCGATCAGTGGGGCCACTTGGCGGACCAATTGGCCCAAAAGCAGATTTATACCTTGGCCTTAGGGAACAGCGACACATTCAAAACGGTATCCCGAACCGCCTCCCTTTTAGTTATGAATCAAGCAGGTGAAGCCCAGGGGGATGTTGAGCAAGCGATCGTCACCCCTGCTCCCTATTTACCAGGGGGATTTCGCACCGATTGGAAAGCCCTTTGGGAGCGGCTGGAACAGGTGTGGGCCACGAAGCAGGGCAGTCTGGTGGTGGTGGAACTGGGGGATCTGTGGCGCCTGGAGCAAACTTACAACTCGCCGGCCAGTGCCATGCTGAAACAGATTTACAAAGCGATGTGGTTGGATGAGTGGCAAGAGTGGTTTACTCAGCTCACCCACCGCTTGGAACTTCGCTCGACTCCCGTGACCATCTGGGTTGTCTCCCCCATCGTTTCCCAAGAGGCTAAACAAAAGGGAGAGCTTTTAGCCCCTTTTATCACCTGGTCCGGTCATCAGAAAGGGGGCCTAATCACCTCTTTAACCACCCGGCAAGAGGGAATTGTGACCAATCTTGATTTTTTACCCAGTTTATATCGCTTTTTCCAGCTTCAACCCGTGGAACATTTTTACGGCCATGTGATGCTGCCTGTCAAAAAGGAAGAGCTGAAACAGCCTCCGTCTCTTCGGTTTACCCATTTTTTTGAGCATGTTGAGTATCTGTTTACCATATACGGCACCCGTCGCCTGATCATCAGCGTTTATCTGATGGTGATGATCTTTTTGCTGATTAGCACCGCAGCCTATTGGTGGTTTTCCAAGCGGCGCTGGGGAGCCCGCGTCGTTCAGATTTTGATCGGCACCATCTTGATCTCTCCCATTTACTTTTTATGGTTAACCCCCTTGATTAAAAAGCTTGAGCCTGTGCCGTGGATCGCCGTCTTGTTTGCCGCCTCTTTTCTCTCCAGCTTTATCCTCTATCGACTGGTTAACCACATTTGGTTTTTAACCTTGATCGGCCTGGCCAACACGGTCACCATTCTGGTGGATATATGGCAGGGCAGTCCCTGGATGAAGCGCTCGTTTCTAGGTTTTGACCCGCTTATTGGCGCCCGTTTTTATGGACTGGGCAATGAATATGCCGGCATTTTACTGGGCAGTTCCCTCCTGGCCGTAACGGGCCTGTTTGTTTATCTGTATAAAAAACAAACTTTGCTCACCCCAAAAAAAAGATGGCTGCTGTTTGGTTTGGTCAGCCTGTTCTATCTGGTCATTATTTACAGCATGGCTGCGCCCCAGTTGGGCACCAATGCCGGTGCCACCATGGCCGCCGTTGTGGCGTACACCCTTTCCCTGTTGTTACTGTTTCGCTTCCGTCTGAGTTGGAGCAGGCTTATTCCTTTATTTGGCATAGCCATGCTTTATGTATTGTTTTTGGTAAGTCTCCACCTAACGGGAGAACAGACCCATATTGGGATGTTTCTTAAGGCAACCACCAACGGTGATATCCAGTGGATCGCCGAGATCTTGTACCGCAAGTGGACCATGAACTGGCGTTTAATCAAAGTTTCGTTGTGGGGCAAATTGTTTACCACCGCGTTGGTGGTGATGGGCCTTGTTTACTTACGATTAAATTACCATCCCGGCCAACGGGGGCTCAGGCCTGATCAGCATGAGGTTTGGATGGCGGGATTTAAAACTTTGATCATCGGTGCCTTATCTATCTTGGTGCTTAATGACTCCGGTGTAGTGGCGGCTGCCACCACCGTGATTTACATGACATTTCCTTTTATCTTTTTACGTTTTGATCGCCATTTGTTTCCAAAAGGCGCTTCCCGGGAAGGTTTGACTTAACCTCCTTTCGATTTAATGCTAAGATAGTAGTGCATTAAAAATAAGGAGGGCGAAAGTTGGTAGAACAGGTAAAGTGGTTAGAGAAGATTGATGGGGACCTGTGGTTTGTAGAAGGTGAAGGGGATAACTTGCTGGTCAAATACAAGGTGCGAGAGGTGCTCTTTGCCGAACAATCCCCCTTCCAGCATGTGATGGTGTTGGATACATATGATTTTGGCCCCACGCTGGTCTTGGACGGCGCCATTCAAACGACAGCCAGAGATGGCCATGTATATAATGAAATGATTAGCCATATCCCTCTCCTCACCCATCCCGAGCCCCGCAAGGTGCTCATTATTGGCGGTGGGGACTGTGGGGCAGCCAGGGAAGTATGCAAGTATAGCGAAGTGGAACAGGTTGATATGGTGGAGATCGATGAACTGGTGGTTAAGGTCTCCAAAAAATACTTGCCGGAAGTATCTGGGAACTTAAGTGATGAGCGGGTTAACTTTATCTTTGCGGATGGTCTTAAATTTATAAAGGAGCGGCAAAACTATTACGACATCATTATCGTTGATTCGTCCGATCCGGTGGGTCCTGCTGTGGAGTTGTTTTCATCCCAGTTTTATAACGATGTTTATCAAGCCTTAAAGCCGGACGGACTGATGGTTTGTCAGAGCCACTCCCCCCTGTTTAACCAGGAAGCCCATCGCCAAACTTATCAGCGGCTGAGCCAAGTGTTTCCCATTGTGCGGGTTTACATGGCCTTTGTCCCCACTTACCCGGGAGGACAGTGGAGTTTTACCCTGGGATCCAAAAAGTATGAGCCAAACAACTTGGGCCAAAAGTGGAACAAAGAGGCCAAATATGTGAATGCAGATATTTTAGAAGGATGTTTTAAGCTGCCGGAAGAAGTGCGTCAAATATTGTCCTTATCGTGAACTTTTTGATCGAGAGTCAACTTGGGGGAGACAAGCTTCTCCACCTTGGGTTACAATAGAGAGAGATTTGGAGTATGAACCAGAGGGGGTCAGGGGGATCGGTGTCGTCTTTTACCCATTTTAATGAGCAGGGACGGGCCCGCATGGTTGATGTTTCGGCCAAACCGGATACGGAACGAACAGCGCTGGCCTACAGCCAGGTGACAATGCCCCTCTTTGTGTTGCAGCAAATCAAAGAGGGGAAGGTTAAAAAGGGGGATGTCTTGGCCGTAGCCCAAGTGGCCGGGGTGATGGCGGCCAAACAAACGGCACAATGGATACCCATGTGTCATCCCTTGTCACTCACCTCCATTAACTTAAACTTTGACCTGGAAGAGGCGGAAAATGAAGGTCGGGTTAAAATTTACGCTGAGGTGAAAACCACAGGCAAAACTGGGGTGGAGATGGAGGCCCTCACAGCAGCGCAGGCAGCAGCCTTAACCATTTACGATATGTGTAAGGCATTGGACAAGAGCATGGTGATCGGCCCTACCTACTTGTTGGAAAAAACGGGTGGAAAAAGCGGGGCGTATAAAAGGGAGGAACAGTAGGCATGTGGAAGGTGGCCATGATTGTAGCCAGCAACAAGGCATCCAGGGGAGAGCGGATTGATGACACCGGCCCTGTTGTGCGGGATGTGCTTGTGAGCCGTCTGCCTTGTGAAGTGCTGGACTACCGGGTCTTACCAGATTGCATTGAAACCTTGAAAGAAAATATTATTGAACTGACCGACCGTCATCAAGTGGCCTTGTTGGTCACGGTAGGTGGAACGGGACTCAGTCCTGATGATGTCACCCCAGAGGCCACTTATCAGGTGATTGACCGCATCGTGCCAGGCCTGGCCGAAGAGATGCGACGCAAGGCACGGGAGCAAACACACAAAGCTTTGTTTACTCGGGCCATCTGCGGCACTCGGGGCAATTCATTAATCATCAATTTACCGGGAACAGTACGGGAAGCCCAAATCTGTCTGGAAGCCATTATCGATCAGCTGCCAGAGGCGCTCACCATATTGCGAGGCGAAGGGGAATAATCCAATGCCTGAGCAAGAGATTCCTCAAGCAACTGCAAAGCGGCTTCCTCTCTATTATAGAGTGTTGGAAAATCTGGCCTCCTCCGGAAAAACCCGGGTATCATCCACTGAATTAAGTGAGGCCGTTAAAATAGATGCTGCCACCATCCGCAGGGATTTTTCCTATTTTGGTGCATTAGGTCGCAAAGGCTATGGATATAATGTAGAATATCTGCTCACCTTTTTTCGCCAAATTCTGGAACAAGATGAGCGCACCGGGGTTGTCCTGGTGGGGGTCGGTAATTTAGGCACCGCCCTGTTGCGCTACAACTTCCAAAAAAGCCATAACATCCGCATTACCAAAGCTTACGATGTTGACCCACGCAAGGTGGGGCAAGTGATCGGTGGCATTCCTGTTTATGCGATGGATCAATTGGAAGAGGAAGGTTTGTCCGATACCCCCATTGCCATCCTGGCCGTTCCTGCCCATGTGGCTCAGACAACGGTGGACCGTTTGGTGAAGGCAGGAATTAAAGGCATCTTAAACTTTACGCCAGCCAGAATCGATGCGCCGGAATATGTGCGGATCCACCATATTGATTTGACCATTGAATTGCAGACGTTGATTTACTTCTTAAAGCATTATCCCGCCCCCGGTGAAGGTGAGGAATCGTAAAGGAGGTTAAAACCTTGCTACCCAACATTGGGCCGATCAGCCTGATCTTAATCATTATTGTGGCATTGCTCATTTTTGGTCCCAACAAGCTGCCGGAACTCGGCAAAGCCTTTGGCAAGACGCTGAGGGAGTTTAAAAATGCAACCAAAGGTTTGGTGGATGAGGACAAGGATCAGAAAAATGGTGAAAAGAGCGGACAATAACACCCATGATGAATTACAGATGACCGTTGGGGAGCACATTGGGGAGTTGAGGAAAAGGGTCATAAAAGTACTGATCCTTTTTCTTCTGTTTACGGTCCTTGGTTTAATCTGGGCCGATGAAGTGGTGCTTTTCCTTAAGGATCAGCCGGTGGCGGCCGAAATTCCCTGGGTGGTTCTGGGCTTGACCGATGCCTTTAAAGTGTACTTTTTATTTGCCATGGTGTTGGCTGTCATTATGACCTTTCCTTTTGCCTTGTATCAGGTATGGGCTTTTGTCAGCCCGGGGCTAACCCCCAAGGAACGTCGAATCACCCTTTTCTTCATTCCGGCAGCCGTGCTCCTTTTTTTAGCGGGTCTTGCTTTTGGTTATTTTTGGTTGTTACCGTTTATGATTCAGTTTATGATGGGCTTGGCCGATCGCTTAGGTGCCGAAGAGATGTACGGCATGGTCCATTACTTTCAATTCCTCATCATGTTTGTCGTCCCCTTTGGATTTATTTTCCAATTGCCAGTCTTGGTTCTCTTCTTTACCCGTCTCGGTGTCATTACGCCTGCCCTGTTAAAGCGTATCCGAAAATACGCTTATTTTGCGCTGTTTGTGTTAGCCGCCGTCATCACGCCGCCTGATCTGTTTTCCCATCTTCTGGTCACAGTTCCGCTCATTCTCCTCTATGAGTTTAGCATTTGGCTGGCCATATTGGGCACACCCAAAAGCTCAACCGAAAGCATAGCGGAGGACCAAGACGGTTAAACTAAAAAGGTGGTTATATTTTTTTTGAATGGCAAAAATAAGGTTGCAAAGCAAGATTGAAATGAGTATATTAATAAGTGTTAGCACTCGATGCCGGTGAGTGCTAATTGTTTGTATTAAAATATCTCTTTTAAGGAGGGCATTTGGCATGTTAAAGCCACTAGGTGACCGTGTGGTTGTTGAACCCATTGAAAAAGAAGAAACAACGGCAAGCGGCATTGTGCTTCCTGATACAGCTAAGGAAAAGCCGCAAGAAGGCAAAGTGATTGCTGTTGGCAGCGGCCGGATTGAAAATGGTCAGCGCATTCCCTTGGAAGTTAAAGAGGGGGACCGCATCATCTTCTCCAAATATGCTGGAACGGAAGTAAAGTATGAGGAGAAGGAACTGCTCATCATGCGTGAAAGCGATATTCTGGCCATTTTAAGCTAATCACGTGCCGAATGAAAGCTTCTAATCTAAGAGATATGCGTGTTTTTTAAAAAGAATTACATAGATAACAGGAGGCGGAAAAGATGGCAAAACAACTTAAATTTAGTGAATCTGCTCGCCAGGCCATGCTGAGCGGTGTCAATACCCTGGCTGATGCCGTAAAAGTAACCCTTGGCCCCAAAGGGCGTAACGTGGTTTTAGAAAAGAAATTTGGTTCTCCCTTAATCACCAATGACGGTGTGACCATCGCCAAAGAAATTGAGCTGAAAGACCCCTTTGAAAACATGGGTGCTAAACTGGTGGCTGAAGTGGCCAACAAAACCAACGACGTGGCCGGTGACGGTACCACCACAGCTACTGTATTGGCCCAAGCGATGATCCAGGAAGGATTGAAAAACGTAGCCGCCGGAGCCAATCCCATGGGCTTGAAGCGGGGCATCGAAAAAGCGGTTCAAGTAGCCGTAGAGGAAATCAAGAAAATCTCCAAGCCGATTGAAGGCAAGTCTTCCATTGCCCAAGTAGCCTCCATTTCTGCCGGTGACGATGAAATCGGTGAGCTGATTGCCGAAGCCATGGAGAAAGTGGGCAATGACGGCGTTATCACTGTGGAAGAGTCCAAAGGCTTCACCACCGAATTGGATGTTGTGGAAGGGATGCAGTTTGACCGGGGTTATGTATCGCCTTACATGGTGACCGACACCGATAAAATGGAAGCCGTCCTGGAAAACCCCTACATTTTGATCACCGATAAGAAAATCTCCAACATTCAAGAAATCTTGCCCATCCTGGAACAAGTGGTACAGCACGGTAAACCCATGTTGATTATCGGTGAAGATATTGAAGGGGAAGCATTGGCCACCTTGGTGGTTAACAAACTGCGCGGCACCTTCAATGCAGTTGCTGTTAAAGCACCCGGCTTTGGCGATCGTCGTAAAGCCATGCTGGAAGATATTGCCATCTTAACCGGTGGTCAAGTGATCACAGAAGATCTGGGTCTGGAACTGAAATCCACTCGCATCGATCAACTGGGTCGGGCTGCCAAAGTGGTTGTGAGCAAAGAACACACCACCATTGTGGAAGGTCATGGTGATCCCGATAAAATTGCTGGCCGGATTAACCAGATCCGCGCTCAACTGGAAGAAACCACTTCCGAATTTGATAAAGAAAAATTACAGGAACGCTTGGCCAAACTGGCTGGCGGTGTAGCGGTCATTAAAGTGGGTGCTGCCACCGAAACCGAATTGAAAGAGAAGAAACTGCGCATCGAGGACGCTTTAAACTCCACCCGGGCTGCTGTTGAAGAAGGTATTGTTTCCGGTGGGGGTACCGCTCTGGTTAACGTCATGGCTGCGGTAGAAAATCTGGAGTTAACCGGTGACGAAAAAACCGGGGCGAACATTGTGCTTCGGGCGCTAGAAGAGCCTGTGCGTCAAATTGCGACCAATGCTGGTCTAGAAGGTTCTGTCGTTGTTGAACGGCTCAAAAAAGAAGAACCTGGCATTGGCTTTAACGCTGCTACAGGCGAATGGGTAAATATGCTTGAAGCAGGTATCGTTGACCCTGCCAAAGTCACCCGTTCTGCTCTGCAAAATGCGGCCAGTGTGTCTGCACTCTTCCTCACCACTGAAGCCATCATCGCCGATGAGCCTGAAGAGGAAAAGCCAAACGCCGGCGGCATGCCTGACATGGGCGGCATGATGTAAAATATGACGAAATGACCAGGGGGCAAACATCCCTAAGCGATGTTTTGCCCCCTTTTTCTATTTATAAACCAACGTATAAATTAAAGAGGCTTCTCATAAGGATACGCCACTTATGAGAAGCCTTTTGGTGTTATGGACGGCAAATGTTGATGCAGTAGAGGGAACTGAAAGGAGAACTTCCTTTTAGCCTGCTTATTTATATAACATATCGGCGCAATATTTGATAATATCCATCCGGCGAATAATGCCGATAAAATATTTTTGATCATCTACCACAGGAACAAAGTTTTGGTCAATGGCCAAGGTTAATAGATCTTTCATGTTGGCGTTAATAGAGACGGTAATATTATTCACCCGTTGGGGAACATCTTTCAGTTTGGTCCCTAAACATTTTTCATACTGGTCATCATCGATCGCTTTTTTTATAAACCACAATAAATCGCCTTCCGTCAATGTTCCTGCATAATACCCATCATTGCTCACCAGAGGAACAGCGGTATAGCGATGATAGCTCATTTTTTCCAACGCTTGACGCACGGTTGATTCGGGACTTAGATATTTAACCTTATCTTTAGGCAACAAAAAGAAGGCAATATTCATGCCATCATCTCCTTTCCCAAGTCCCTCAATATGTTCATTTTTATTTTAATGGTTATTGCCAGGGTTGAAAACAAGTGGATTAAGGATTATACTTAAAATACTAAAACATACCTGTTTACTATGATATAAAATTGGGAAAGGACGTTCAAGGATGAAAAAGCGCTCTTTGATTATGCTTCTCGTGCTCTTATTTATGCTCGGTTTCACTTCCATGGTTGCTGCTCATTCCCATGTGAAATCCACCGTGCCAGGTGATGGGGAGACGGTGGAAGAGCCGGTAGACACCATCGAAATCGTCTTTGATGCCGGCATCGAACAGGCAACCACCATTAAGATCGTTGATGAAGAGGGAAATGAGGTGTCCCTCGCTGAAGAAAAGGTTGATTCTCCCACCTATACGGCCATATTGGAACAGCCTTTGGAAAGCGGAACCTATGTGGTGGAATGGACCGCATTTGGGGAGGATGGCCATACGACGGAAGGCACTTTCACTTTCTCTGTGGCTGCCAGTGTTGAAACAGAGGTGGATGAAGCAACTGAGGAACCGGTGGAAGGGGAGTCTATCGGGGAGGAAAATGAGCCAGCTGAAGAGCCTCAGCCTCAGGAGGAAGAGTTACCTGAGGAGCCTGAGGAGAATAAGAGCAATGCCATCATTTGGATTGTGATCATCGGGGTGGCGCTGTTGGCCGTTATCCTGTTTTTCCTGCTCAGAAAGTAGTTTGACTGGCAGTTATCCATGTAAAGGAAGCGTGAGGCACATATGATCATTTCTATCAGCCATGCTTTGCTTTATGTTGCCTTGGCCATCATCATGGGAATAGTGGTGCTTAACATTATTCCTGCGGAGATGCGTCCCAAACTGAGCTTCCCTCCCAGACTGCTTTTTGTCAGTCTGGTGGGAGCGGTCATTTTTTCAACGGTACCCATTGTGCTACAAGCCATTCATATTGCCAATATGTTTGAAGCCCCCTTCTTCAAAACATTGGGGACCATTCTGATCTCCTTTCGAATGGGGCAAGGAGGAGTGGCTGTTTTTGTCCTAGCCTTGATGACCGCTTTATTCCATTGGCTAGGCGAAAGCCACAAATGGAGTCGCTTCATGGCGGTCCTTTCTGCCGGAGGGATGGCCTTTGCCGTGGGGTATACTTCCCATGCCGCTTCCCTGCAACCGCTGAGTGGCTTTTTGGCAGACAGCTTTCATTTTCTTTCTGCTGTATTATGGTCGGGGGTTTTGCTGGTGGCGGGCTTTTTTGCCACCTCTAAAGAGGGCTGGCTGCCCTTTTTCCGATGGTTTACCCCTCTGGCCATTGGGGCGGTGGGGGTGATCATCCTTTCCGGCCTGGTGTTAATGGATCAGATTGTCCCCCAATATGTCAGCGCCTGGATGTTAACCTATGGACAGTTGCTCCTGATCAAACATTTGCTCTTTATCCCGTTAGTATTCTATGGCTTTGCCCACGGTTTTCTGGTGAAAAGACGCCTGCAGCGGGACACCTTCTTTTCACCCCAAACGTCCATTAAGGTGGAAAGTATTTTGCTGCTGTTGATCTTTGCCATCACCGCGTTTATGAAAGAAGAGACACCCCCTCATGAGGTGGCCCGTACCCTCCAGTTTGAAGATCCCGCTGCGATCGCCGTGCTGATGATCGGGGAGCGCCTCTCACCAGGATCAGCGGTGGCGTGGACAGGAGGAGGGGCCGCCATCCTGCTGCTCGTACTGGCCATCATCTTTTTGGCCATTATGCTCTATGTGGTGAAGGAGCAGCGTAAAGTGGTTAGTGCTGTTCCGGTGGCTTTGCTTGCCTTTTTGCTCACTGCCTATTTTGGACTGATGTCCGGAGCCCAAACAACGGAAACTGGTGAACAATGGGCGTATGTGCAGGACTTAAGGGAAGGAATTGCCATCGGGATGAACAAGGAAGATGAACTAAACCTGCTATTGGAGGAACCGTACGGAGAAACCATGACCGCTGCCGTCTACACGGTGAATGGCAAGGAGTTGGTGGCTGAACTTTTCTTACAGGCGGAAGATGGGAAGGGTTACTATAAAATTCCCGATGCCAAATTGACCATCGGCGGTTTACCCGTCACTGAAACGGAACATAAAATTAGAACGTTTCTGGTTCAGGACGGACTATGGAAAAAACCAGGGTTCAACTACACCTATGTCACCATTGGCTATATCCAGGAGCCGGCTGAAACGGAAGTGGTGAAAGTTCACTATCAGGAGGAGTTACATGAGGTTAAAGTGAGAAACAATGCCTTTTTTACCGCCGCCCATTCCCAAAACTTGTGGAGCGAGCTTCATCCTTTTGAATTTTTTGATGGCGATGGCAATCTAGTGGGGTCCTATCTGCGGGCCATGATGGAACTGGGCGCTTTTTGTCATTAGGCCGGCCCAAGGGCGAAGCATTGAGAAAAAAAGCTTCGCCCATTTTTTTGTTCAGAACCAGGGCAGGAAAATTTCACCAAGATGTTGAATAAAGTAGTATAATTTAAATGTGCGGGGTTCTATTTCAGCTCATTGACGGACGTGGTGATTGAAACTTCACAAGGAGGAGGAACATAGGTCGTTGCAACAAAATGACAAAAGAAATCACCATAAGAGGAAGGCAAACCATACGCTATCCCATCTGGCAGCCATTGGGGAAATATCAGCGGGAATTGCCCATGAGGTGAAAAATCCCCTCACGGCAGTGAAAGGATTCCTACAGTTGCTAAGTGAAGAGTATGATCACCGGTATGTTAAACTGGCTCATCAGGAATTGGATCAGGCCTTAAAGACGTTAAATAATCTGTTGCAGGTGTCCAAACCGGATTTAATTGATGAGCCTTACGTCAAAATTCAGCTTGCTGTTGAACTGGATTCCGTGGTCACCTTGTTCCAGGATCAGCTGCACCGGGTTACTGTGGAGAAACAGTTTCGGGATACGGAAGCGTTTATTTATGGCAAGAAGGGGCCGATTAAAAAAGCTTTTTTTAATTTGTTAAAAAATGCCTTTGAAGCCATTGAGGATAAGGGAATCATTACCCTGGAACATTATGTGGACGGTGACCATATTTACATCACGATTCAAGACACTGGGGTCGGCATTCCTGAACATCAACTTTCCATGTTAGGCACGCCTTTTTTTACGTCTAAACCAAGCGGAACGGGAATGGGTTTGGCCCAGGTGTATGCCACCTTTAACGAACTTGGGGCCAGCATCGAAGTGGAAAGTACCGTTAATCAGGGAACCAAATTTATCATCAAAGTGCCACTGCCCAAAACCGCTCGGATTGAGGTTAAATCGATGACCGATCTTGTTTATCAAGAAGGGGACTCCTTCCGAACGTTTATTCAACGGAATAAAGAGCGATTTGATGAACGGCTTCATTCTCGTACCGAATCCATTGTTTTACAGCTTGATGATCACGAGCGAATCAGTCCAGAAACTTTTGAGGAAACGGCCTATAAAATCATAAAAGCAGTGGAGGATGATGCTGAACATGAGCTGATCGCCCATGCCCGGCAGCGGGCCATGGTTTGGGCCAAGAGCGATTTACAAGTCTCCTTAAAACTGGAATGGTTTCTGGGCTTTCGTGAAGTTTATTGGGATTTTTTATATAATTATTTTCAGCATCTATCGGATGATGAGCGGGATGCGTTTTTCGTTTTGGCCAAGAAAAGCAACTATTTGCTGGATATCTTTTTAAACCACTTTTTAACCACATACAGTGAGCATACCCGAGAGCTATTAAACTCTCAACGGGAAGTGATTGACAGCTTAACGGTTCCGGTTATTCTTTTGACCAAATCGACGGCAATCCTGCCCATCATCGGCACCGTTGATCCCTACCGGGCGAAACAGATTCAGGAAAAAACATTAAAACAGGCGGCCAGCCATCGCATCAGGAAAATGATTATTGATTTATCAGCCGTGGCCTTTATGGATACGGAAGTGGTGAGTCACCTGTTTAAAATCGTGGAAGGGCTCAGCCTGTTGGGATGTAAGGCGATTATCACCGGGATTCGCGCCGAAATTGCCAATACGATGGTGGAGATGGGCATCAAGCTGAGTAAAGAACTAACCGTTTACCAAGATTTACAGCAAGCCTTGGAAGAATGTGGGTTACAGTAAAAACATTGCGTACAGAGGTGATTTTTTGCAGTATTACAGTGAAGACCCTGGATATGACAATGTAAGACCGATGGGGAGACGCAACAAGCCCAGGTTCAACCGGAAATGGGCTGTAATCTTGGGCGTCATTCTGGCCCTGGTCATCCTTCTGGAAATTGTGATCTCCATCGTCAGTGAATATATCTGGATTGACACCTTGGGCTTTAGCCAGGTATTCCTCACCATTTTTTCCACCCGGATCCTTCTATTCGGGGCCGGTTTCCTGCTGTTTGGAGCCACCCTCTTTTTCACCTTGTTAGGCATTAGATACACCTTCGTCCGCTGTTATGCACCGGAAGAGCTTCCCGCCCTTTTGCGCCATCGCGCCCTTTATATTTGGGGCAGTCTAGGCCTCTCCTTTTTCTATGGACTGGTGGGCTCCAGCGCAGTGCAAGGGTTGGGCTGGGAGCGCCTGTTAACCTATCTGCATCAGGTTCCGTTTGGATCAGCGGATCCTATCTTTGGCCATAATATTGCCTTTTACGTTTATTCCCTTCCCTTTTTTAACTTTGTGATCAACACCTTGATCAGTCTTTTAACCATCGTTCTGATCATTCAGGGTAGTGTCTATGCCCTTTCCCGTCTGTTTTGGACGGATCGGGGAGCCCGCCTCCAGCTGATGGTCACCGTTTTTCTGTTTGGACTGGTGTGGGGGGCGCGACACTTTCTGCAGCGCTATGAGGTGTTGTTTAACGACACCATCAATGTTTTCCAGCAAACCAGCGCCGTTTATGGAGCCGGCTTTACCGATGTGATGGTGACCATTCCCTTTTCCTACGTGTTGGCTGTCACATCTGTGTTAAGCGCCTTAGGCGTTATTTGGGGGTTGGCTCGGCGCAAGTGGCGCCTGGTTGTAGCCGGGCCCGTGCTCTATGTGGTGCTGCTCCTGATTGGCCAAGGGGCCACCTGGGCCGTTCAGCAGTTTATGGTGGCTCCCAATGAGTTTGAGCGGGAGAAGCCCTATTTAGAACATAACGTGAACTATACCCGGGAGGCTTACGACTTAAATAAGATTGTTCAAAAAGATCATCCGGGGCAGGGCGTGTTAACGCCTGAAAAAGCTTCTCGCAACCAGCTCACCCTGGATAATGTCCGCATCAATGATTACCGGCCCTTGCTTGATTTTTATAATCAGCGGGAGACGTTACGTCCTTATTATCAGTTTAAAGATGTTGATGTGGACCGTTATCGGATAGATGGGGAATATCAACAGGTGTTTATTGGGGCCAGGGAATTAAACACCGATCTGTTGCCTTCCCAGGCCAAAACATGGCTGAACCAGTCTTTCCGTTATACCCACGGCTATGGCCTTGTGGCCAGTCATGTGAATCGGGTGACGCCCCAGGGACAGCCGGAACTGCTCATCTCTGACTTTCCCCCTGCCGGGCAGCCTGAGGTGACGCGCCCCCAGATCTACTTTGGGGAAGAAGATTATCCGCCGGTCATTGTGAACACGGGGTTGGATGAGTTTGACTATCCCCTGGGGGATTCCATTGCCACCTACCGTTACACGGCCGATACAGGGATTTACCTTTCCCGGCTAAACCGGTTCATCTATGCCTGGGAGGAACGTTCCCCCCGCATCTTTATTTCCGGTTACATTTCGGAGGAAAGCCAGCTTTTAAGAAAACGGAACGTGATGGAACGAATCAGATCCATCGCTCCCTTTTTGCATTACGATAACGATCCGTACCTGGTGATTCGGGATGATGGTACCCTAGTCTGGCTGGTGGATGCTTACACCACCACCCGTTACTATCCCTATTCTGAACCGACGGGGGCCGGTTTTAATTACATTCGCAATCCGGTTAAAGTGATGGTGGATGCCTATACGGGAGAGGTTCACTTTTATCTGGTGGATCCAGACGATCCTCTCATCCAAACCTATCGCAACATTTTTCCCGGATTGTTTACCCAGGAGATTCCTGAAGATCTTCGAGCCCATTTCCGCTATCCGGTCACCCTGTTCAGCTATCAGGCTGACATTTTCCGGGCCTATCACATGACCAATCTGGAAGTGTTTTATAACCGGGAAGATATGTGGGCCTTCCCCACGGAGCGTTACTATGAACAGGATATCGTCATGGAACCCTATTACATCACCATGCAGCTGGAAGGGGAAGCAGAGGAAGAGTTTATCCTGATGCAGCCTTTTACCCCCAACAACCGGCAAAATATGGTGGCATGGCTGGCGGCCAGAAACGATGGGGAGGCCTATGGGGAGCTTATCCTGTATCGTTTTCCCAAGGAGGAAACCATCTATGGGCCTCAGCAGATTGAAAACCGGATTAACCAGGATCCGTATATATCCCAGCAGTTAAACCTCTGGTCCCAGGGGGGATCCCGCACCATTCGGGGCAATCTGCTGGTGATTCCCATCGAGGATACGCTCCTTTACGTGGAGCCGGTCTATATCCAGTCCAATTCGCCCAATGCCTTGCCGGAAGTGGGCAAAGTGATTGTGGCCTATCAGGATGAGATTGTGATGGAAGATACCTTTAAAGAGGCTTTGGAACGCCTCCTGGATCAGGATGTGACCGAAGGGGAGGAGCGTCCAGGGGAGAGTAGACCGGAACCGAATCAGCCCATTGAAAATGCTGAAGCACTGGTGGATCGCATCGCCCAGCTGTTTGAAGATTATCGAGAAGCCATGACTGGCGGCCAGTGGGAACGGGCCGGTCGCATTATGGAAGAGATTGAGAGACAACTTCAACAGTGGTATACTAATAACGAAAGTGAATAATCCTGCAGAGAATAGGTGCTGCTTGCAGCTTAATAGGGAATCCGGTGAAAATCCGGAGCTGTTTCCGCAACTGTGAGTGCTGATGAAATAAGCCAAGACCACTGTCCGGGGCTCAGCCCCGGATGGGAAGGGGCTTAGAGTAAGATGACGCACGAGCCAGGAGACCTGCCTATTCTTGAGCGTATAATTTCTCTTCGGAAGTTAAGAGAATTGTACGGCAGAGGTGTGCATCGTAGCGTACCCCTGTTGTTTAAACAGGGGTTACTTTGCATGTTGTGCCGTCCCGAAGGGGCGGCTTTTTTTATGAAAGATTAACTTCCGAAAACGCGAGCTTAAGCAGGATATTCACAATAAAAAAATAGGAGGTGAAACGGTGAAGAAAAAAGATTTACGTTTTCTCTGCTATCCCTACATGCGGGAGGCCTCATCCATGGTCGATTTTGAAATTCGCACCGATTCGTTGGCCACCCAGGTGGGCCTGGCGGCCTCTCTAACCAAGGAGATTCCCATGGTTCACCGCGATTTAATGAACCTGCTGCCCTTAATCTATCATCTGAACGGATCGGTCAGGGGTCGCTTGGCCATCTCAGAGGAAAATCTTGTCAGTGTCAGCGACCTTTATGATGTGTATGTAGACGAGGTGCGGGAGCGGATCAACACCTTTGTTCTGCCTCAGGGCGTGCTGGCAGCCTGTGTTCTGCATACCTGCCGCAGCGAGGCTAAAAAAGCGGTGCGCGCCTTGCACAAGGTCAGCTTGGAAAAAGAAGTGCCTCAAATCCTTTTTGACTTTACCCACTTGCTGGCCAACCTCTTTTTTGTCATGGCTGTCTATGTGAACAAATGGTACAACTTTAGCGAGATTCCGTTTATCAGTCAGTCCTATCCCGTCCGATCAGGCGCGACAAAGCACTCCAAGCCTTAATTGCATAATTTGAAAAGACGGAGGTCATGCCCTTTGAAAAGGAAAGGTCCCATTATAAAATGGCTCATCATCTCTTCTTTGCTTCTCGTTTTAGTGGCTTGTCAATCGGGTGATCCCCTTTCGGCCGACGGGCAAGAGAGCGGTATCGAAACCGACACCACAGGCCAAGAGGAGGCTGCCTCTTCCTCGGACCAATCTGCCGGAGAGTCTTATTCTGTCATCGATGATCTGGGCCAGGAAGTGGTTTTTGACAAGGTGCCGGAGACGGTGATTTCCCTGCAGCCCAGCAATACAGAAATCTTGTTTGCCCTTGGGGTGGGGGATAAAATTGTGGGCGTCACCCAGTTTGACAACTATCCGGAGGAAGCGAAGTCCATCGAACGGGTCTCTGACTCGGTTAACATCAATGCCGAGCGGATTATTGAGCTTAATCCGGATGTGGTTTTCGCCTATACCATTGGGGAAAAAGAATCGATTCAACCCTTGGTGGAAGCCGGCATTCCTGTTTTTGTGATCAAGTCGGCCACCTCGTTTGAAGATGTTTACGATGATATTGAGCAGATCGCCCAAGTGATGGGGGTAACCGAAAAAGGGGAAGAATTGATTGGAGAGATCAAGGCCCAGATAGAAGCCGTAAAGAAACAGGTACAAACAGTGGACAAGCCCAAAACCATCTATCTGGAAATTAGCCCCGCCCCTGATATTTATACGACGGGAGGCAACACCTTCCAGAATGAAATTTTGCAGAAGGCAGGAGTGGAAAACGCTTTTGCCGATCAGGACGGCTGGATCAAGGTGGCGGAGGAAGAAGTGATTCAGCGCGATCCTGACATCATTGCCACCACCGTCAAAGGAGGGACTGATCCGGTGGGTGAAATTAAAGGGCGGCCGGGATGGCAAGATTTGACAGCCATTCAAAACGGGGATGTGTATCTGTTGGACGAAGAACTGCTCACCCGTCCGGGTCCTCGCATCGGTCAGGCGGTTCAAGCGGTGGCTGAAATCGCTTATCCAGAAATATTTAGGAACTAAAGAATTGTTTAGGCAGTCAATGGAAAGGAGGCTAGTGGATCACCCTAGCCTCCTTTTCAACGGTAATGTTTAAGGGGGAGGTGCCAATCACTTCGCCATCGGCATGAACCAGCATCGGTTCCGAACTTAAAATCTGGATACGCCGGCCCCTTAACATTTGCACGTTTTTTAACCGTGTATGCCAGCCAAAATAGACAGATCCCAGAGCTAAAAGCACTTGCCAAGGTTTAAATTTACTAACCACCACCAGATTAAGCTCTCCGTCAGTGGGGCGGGCATTGGGTACTATTTTTAAGCCGCCCCCATAATACGGGGAATTGCAAACAGCAATCAACCACACCTGATCAAACTGGTACTGCTGGTGATCCACCTGGATCACCACTTTTTTTGTTTTGTACCGGTAAAGCAGTTTAAGGGCGGAGATGATGTATGCCAATCCGCCCAGTTTAAGTTTGTTGAGCACCTTTTTATATTTGGCCTGATTGGTCAGTTGGGCCACTTCACCGTCAAAACCGATCCCGATGCCGTTAATAAAATAGCCTTTTCCCATTTTTTTTCGGAAAAAGTCGTAAACCCCTACATCCACCCGTCGCTTTTTTCCCTCTTTATAAAGGATATGGTTGAGGGCGGCCAAGGGGCGCCGAGGAAGGCCAAAACCCCGGGAAAAGTCGTTTCCCGAACCGGCCTGAATGGCTGAAAAGGGGACGTTAGGGTGAAGGGCTAAGCCGTTGACCACCTCATGGACCGTTCCATCTCCCCCTATGGCAATAATGGCTGTAATCTTATTTCGGTATAGCTCTGTCAACTGTTTGGTGAGTTCTGTAGCGTGACCTGCATTTTTGGTATAAAAAGAGCGGTAGGGAATGCCTGCTTTATTCAATTTACGCTGTATTTTAGTCCATACTTTGCGCCCTTTACCGCTCCCAGATTCGGGATTGACGATAAAGATATACATCTGCTGTAGCTCCGTTCCGCGTTGTTTTTCCATTTCATATTCTCTATTTTTAGTCATATTTCCTTCTTTTTCTCATAAGTTGCCATGCAAAGGCAGGTGTAATGGGAAGAGAAGAATGGTATAAATAGAATAATAGATTAAAAAGAATGTCTCAAGGAGGCCCATATGTTCGATCACGGATCCCAACGACAAGAACAGTACCATCCTCGGCTTTTTCAAGTGATGAACAATGTTCAAAATGTGATCATCGGCAAGCAGAATGTGATAGAGCTGGCTTTGACAGCCATTTTGGCCCGGGGGCATATTTTGCTAGAGGATCGCCCCGGAGTAGGGAAAACCATGCTGGTGCGGGCTTTAGCCCGTTCCCTAGGGTGCACCTTTAATCGCATTCAGTTTACCCCTGATTTGCTTCCCTCTGATGTGACGGGGGTCTCCATTTTTAATCCCAAAACGCTCCATTTTGAATTTAGGCCCGGTCCTATCTTTGGCCACATCATTTTGGCAGATGAGATTAACCGCACATCCCCTAAAACCCAGTCGGCCTTACTGGAGGCCATGGAGGAAGAAAGCATCACCGTCGATGGCACCACCCATCGGCTCCCCGAACCCTTTGTGGTGATGGCCACGCAAAATCCCATTGAATATGAAGGCACGTTTCCCCTGCCTGAGGCGCAGCTGGATCGCTTTATGCTGAAGCTTCACATGGGCTACCCCCAAGCGGAGGAAGAAGTGGAGATGTTGAGCCGCATACAGCAGGGCCATCCCATCTCCAAAATTGGTGAAGCCATTTCTTTGGAGGAGCTGATCCAGCATCAGCACAAGGTGCGGCAAGTCTATGTCCATCGGGCCATCAAGCGTTACATTGTCGATTTGGTCCGAGCCACCCGGGAACATCACCTGGTGGAGTTGGGAGTCAGTCCCCGAGGATCCATCGCCCTGCTTCAGGCTGCTCTGGCTTTGGCCTATATACGGGGGAGGGAATACGTCCTTCCGGATGATGTTAAATATTTGGCTCCCTTTACTCTGAGTCACCGCATCATCTTATCTCCCGATGCCCGTTTGGACGGGGTGCAGGCGGATGATGTGGTGCGGCAAGTGTTAGCTGAAACCCCTGTTCCAGGGGTGGATGTATCCGGCACACATACCGTGTAAACCGAGGTGTTTCCTATGGGCAGGCGTACATCATCGGGACTGGTCACGATTCTTCTGTTATTGGCGGCCTCCTTTGTCTTTGCCATGTTTCAAGGCGGCTTTGTCAGCTGGTTCATCTTTTATGCCTTTTTACCGGTGGCAATCTTGGCCTTGATTCTAACCCTTTTTGGATTAAGCCAGGTGAGCGTAGAGCGGCGCATCAGTCACACCCACTGCCGGAGCGGGGAGACGGTTGAAGTGGTGCTCGAGATTAAAAACCCTTACCGGCTGCCCCTCCTCTATCTCACCGTCACCGACTGGCTGCCCCCCGGGCTTGACCAAGAGGGGCAAAAGGTAGAACTGGTGGCTTATCCTGCCTTTCGGAAAAAGTGTTCTCTATCCTATACGATTGGTCCCCTTCCTCGGGGAGACTACCGCTGGAGACAGCTGGATCTGGCCACCGGCGATTTCTTTGGACTGGTCAAATCATTTAAACGGGTGGCTGCTCCCGCCCGCTTGCTGGTCTATCCCCGTTTTCACCCGATTGAGTTGTGGGAGCTGACTCCCCATACAGGGTGGGGAAGATACCAAACCTTCAATTGGGCCAACCGGGGGGAAGATGCTCCTTTTGTCGTCGGGGTGCGGGATTACGTGGCGGGGGATCGATTGACGCGAATTCATTGGAAGGCCAGTGCGCGAAGTGGGGGGTTAAAAAGCAAGGAATTTGAATATCAGACAGCCCAGGAAGTGATGCTGTTTTTAAATCGGGAGCAGAAAGCCTATGGTGGTCAGCAGTCCCTGTTTGAGCGTGCGGTCGCCTGGTGTGCTTCCCTGGCTCACCATGCTTTAACCCAACATATTAGCTGCGGCCTGGTTTCAGCGGGAGCCGTTCACACCTTGATCCCCCTTGACCAGGGGCAGGTTCAGCGGCAACGCATTTTTGACCACTTGGTTTATGTCCAGCCCGATGCTTACTATCCCTTTGTCCAAACGGTGATGCAGGAAGCGGCCCAGCTTACGCCCGGTGTCACCGCCGCTTTGATCACTCCCGTTTTTGATCAGCGTCTGCTGCAGCTGATCGCTACTCTGGCCAGACGTCGGATTCAAACCCAACTCTTTTTAATAAAAAATGGCAAGCCAACCCGGGATGAGGATAGGCTTTTGGCCCGCCTGCCCAAAAAAGGGATTCAGGTTTTTATCATCACATCTGACCGTTTTCCAAACCGTCTGCTAAGGAGGGACGCCCATGGCAGCACCACGATCCAGGTTAGGGGGTGAGCGGTGGTCCAACATGGGGCTTAATTTGGTGATCGCCATCTTGCTCACTGTGCTGTTTGCCGAGTGGATGTGGCCCCTTTTAGCACTGACCGAAACCTACACCGTTTATCCGTTTCTCTTGTTTTTCAGTGCGGTTCTTCTTGTGGCTCTGTTACGCCTGCGGCGCTTTCTTTCAATCCTTTTGCTTAGCCTTTTGCTTTTGTTTCTGCTTCATCAGCTTTACTTTACAGGCCCGTTTTTAAGTCTCCACTGGCTGGCCGTTCTGCTCCAGAAAATATTAACATCCCTTCCCGCTCTCATTGGCTGGGAGTGGCATCAGCTGGCCGTGGAGGTGCGCACCTTTTTCTTCTTCATTTTGCTGTGGTTAATCGCCATCTCCCTGTATCAAAATGTGTTTGTTCGGGGTCGAATCTTATTTTTTGTGGTGATGACCGTGGGGTATATGGGGGTGCTGGACACCTTCACCCCTTATGATGCTCGCCTGGCGGTGCTGCGCTCCATGGTGACCGGGCTTGCCCTTTTGGCCTTGGTACAGTTTAGCCAGTTGGCTCCCAAAGCAAGTGGGGGAGAGCTTCGCAAGTCAAAAAGCCGCTCCTGGATGTGGGGCATAGCCAGCTTCAGTTTTATTCTGTGTGCAGTGGGTATTGCCTATGCGGCCCCCAAAACAGGCCCCACCTGGCCGGATCCTGTTCCCTTCATCAAAAGTTATGCCACCGGCGGTGACACTCAGGTGGGGAAAAAGGTGGGCTACGGTCAATCCGATGAAGTGTTGGGTGGCCCGTTTATGCCTGATGATACGGTGGTGTTTGAAGCGATAACCGACCGGTTAACTTATTGGCGGGGCGAAGCCAAAGATGTGTATACGGGACGGGGATGGGAAAAAAGCAGGGGAACAGAATGGCTTTTCCCTTTTGATAAGTTTACGGAAGCTCGGCCCATCATGGAAGCTTCGTTTATTGGGCCTGAAACGGATACGGAGCCGGTTCAGGCCACCGTCCGTTTCGTAGACCGGCCCCTAGCCCAGATCTTTTATCCCGGCGACCCCATGAATATCGAAGTGCTTACCCGGCAGGCTGTGGATGTGGTGGGGGCTTGGGAGCAAGAATCAGGCCGTCTTTTGGTTTATCGGAGTGAAAACCAGCGTCAGCAAGTGGGTTTGGCCGGCTATCAATTGGAAAGTATGCTGCCGGTTTACTCCGTATCTGCTTTAAAAGGGGCCAATTTGAGTCAGGTTCCCCATGAGATCATGGAGCACTATACACAGCTGCCTGACAGCCTGCCGGAAAGGGTGGCCGATTTAGCCCGGGAGATTGTGGAGGGCAAGGATACTTTATACGATCAGGTAAAGGCTATAGAATCCTATTTCCGAATGAACGGCTATCGGTATGAAACGGAGGATGTGCCTGTTCCCGAGGAGGGGCAGGACTATGTCGATCAATTTCTGTTTGAAACCAAACGGGGCTATTGTGACAACTTTTCCACGGCCATGGTGGTGATGCTGCGCACCCTTGATATTCCCGCCCGGTGGGTTAAGGGGTTTACCGGTGGTCAAGTGATCGAGCGGAATCAAGGCCTTTTACGGGTGGAGGTGGAGAACAACAATGCCCACTCTTGGGTGGAAGTTTACTTTCCTGAGGTGGGGTGGGTGCCCTTTGAGCCAACTCCGTCCTTTCAGAATCCTTTTCAATTTGAACGGGATGATTTACCATCAGAGCACACCTCCAGCACTGATCAAGAAGAGGATCCTGAAACTTCATTGGAGGAGCAGCTTCCTCCGGAAGTCCAGGAGCCATCATTTCCTGCCTGGGATACTATTAATTCCGGCTCCCACAGAAAAATCAAGGGGATGCTGATTGGAGCGGGGCTGGTGCTGGCCCTAGCGGTCATGATCCGTCTTCTTTTGTGGCGAAGACTGATCCTGCTCTGGGCCTCCAGGCGCTACAGGGGAGGGGACAATGGGCAACGGCTGGTTCAGGCCTATCACTTCTTGATCCGTTATTTGGGTCGATTTGTCATGCCCAAGCATCCTGCCCAAACCTTGAGGGAATACGTGCACAGCTTGGAATCAAAGATAGACGTGGATAAGCTGGAACCATTAACCCAGTGGTATGAGGAAACCCTATATGGTAAACGGCGCTCCTCCAGCAGCCGTTTAAACCAGATGTACCGCCTGTGGCTGGATGTTATAAGGCAGCTGAGGAAAAAATGAACTTGCTCTGTACCCTATGATGAGATACAGACTGAGAGTTACAAGGAAAGGTAGTGATAAAATGAAACAACCTGAAGAAACCGTGGTCATTCTGGATTGTGGAGGACGATACAATCAGCATTTGGCCAAGCACATTCGGGAGTTGGGGGTGTACAGTGAGCTGGTGCCCGCCAACATCAAAGC
>CALFAC010000119.1 GCA_937927935.1 uncultured Bacillaceae bacterium
AGCTTCCGACACCGTCATCAGTCTGCTGTACGACTTGGAGGATGCCCTGTATCAGACACTTAAAGAGCACTAGATTTCTAACACTTTCTTTACAATTAAGATATTTCTAAGATACTTCGTTTAAAAAAGGCAGGACTTAAGTAGCGTCCTGCCTAAATTATTTCTTAAAAAGATTTATTAAAGATTTCTTAAAGAAATGATCTCCCATGCTCCACAAGTGAAGGGGGGAGAGGCTTGGTAGACCCCTGTTTAATCTGTGGAAAACGGATCCCCTTTTCCTTTTCCTGGCGAGAACTGCTTACCTTAAAGCCCTTTAGCCGAGCGCTTCTTTATCCTGTTCAGCATTGGTTATGCCTGGAATGCCATAAGGAGCTGGAGTGGATTGAAGAGGGATGCAGCCGCTGCAGCAAGCCTTTGAAGACTCCCCAACATAGACCGGCTGCTTCTGCTAAAACCAGCTTGACTGAAGCGAGATTGACTAAAGCGAGATCGACTTTTAGTGGAGAAGCAGCCATTTCTGATGAAGCAACAGCTATACCCAGTGGCGCAACAGCTACTTTTGGTGAAGCAAGAGCTAACACTGGTAGGACAATTACCGCTTCGGCTGGCACTTTTGATGGCATCCTCTGTGACGATTGTGAGCGCTGGCTGATCTGGGAGGAAGAACAGGAGAATAGACCGGTATTAATACGCAATATCAGTGTGCTACGGTATAACCGCTGGGCCCAGGAGGTGCTCATCCGGTATAAGTTTCGGGGAGATGAGCGTTTAAAGTATCTCCTCGCCTCGCTACTGGTCTATTCCCCCCACCAGAATTTATTGCAGCAGCTCTTTTTAACGGCGGATCTGATCACTTCGATCCCCCTATCTCCCAGCCGGCTAAAGGAGCGGGGCTTTAACCAGGCGGAGCGGGTGGCTGAGCTGGTGGCTCATTTTTTTAACAAACCTTTTTTGCCCCATCTTCTTTTGTGTCA
Source organism: uncultured Bacillaceae bacterium (assembly GCA_937927935.1). Lineage (GTDB taxonomy): Bacteria > Bacillota > Bacilli > Caldalkalibacillales > Caldalkalibacillaceae > CALFAC01. Next base: position 975 of record CALFAC010000119.1, read on the forward strand.
GGATGATGAGGAGAAGCAAAGCAAGCGGGGACGACAGGAACGGCTTGCAAAAATCTTTGACCGTTTTCTAAATAATCCTCACCATCTTGCCGATATAAAAAATAAACGGATTATCGTTATCGATGATATATACACCACTGGAGCCACCTTGCATGCGGCAGCTCATTGTTTGCGCCAGGGCGGAGCATGGGAAGTGACGGGTGTTACCATTGCCCGCTAGGCATGAGAATTGCGGATGTGTGCAATATTACCGCAGAGAGAGGGAGAGCTGATGAATCAACTGAAGAACTGCACCATGTGCGGGCGCCTGTTTGTGCGTACGGTTCGTCCCATTTGTCCGTCCTGCTATAAGGAGCTGGAGGCCCAGTATCGAAAGGTGTATAACTATTTGCGTCAAAAGGAAAATCGGCAGGCCACCATCTATGAAGTGAGTGAAGCCACTGGAGTATCCGTTCCCCGGATTAAGGAGTTTATTCGGGAAGGACGCCTGCATATTGCGGAATTTCCCAACATGGGTTACCCCTGTGAATCATGTGGCACCATTATTCGGGAAGGTCGCATATGCGAGCCTTGCCGTAAAAAATTTCATGGTGTGGCGGAAAAGCTATCCCAGGCCTTGGCCAAAAGTTCCACAGAAAAGAAAAAGGAGAAGTCCTGGGATTACATAGAGCGGAAAGATATTGGCTATCGTCAGTTGAAGAACGATCCTGACGATTGATTGAGGCATTGACAGAGTAAGGAAGGTGAACGGCATGAAAGTGAATCAATCAGGGTCGGTGTGGCGTCCCTATGCCTATTCCCAACAACCCCCCCTTTCCACCGGCCAAGGAAGGCGGGCCAAGGGAGAAGACCAAGTTGAGATTTCAGCTCAGGCTAAGGCCATGTTACAGGAAGAGAAGAAGGCGGCCTCTTCCAGGGAATCCAAAGAAACTTCCCTTTCCAAGCAAGAGCGAATTGAACAGTTAAAACAACAAATTGCCAACGGAACCTACCAGGTGGATGCCCAAAAAGTGGCCGAGCGCCTCTATAACTTCTGGTTTCGGGGCTGAAGGAGTGAAATCCCATGCGCCCCTTAATGGATACGTTAGAGAAGATGCTTCAAGCTCATGAACAATTGCTCAATCTGGCCCGGGAAAAACAAGAGGTGCTGATCAAAGGGGACGTTCAAGAGCTGAACAAACTGCTTAAAGAGGAAAGCACGCTGGTGAAGCAGATTGGCAAGCTGGAAGCATTGCGCCAGCGTCAGGCTCAAGGGTTAGCCGCACGCCACCGGGTGAACGCCGACGAGGAACTGACCCTGGAGAAGCTGCTAGCAGCCATACCGGACGCTGGAGACGACAGCACAGGAGAAAACGGTAAACAACAGGTGCTGGATCTGGCCCAGCGCTTGCGGGACGTGATCGGCCGCATAAAGGAGCAGAACGAACTCAATATGCGCCTCACCCAGGATGCCCTGCAGCTGGTCAACTATTCCTTGGAACTGCTCACCCAAACCGATGAGGAGATTACCTATCACAAACCGAATAACGCAGGCCAGCAGGTACCTGCAGCAGGGCGCGGCTTTTTTGATGCCAAAGCGTAGGAAGGAGCGAAAGAGATGCGATCCACTTTTCACGGGCTGGAAGTGGCCAAACGGGGCCTCTTTGCCCAGCAGACGGGGATCAACACCACCGCCCACAACATTGCCAACGCCAATACCAAAGGCTACAGCCGGCAAAGGGTGAACTACACCACCACCCTGCCCATGGAAACACCGGCCATGAACCGCTC
>CALFAC010000120.1 GCA_937927935.1 uncultured Bacillaceae bacterium
TTTCCCGCACCCCATATTTGCGCGATTGGATAAAATCAAGGAGATTGTGTTGTTTGTATTCGCCGTATGATTCCAATAATTTAAAATTTTTATCCTCGATAACCACTGTATGTTTAACCTCTTCCCCTAAGGCTTGCACCACCGCCGGCATTCCACCCCCCTGCAGCACCACTTTAGATAATTTTTCATTGATCTTTAACGCCCGCTTGAGCACCTCTTTCTGCTTCTCAATGCGCAGGAATGCTCGATCCAATTCATGGGCCAGGTTTTCCTCCTCATAATAAGTTAACTCTTGGCTAATATCCTCCTCCCAATCTTCAACAGGCTTGCCAATTACATAGCAGTATGGATCCCCCTTCCCCTTGCACTTCACTTCCTTAAAAATCACCTTGCGCCCCACATGGGTGCTCACATACCCTCCTACCGTGCCGATCAGTTCAAAGCAGACCGGTTCATGGTGAAAACCAAAATGACGAATATGCTGCTCAGCTTCGACGGAATTATACCAATAGCCTTCGCAATAATACTCCTTTGTTTCCGGATCAAATTTAAGCTCCTTCACCTTCACATTGACATAGCCCGTCAACCCGTGAATATCGCCTCCGGCAATGAGCCAGTACCGCTGCGTTTTGAGCGGAAAAGTTTCCATTAAATGTTTGGCCATATTGATCCCGTAATGCCAGCCAAAACGAAGTAAAAATCCTTTTGTTCGTTCCATCCCCAAGGCGATGATCAAATCCCTGCGCAAAGCGCCCAGAGCCTCAGCGTCCATTAACACCATGCGCCGATTATTCAAATGAAATTGGCCCAATTTGGGGTAATACTTAATCACATCCTCCATATTCACTTTTTCCATCACCGATGAGACCCTCCCTTAGCAAAAAGTACTAAATTATGGACTCAATTTTAGCACAATGTGAACTTTAAAATGGCAGAACAGTCCACTAATATGTAATTGCAACAATATTCACTTATTAAAAGGGGAGGTTAAACGTAATGACTCAAACGTCTAAATCCAAACTGGTCGCTCCTTCAACAGCCTACAAGATTGTAAATCTGCCGGAGCCTTATCTGGACTACATTAATCGCTATGGATATGAAGGCACACACATCGGCCCCTCGGAAGAGGAAAGCCCTTGGGTTCCTTTTGGTGACAATGCCGCCATTCGCCATCTCGCTTTTGATCCGCGCAACAATATTTTCAGCAACATTCTTTGGATTAAGTCCAAAGGGGTGATTGGCACTCATAAACACAGGGGCACGGTGGTGATGGTTTGTCTCGAGGGCAGTTGTCGCTATCTGGAGTATGACTGGGTGGCCACTCCCGGCAGTTTTATCTATGAACCGGTGGGAATCTCCCATACGCTGGTGACGGACGACCCCAATGGCGTTAAGCTCTTTGGTTGGATGCAAGGTCCCATCGAGTTTTATGACGAGAATGCCAACTTAATTGAAACAACGGATGTGTGGTGGTTTATCAATCACTACGAAAGCTACTGTAAACAGCATGGTATCCCCATTAATAAAAATCTCTACCTTGGCTAAAACGTTCTTCATTGAGACGATGAATGGATCCATAACAAGAGCCTAAATGATTGCCTAACTTGGGCCGGTGATGCCAGACAGCTAAGCGAATCTCTTCCTGTTTTTTGACAGGGATACAGGCCATCACCGGCCTTAGATGTGAGTATTTTGCGTAAAGGGGAGGGGAAGATGAGCGGAATTAAAGGGCAGATTGGCGTTGTCACCGGTGCTTCCAGTGGCATCGGTGAAAGCATCGCGGAGCAATTATGCCGTGAAGGGGCCCATGTCTGTATCGTAGATGTTAACGCGGAGCAAGGGGAACACGTGACGGCTGAACTGAATGGCCAAGGGTATCGGGCTTCATTTTATAAAGTGGATGTGACCCAATCACAGCAAGTGGCTTCATGCTTTCAGGAAGTGGAGCGCCTCCACGGTCAGATACACATTTTGATTAACAACGCAGGCATTGCCGGCCAACCCACTCCTATCACGGAGATGGACGATCAATCCTGGCTAACCATGCTTAACATCCATGCCAACGGCTCCTTCTACTGTTTACGGGAAGCGGCCAAACGGATGAAAAAACAGCATTACGGCCGGATCGTAAACATATCGTCTCTGGCGGCGGAACGGGGACTGGCCGGAAGTGTACATTATTCAGCTGCCAAGTATGCCATCGTCGGCTTGACTGAAGTGGCTGCGAAGGAGTTGGGACCTTATAACATCACCGTCAATGCCATCAAGCCGGGTCTGATCCGCACCCCTCTGGCGGAAAAGGGACTGTTGGCCACTGAAGAGGAACGTTTAAAAGCAGAAACCCCGGTGCGCAAAATTGGAGAACCGGAAGATGTGGCCCGGGCGGTCTCCTTTCTGGTTCAGCCCGAATCAGGTTTCTTAACCGGGATTTCCATCATCGTGGACGGTGGCATCAACCTTATGGATGTGATGGACAAAGTGGGCCTGGAAATGATGGTTAACAGTCACTAAATGATGATGTTTTGTCTCATAAGTGAATGGAAAATGGAATAGAAAGGATGAAGCCAATGGCATCCGCTTCATTTTGGCGCTATGAGAACAAGCTGCTCATCATCTTGTGCTTGGGCTGGGGATTTCTGTTTTTGGATCGTTTGGCCATCAATTATCTGATGCCCTTTATCGTTACCGATATCAATTTGTCCAGCACTCAGATCGGGTTTATTGCCGGTGCGTTTTCCATCACCTGGGCCCTCAGCTCATTTTTTGGGGGCATGCTGGGCGATTTGTTGGGTCGACGCAAAGCATTATTAATTTTATTTATCCTGCTATTCTCCTTGAGCTCCTTTCTAACCGGTCTGGCCTCAACCTTTGTTGTTTTGCTTTTGATTCGAATGTTTATGGGTTTAGTGGAAGGGCCCTATTTTCCGATTGGAGCCACATTAATGTCCGTCGCTTCATCGGAAAGACGGCGCGGGTTTAATATCGGTGTTTTACAAAATTTTCCGTCCAATTTCCTGGGAGGCACTTTGGGACCCATCATTTTAGTGGCTTTAGCGACAGCCGTCGGATGGCGCTATACATTTTTCCTCACCCTTCTTCCCGGACTGCTCGTCGCCTTTCTGGTCTGGCGCTATGTTAAAGATCCCCAAATTCCTGTAGAAGCCAGTCCTTGATATGTGGGAGAGACTAGACAGTCTAAAGAAACGGTTCGCATCGTGGATGTGTTTAAATATAGAAACATGTGGCTCTGTTTTGCCATCGGCATCTTTTTTATCCCCTGGTATACGTTGCTCTTTACTTTCTCACCACTCTATTTAACCGAGGTGAAGGCAATCTCGCCTGAAGTGATGAGTTATATCATGGCCGCCATCGGCATCGGTTCCGCCGTCTGGGGCTTCATCGTGCCCACCATTTCGGATCGCTGGGGGCGCAAGCCAACCTTTATCCTGTTTGCCCTCATCTCCATGCTGGCCCCGCTCTCCATGATCTTCTTCAATGGACCGGCCTGGCTCTTGTGGCTTCTGGTCTTTATTGGCAGCACTGGTCCTGGATGCAGCGCCCTGTATATGACCATCATCCCCTCTGAAACCATTCCGCCCAAATTGACGGGAACCGCAGTAGGGTTGGCTGTGGGCATCGGTGAAATCATCGGCGGATTTGGCATCGTCACCTTAGGCGGGGCGTTGGGCGATATCTATGGCTATGTTGCACCCTTGGTCATCTCCGCAATCAGTGCCTTGATCATGGCCTTTATTGCCCTCTTCTTGATTGAAACGGCTCCGATCAAGGTCAAAGCACAGCGGGATATTACCGTCTCGCAAGCTTAAACAGGAAAGTGCAAGGAACAAGCCAACCATGAAAAAGGAGAGGATCACCTCAATGAAAGCGGCCGTGTGGTATGACAAAGAAGATATCAGAGTGATTGAGGTTGAAGAACCGCGAGTGGAAAAAGGAAAGGTAAAGATTGCAGTAGAATGGTGCGGCATCTGCGGGAGCGACCTACACGAATATGCCTCTGGCCCCATGACGATTCCCGTAAAAGAACCGCATCCCCTCACCGGACAAGTGGCACCTGTCATTTTGGGCCACGAGTTTTCCGGTCGGGTGGTGGAAACGGGAGATGACGTCACCCATGTAAAAGAGGGAGATCGGGTGGTGGTGGAGCCGATCTTA
>CALFAC010000121.1 GCA_937927935.1 uncultured Bacillaceae bacterium
GCTGATCCTCATTGGTACATTTGCTGGGATGGTGGCTGCCAATGAAGGGGAAGTAGACCGCATCGCCGGAGAGAACCGTTATGAAACGGCGGCCAAATTGGCCAAAGCTGCCTTCCCGAATGGTACAGATGCTGTTATTATCGCTCGCGGTGAAGCGCAAGGAGAGTATGCCGACGGCTTATCGTCCGCCACTTTGGCCGGCCACCTGAACGCTCCCATTCTGCTCACCCAGTCTGCTAAATTGCCAGAAGTGACCGAACAAGCCCTTAAAGAGCTTGGTGCCAGAACGGCTTATCTGGTGGGTGGGGAGCAGGCCATTTCAGCGGACGTGGAAGCTGTCCTGCGCAAGCTTGGTCTTACCACCAAACGGATCGCTGGGGAAAACCGCTATGACACCGCTGCCCAAATTGCCCGTCACGTGGCGCAAGAAGGCAAGCTGGCTTCCTTTGCCTTTATCGTGAGTGGACATGCCCCGGCCGACTCCATGGTATCCGGCCCTGTGGCTTTTAACCAAGTGGCCCCCATTTTACAGGTGGGCCAGGGAGAAGTGCCTGAGACCACCAGAAAGGCTTTGCAATCCCTGGGCATCACTGACGTTTACCTGGTAGGGGGGCACAATGTTGTCACCCGAAGTGTGGAAAATGAACTGAAAAAACTGGTGGACATCAAAGCCCGTCTCAGCGGGGAAACCCGATTTGAAACCAGCGTCAGCTTTGCTGAAGCCATGTATGAGGGAGAAGAAACCTTTACCATTGTCCGTGGACAAACCTTAAACCTGGCTGATGCGGTGGGGGCTGCTGTATTGGGTCAACCTATTCTTTATGTGGATGACGGACGTCTACCCGGTGCCGTATCCAATTATCTTGATTTGACCTTGAGTCCCTATTCATCCATTACCGTCATTGGTGGTATGCAAGCCGTTTCCGCCTCGGTGGTTGAGGCCATCAGCGGCAAAATGACCGCCACTGCCATCGATCAGGATGATTTTGCTGCCGGCAAGACCCTCACTGGAAAACTGCAAATCTTGGAAAGTGGCACCTACGGTCCGGCATCCGGTACCGTGAAGATCAATGGCACATTGTATCTTGACCCCGGTGCCAACGGTGAAGTGATCTTACGCAACGTCAACGCCAAACGCATTGTGGTGAAATCGGGGGATAGCAACTCCATCGTTCTGGACAATGTTGAAGTAGAGGACGCACTGGTGGTTGCAGCCAATCAATCCAATCCGGTGAGAGTGAACCTTCAGGGTGACACTGATGTGAACCGGACCGTTGTGACTTCCAATGCGACTCTAGATCTCGCATCCGGTTCCTTTGGTGAGGTCAACATTGACGGGGCAAAAGTGACCTTAAATGGAAACTTTAGCGGACACATTATCAACGTCAATCAAGCGGCAGATGTTACACTTGGCTCCAATGCACAGGTGGGAACCATCAACGTCAATGGCGAAGCTTCACTCAATGTACCGTCAGGTGCATCCGTGTGGGCAGTGGTGATCAACGCTGCGGCCAACATTTCGGGCACTGGCTCCATTGAGACCGTGATCATCACCACTGATGGGGTAACCATCGCCAATCCACCCGCCAACGTCATCATATTGGAAGGCGTCACAGCCACAATCGGTGGCCAAACCCACACCGGCACGGCCACACCCGATGAGATCAACGAGGCCATTGAAGAGGTTCAGCAACCTTCCGCTCCCGAACAACCGCCAGTGGGTGGTGGAGGCGGGGGAGGAGGGGGAACACCTGCTCCTGAACCAGACACAGTAGCTCCGGAATTTAAGGGAGTAACGCCCGAACCAGGTAAAGTAGAATTAGCCCATGATGAGCACTTTGTATGGACTGTGAAAGCCAACGACGAGAACCTGTATGAGCTGGAAGTGGACCACAGCCTGGAGGGCACTTTGCCAGAGTTTAGCGTATATGCCAGTAAAGAGGATCCATACGGTGGTCAAAAAGAGGCTTTTGCGGCTCAAGGTGTAACGGTCGACTATGATGCTGATGAACAGGAGAGTACCATCGACTTTGGTGAAAAAATCACCGAAACGATAGCAGCAAACGGCGGGATCACCTTCTATATCGTGTTAAAGGATACATCTGGCAACGAATGGGGCAGCATGGATCCAACAACTGCAGAAAACACATTTGCTTATGAAGTGACAAGATTACCTGCTCCAGATACAGAGAATCCGAAAATAACAGAAGCTATAGCC
>CALFAC010000122.1 GCA_937927935.1 uncultured Bacillaceae bacterium
AAACCCGTCTGCCCCATGACTGAGAGCGTCGATGATATGTTGCTCATCATCAAACATGGTTAAAATGATCACTTTAATGTGAGGAAGAGTCTGTTTTAGCTGGATCAGGCTTTCAATACCGTCCATTACCGGCATTTTGACATCCATTAAAATCACATCGGGTTGCTTTTCCTGTGCCAGTTGTAACGCTTTTTGACCGTTTTCTGCGGTACCCACCACCTCAATATCGGGTTCTAAGGATAACATGGTTTCCAGGCCATGGCGCATTACTGTTTGGTCATCAGCAATCAGAACCGAAATGGGATCAGAATGACTGTTCATGACTTTTTGCCCCCCTAATTATACGACAATCGTAACCGAACCGAACTCATTTCCATTCGTTTGATAGTAATTATTTTATATTTTCAGATAAAAAGACAGTACCATTCGTCATAAAAATTTTTGGTTTATAGTCATAATTTTAGCATATGACTTTGTTAATAGACTATACTTAAGGTAGTGATTATTGGAAGTTTAGGGGGAATACTGTGCATAAAGGACTATGGGAAAGAGGAAAACTTGTGGACCAAAGGATTGTCTCTCTGGAAAGGGAAGGTGTTATTGCCTCTCATACTGCGGATAAAGTGATGCTATCTGATTACTGGGAGGGGGTTCAGGCCGATCTTCAACGCTTCTTCCCATTGGCCATTCATTTAACCAATCTTGTGGGACTAACCCATCAACATCTTCTGATTCCCCAGCCGTTCTATCCTGGTTCCATCTTGGTGGATCTGATTCGCGGCAATATTGTTTACCATCCCGATCAGACCTTTGTGCCGTTTGAGGAAACCACATTTTTCCTGCGCCTTGAAGAAAGAGAAGCAAGCTGGTATCTAGCGCCTGAACAAATGGGTCAGGTCCAGTTTAGGACTGATTATCGCTGTACCATCTATTCATTAGGCGTGCTTTTCTATGAATTGTTAGCCGGTTTCCATCCTTTCAAAGGGAAGGATGAGACTGCCGATATGCCTGCCGATTTAACCAGGCGTCATCTTTCTCTCCATGATGTGATGCCATCCATCCCCCTTACGTTATCGGTGCTTATTGATAAAATGTTGGCCAAAAATCCGGATGAACGGTACTTAAGCGCTTTCGGCATCAAGGAGGATCTGACCAGGGCCTGCCTTGAGTGGCAAAGACAAGGGTACATCTCCTATTTTCAACTGGGGGAAAAAGATCAGGCCATCACCTTGCAATGGAATAAAAACTTAATGGGCCGGGAACAAGAAATGAAGCTGCTGAATGAGGCCTTTTTACAGGTCGGGGAGCATGTTCCCGTGTTGGTTTCGGTCACCGGACAAGCAGGGGTGGGTAAAAGCGCTTTGGTTGACCGTTTTTGTCGCCAGTTAAGTTATCCCAATATTATCACGGTGAGGTGCGAACAGCCTAAAGTTTATCATCCTTATGATGTGATCATTAAAATTTTAAAAGCGTTCTTGCTTAAAAAGATAGCCCGATGTGAAACAGAGCTTAAAAAAATAAGGGAATATTTAAAAAATATGCCAGGATTTAATCATGCCCTATTGGCCCAAATTGTGCCTGAAATTCATCTAATATTGGGGCCAGCTCCAACCTATCATCCTTTACCTCCAGCCGAATCTGAAGCCAGTTTTCGATTTTCCGTTCAGTCGCTGTTTCAAATCTTGTTGGCAGATGATTTACCCTGGGTTTTGGTGGTGGACGACTTACAGTGGATAGACCAACATTCCCTTTATATCTTCGATCAACTGTTTCAAGACGGGATGCCCACCATCCCGGTTATGGTGATTGGCCTTTACCGAGAGGAGATTCATGATCATGTGCTTTCCCGCTTTAAAACATGGAGCGATTGGTTCCAAACAAAAGGGACAGTGATTCATATTCAGTTAAATCCATTGGAGCTGGATCATCTCACCCAGTGGTGTGTTTCTCTTTTTCACTGCACTCCTCAGGAAGCCATCCAAGTGGCCAAGCCTCTACACTATAAAACATTGGGCAACCCTTTTTTTATCAAAAAAGTGCTGCAAGAACTGTATGATCAGCGATGTTTCTATTTTGATTATCGCCATGGCCGTTGGATATGGGACTTAAACGGGCTTCAATCCCATAAAGTATCAGACAATATTGCATCCTTGATTGAAGAACGGGTCGGTCGCTTATCTGAAGAAGAACAGCACGTCTTAAAAGCGGCCGCCTGTATCGGGATTGAAGGAGATGTTGATGTGCTGGCCAGAGTGGTTTCAGACCACTTCAACCTGGAAAGGATCCTGGAGCACTGTCAACAACGGGGTATGGTCAACCTGACTGACCAAAAGCAAAATGAAGAGGTGGCCACAACCTTTTCCTTTGCTCATGACCAAATTTGGCAAGCCATCTTTCAAACCTTGACCGAGGCTGAAAAAGAGGCTTATTTTGAAAAGATTGGTCGCATCTTATTGGCCGATTTTTATGAGGGAAAAGCGGTTAATATCCCAGAGATGGTTCGCTATTTAAATCATGCCCAAAAAACCATCACGGATCGTGCTGAGCGGCTCACACTGGCACGGTTAAATCTTCAGGCGGCCCAACAGATGAAAAGTGTCATTGCCTATACATTCGCCATTGATTACTTGGAACAGGCATCAAAATGGACTAAAAGTTGTCACAAAAAAGTCAAACAGCAGGTTCT
>CALFAC010000123.1 GCA_937927935.1 uncultured Bacillaceae bacterium
TGCATCAATCCCCGTACAGCTTCATTGGAACAATGTCGAATATTGCCCAGGCAATATTCAACTGTGAAATAAAAGTTATGGTCGAAAAAAGGACAGGCGGGAGGAGGATTTTCCCTCTCCCACCTATCTTGGCCTTGAGCTTTAAGTTAATCTAAAAGAGCATATTACATTTTATGCTCGGAGTCAGGTTCAAATGTTTTACAGTCAGTGGTACTGGAGTCCGCCGCTTCATTTCCTTGATTGCTCACAATATAGATGGCATCAGCTCCACAGCGGTTGCCCTGTTCCCAATACTTACAGTTAACCACTTCACACAATACATCTCTGGCCATCTTTTTCACCTCCCCTTCGGTTAGTATGAAACCAGCGCTTACAAAAAAAACAGGGGAAGATCCCCTGTCTAGGAAAACCTAAGATTTTATTTTTTTAATTGGTTTTAAAGATACCGTTCCGCATCAATAATTTTAGCTGCAATCTCTTTTTTGATGGCCAGGGTGTTGATGGGTTGAAAACGGGTCAACTTTCTCACCAAGGCCAGCATGGTGCGCAACGTATCCCCTTCTTCCGCAGCGGCTAAACATTCCTTGGCTAACTGCTCAATCCGCCCAAACGCTTCCTGAACATACACTTGTGTGTAAGCAAGCTGTTGATCTTTTTTATCTCCGTTATTCAGCAGCGACTTTTCAGTCCGAATGATGGCACTCTCCATCGCGTATATCTCAATCACCATGTCGGCCAAGCGGGCCAGCAGTTGTTGTTGATGGCGCAACTGATCATGATACTTTTGAACACTGACACCAGCCACCATCAAAAACAACTTTTTGGACAAGTCTAGATGCTGTTTCTCCTTGGCCAAAGGAAGGGTGGGATCTGGATCTTCAGGCAAATATTGCATCAATTCTTCCTGCAGTCCATTCACTTGAGCTAATAATGGCAACTCACCTTTCATCACTTTGCGCATCAACATGGCTGGAATATTTAGCCGATTGATTTCATTGGTTCCCTCAAAAATTCGGTTGATTCGCGCATCCCGATAAGCATTTTCCACTTCGTATTCGGTCATATAACCGTAACCACCATGGATCTGCACCGCTTCATCCACCACGAAATCAAGAGCTTCAGATCCGTACACCTTATTGATGGAGCATTCAATGGCATAATCGGCAATAGCCTTGGCTACAGATTGACCGTCTTGCAAAGATTGCTCATCAAGTTGACTTAGGCGTTCTTCCAGCAGCCCAGCTGTGCGGTAAGCCATGCTTTCATTTACAAAGGTACGGATGGCCATATCTGCCAATTTTTCCTGAATCAGTCCGAAATTGGCGATGGGTTGCTGAAATTGCTTGCGCTGCTTCGCGTATTTTACAGATATTTCCAGAAGACGCTTAGTGGAGCCAATACAGCCTAAAGCCAACTTTAAGCGTCCTATATTTAAAATGTTTAAGGCGACGTGATGACCTTTACCAATTTCCCCCAATACGTTTTCCACAGGCACTTTCACTTCATCCAGAATCAAGGTGCGGGTTGATGAACCTTTAAGTCCCATTTTTTGTTCTTCCGGGCCTGTGGAAACACCTTCGTAGCCCCGCTCCACAATAAAAGCTGTAAAGTGTTCACCATCCACCTTGGCATAAACGATAAAAATGTCGGCAAAACCTGAATTGGTGATCCACTGTTTTTCACCGTTTAAAATGTAATATTTTCCACACGGGCTAAGCTTAGCTGTTGTTTTAGCCGCCAAAGCATCTGTGCCAGATGAGGGTTCCGTTAAGGCATAAGCGGCAATTTTTTCTCCAGTGGCAATGGCCGGCAGATATTTTTGTTTTTGATCTTCTGTCCCAAAGAAGACGATCGGCAATGAACCGATGCCCACATGTCCTCCAAAAGTGACAGAGAAAGACCGGGACTCACCCATCTTTTCAGTGATTAAGGCGGAGCTGATTTTATCCAGTCCTAATCCTCCATACTCCTCGGGAATATCGGCCCCCGTTAATCCCAATTCTCCTGCTTTTTGGAGTAACTTAACACTATGTTCAAACTTTTGCTGTTCAATTTCAGGCAATAAAGGCAACACTTCGTTTCTGACAAACTCTTCGGTCGTTTTGCCAATCATCAGCTGCTCTTCTGTAAAATCCTCCGGTGTAAACAGCTGCTCAGGCTGCAATGAATCAATTAAAAAGCTTCCTCCTCGAATAAGCTGTTGCGATTGACTCATCTTGATCCCTCCGTTCTATGCCTCTCTATGCCAATCATTTAATTATTGGCTAACTCAAACACACCGGCAGCGCCCATTCCGCCGCCAATGCACATGGTGACCAGACCAAAGCGCACCCCTCTGCGTCGCATCTCGTAGGCGAGGGAAAGGGTGAGCCTGGCACCGGTACACCCCAAAGGATGGCCCAAGGCAATGGCTCCCCCATTAACATTTACGATCTCCTCATCCAGACCCAACTGGCGAATCACTTGAATAGACTGGGAAGCAAAAGCCTCATTCAATTCAATCAACCCAATCTCATCCAGGGATAAACCGGCCAAGCGAAGGGCTTTAGGCACCGCTTCCACCGGACCAATGCCCATAATGTCCGGATCCACCCCCGCCACTGCAAATGATCTAAAGATTAATAGGGGCTCCAAATTTAACGCTTCGGCCTTCTCGCGGCTCATCACCACCAAGGCAGCGGCACCGTCGCTCGTTTGGGATGAGTTACCGGCCGTAACTGTGCCGTCAACATGAAATACCGGTTTTAACGTGGCTAAAATTTCGGTGGTCGTCTCCGGTCGCACCCCTTCATCGGTGTCAAAGACAAACTGCCTTTTTTTCACCTGGCCATTTTCATCCGTCACATATTCAGTCACCTCAACCGGTACAATCTCATCCTTAAAACGGCCAGCCTGAATCGCACGGGCCGCCCGCCGATGACTTTCCACCGCAAACTGATCCTGTTCTTGACGGCTAATTTGAAAGCGACGCGCCACTTCTTCAGCCGTATGACCCATATTCATATAGGCTTCAGGGTAATGCTCCATCAACCAGGGATTGGGAGCCACCTTATGGCCGCCCATGGGGACCCGGGACATGCTTTCCACACCGCCGGCCACCATCACCTCGGCATGGCCCAGCATAATTTTTTCTGCGGCATAAGCCACCGCCTGTAGCCCTGAAGCGCAGTAGCGATTGATGGTAATGCCCGGAACCGTCGTGGGCAGCCCAGACCTTAAAGCAATCATGCGAGCCATGTTAAGCCCTTGTTCACCTTCCGGAAAGGCGCAGCCGATAATCACATCTTCAATCAAGGCGGGATCCAAATTGCCCGCCCGCCTGATGGCTTCCTGAACCACTATGGCGCCCAGCTCATCGGGGCGAACCTGTTTTAAGGAGCCCCGTCTCGCCTTGGCCACCGGTGTTCGAGCCCCGGCCACAATCACCGCTTCCTTCATGCCATTTCCCCCTTCCTTCTATACCCTCGCTTAGTTACGCAGCGGTTTTCCTTTGGTTAACATATGGTGCATGCGCTGAATCGTTTTGGGTTCCCCGCACAAACTGATAAAAGCTTCCCGTTCCAAGTCCAATAAATACTGCTCATCCACCAAAGTGCCTTGGGGAACATCGCCACCGCATAATACATGGGCCAATTTGGTTGCAATTTTATAATCATGGTCACTGATTTGGCCGCTTAATTTATAGTGATAAGCGCCCATCATCAGCACCGCCTTCCCTTCTCGCCCCAAAACGGGAATGGGTTTGGGGACAGGAGGACGATAGTTGTTTCTGGCCAGTTCCAATACTTTGTGCTTGGCGTGATACAGCAGGTGACTTTGATTGATGATAATGCCATCCTGGGGGCGAAGAAAATGGTACTTGCGGGCCTCTTCCGCACTGGTGGATACCTTGGCTAAAGCAATGGTTTCAAAAGCAAGGTTAACCAGGGGTTGTAAGTCCACCTCAGCCCCTTTTGGCACCGACTCGTACAAACGGTATAACATCTCTTTATTTCCCCCGCCTCCAGGGATCAGCCCCACGCCCGTTTCCACTAAACCCATATAGGTTTCACTAGCGGCCTGGATACTGGCTGCAGGCAAGCAAAATTCGGTCCCTCCCCCCAACGTCATGGAAAAGGGGGCAACAACCACCGGTTTGGGACTATAGCGGATGGCCGTGGTGGCCTCTTGAAAGCGACGGATCATCAGATCCAATTCCGGCCAATTCATCTCCTGGGCTTCCATCAGGATGAGCATTAGATTAGCGCCAACGCAGAAATGACGACCTTCATTGCCAATCACCAGCCCTTCGTAATTGCGGGCCACTTCCTCCAGGCTAATCTTTAACATGCTTAAAATATCTGCACCAATGGCATTGTTGGGCGAGTGAAATTCCAAAAGGGCGACACCATCTCCCAAATCAATTAAGCTGGCCCCTGCATTTTGCTTAATCACTCTTCCCTCTTCTTTCAAAGCAGCCAAAGAAATTTCCTCAGGCCGTTGTTCCACTTGCTTATACTGCCCCTTATAAATGAAGAACCGTTTCCCTTCCTTAGAGGTATAAAAAGAGGTTTGTCCCTTGGCCAGCATCTCTCTAATCCTGTCCGGCACCTGATCCCCCTCTTGTTCCATGCGCTGTACGGTCGTCTCCAGTCCAATCGCATCCCAAGTTTCAAAAGGACCTAGCTCCCAACCAAACCCCCATTTCATGGCCTGATCAATGCTGGGGATGTCGTCAGCAATTTCCCCCAATTTTTGGGCTGAATAGAGAAGCACCCGCTTCAGTATGTTCCAAGCCAACTGGCCGGCCCGATCTTTCGCGGAAACAAGAAGCTTGATTCGCTCAGCCGCCCCTTTCAAGTTTCTGGTTTGGGCTAGCGAAGGTGCCTGGAGACGCTTCTGGGGGACGTACTGAAACGTCTTAAGATCCAGCTCTAAAATTTGACTGCCCTCTTCCGTCCGTACTTTCTTATAAAAACCAGCGCCACTCTTCTCACCAATTAGTCCTTGCTCCACCATTTTTTGCAAAAAGTCTGGGATCTTAAAAAGAGTCTGTTCCTGGGGATCGGTCACATTGGCCTGCACATTCTGAGCCACGTGGACAAAGGTGTCCAGGCCCACCACATCTAAAGTGCGGAAGGTGGCGCTTTTCGGCCGTCCCATAGCGGGGCCCGTCACCGCATCCACTTCGCCAATACTGAAACCGCCTTTTAACATCTCCTCCACCGTCACCATCAGTCCATAGCAACCGATACGATTGGCAATAAAATTGGGCGTATCTTTAGCCAGCACCACCCCTTTGCCCAACACCCGTTCACAAAAATCCCTCATAAATTGAACGACTTCATCGGCCGTCTTAGAAGTGGGAATCAATTCTAACAATTTTAAGTAGCGGGGAGGGTTAAAAAAGTGTGTTCCCAGAAAGAAACGGCGAAATAATTCGCTTCGTCCCTCACTCATCGCTGTGACGGAAAGACCCGATGTATTGGTGGACACAATGGCCTTTTCTTTTCTGTACGGTTCAATTCGGGCTAAGAGCTCCCGCTTAACATCCAGCCGTTCCACCACCGCTTCAATGATCCAGTCCACTTCCCTTAATTTGTCCAAGTCATCTTCTAAATTGCATGGGGTGATTAAATTGAGCCGGCTATGATCATATAAGGGGCTTGGTTTCTGTTTAAGCAGTCGCTTGCGATTACTTTCCACGATCCGGTAGCGCACCACTTTATCCTCTAAACTTAAACCTTTCCTCTGCTCCTCCTCTGTCAGAGAGGAAGGGATCAGATCAAACAGATAGACGGGAATCCCCACATTGGCTAAATGAGCTGCTATGCCTGCTCCCATAACCCCCGAACCAATCACCGCTGCTTTATCAATCCGCAAATTCATACATTAACCTCCCCCGGAAATGGATTTCCCTTCTGCTATCCGCCAGCTCTCCAGTTTTCATCTGCTTCCCGTAATTGCTCTCTATCACGCCCCACTTTGAATGAATGTTCATTCATTATTTGGAACGGGAGGCGACTAGAAAAGTGATATATGGACAAAGATCGTATATCCCTTACGCATAAATGACAGAATCATTGAACGCTTCCCAATCAATAGCTTCCTTTCAGTTATTTTAATGTATTAGCAGTTAATGGGCAACAGAAAAGTGAAAAAACTCTGAGATAAAAATAAAAAAAGGAATAAACCATCTGCGCTGGTTTATTCCCCTTTTTCCCTTCCAAAAAGTTTATCCCGATAGATAAACGCCAAGACGGCTAGCGAACCGACAACCATTAAAATGACAAAGCCATAATCATTGGATAACTCCAAGATCATTGGACTGCTGGCTATAAACACAATTTCACCACTTTCTTCGCCTTAGATTCCACCCCTTATTTATTCCGCATAGTAATCATAGGCTTGTCTGGCCGCAAAGGGATCCTCTTCACCCCGAATCCCTTCTTTTTTAACTTTTTGAATCAAGTGACGCATGGGGCAAAAACGGGTGATTCCTTCGGCCACTTGCATGGCACAAGCCATGCTCATCAGCATGGGAAATCCTTTCCCTGGATGGCGAACCATCAGAGCGGTGCTCCAGGCCAGTCCTGCCAAGCCCCCTGTAATACGGAGAACTGCCTCTAAAGGACTTACATTTTTTTGCATGGATAAAACTCCTTCCTGCCTTTGGCCAACCCTACGCCGGATGATTGTACTGTTAGTATGAACAAATGAACCGTTCTCATACATGACCCTTAGCTGACCAACCCTGTCAAGCATTTGTCATATCTGCCTTTTCCCTAAACTTGAACCTACCGACAAAAATAGTCATAATGGAGGAAGGATAAAAAGCGAGGGAATCTACATGACAAAATCACGTCCCATCAACAACACATTCCTTAAAGCATGTCGTAAAGAAGCCGTTAAGCATATACCGGTCTGGTATATGCGCCAAGCTGGCCGGTATGACCCAGAATATCGAAAAATCAAACAAAAATATACGCTGCTCGAAATATGTCGACAGCCTGAACTGGCAGCCAGGATCACCTTAATGCCGGTGGAAAAGCTGGGGGTTGACGCGGCCATTCTTTACTCAGATATTATGAACCCAGTTGCTTCCATCGGTATCCAGTTTGACATTGTGAAAGATGTAGGGCCGGTCATTCACAACCCTATTCGCAACGAAGGGGATGTGGAGCGTTTACAACCGATTCAAGTTGAGGAAGATTTGGGCCACATTTTGGAGACGATTCGCATCTTAAAACAAGAACTAACCGTTCCTTTGATCGGATTTGCCGGAGCACCCTTTACCTTAGCCAGCTATTTGATCGAAGGACGACCCACCAAAAATTACCGTCTCACCAAACAGCTAATGTATAATGAGCCGGAAATTTGGCATAAGCTGATGGACAAACTGGCCCGGATGTGCAGCACCTATTTAAAAGCCCAGATTGCAGCGGGAGCCGATGCGGTCCAAGTGTTTGACAGCTGGGCAGGGGCCCTAAGTCCGGCCGACTATAGCCGCTATTGTCTGCCTGCTATCCGTACCATATTTGAAGAGCTGGCTGATCTAAAGGCTCCCAAAATCTATTTCCCTGGAGTGGCCTCAGGAGAACTGCTCCCTCTTTTGCAGGAGATCAAAGCGGATGTGATTAGCGTCGATTGGCGCATCGAGCTTCAGGAAGCCCGCAAACGCTTGGGCGATCAGTTCGCCCTGCAAGGAAATCTGGACCCGATGACGCTGACGGCCCCCTGGCCGGTGTTGGAAGAAAAAGTGAAAGCCATCGTGCAACAGGGCTGTAAAAGGCCAGGCTACATCTTCAATTTAGGACACGGGTTATTCCCCGAAGCTTCCCTAGAAACGCTTAAAAAACTGACCGCTTTTGTTCAAGAATACTCAGCCCAACTTTTAGAACAGGCTGCCCTGTCATGATCAATCTCTGAAAGTGAGGAAATGAGCATGACATCCCTAACAGTGGGTGTACTCGTGATGTCATATGGGACTCCGGAAAGCATGGATCAAGTTGAAGCCTACTATACCCATATTCGCCGTGGACGACCACCCAGCCCTGAACAGTTGCAACATTTAATGAACCGTTATGAGGCGATTGGCGGTTTTTTCCCACTGCGCCAAAACACCAATCAGCAGGTGGAAGCTTTGCAAGCCTTTTTAGACGAAGATACGCCAAAAAACGGGGTCCGTTTCCGTTGCTTCCAAGGCTTAAAGCATGCCAACCCCCTGATTGAGGAAGGGGTGGAGGCGATGGCAAAAGCAGGCCTGACCAAGGCGATCGGCATTGTGCTGGCCCCCCATTATTCCACCATGAGCGTGGGCAGTTATTTACAGCGAGCCGAGGCCAAGGCAAAGGAAGTGGGCATAGAGTTTATCGGTGTCAAAAGCTATCACCTGCACCCCCAGCTCATCGCAGCATGGGCCCAGCGGGTGATCGATACCTTAAATCAATTTGAAGCCTCTGTCCGCTCCAAAGTACACATTCTGTTTACCGCTCACAGCTTACCTGAACGCATTTTAAAAATGAACGATCCCTATCCCGATCAACTCTTGGCCACGGCCCAGGCCATTATGGACCGCATTAAGCTGGACAACCCCTGGCAATTGGCCTGGCAAAGCGAAGGACAAACCAATGAGCCCTGGTTGGGCCCCGATATCCTAGACGTATTGGAAACATTGCGGAAAAAAGAGGTTCGGCAGGTTTTGGTCTGTCCCATCGGTTTCGTTTCCGATCACCTGGAAACTTTGTATGACCTTGATATTGAAGCGAAACAAAAAGCGGAGCAACTGGGCATTGATTTTAAACGACCTAACGCTCTTAACACTGATCCCCGCTACATTGCCGCGCTGGCCGATATGGTGATTAAAGCGTACGAAGGGGTTTTACAGCATGACCCGCTTTAAGAAAACCCATGCTGTTGTCGTGGGAGGCGGCATCACCGGCCTGGCAGCTGCCTATTATCTGGTCCAAAAAGCGAGTCAAAAGAAGCTTCCCCTTACCATCACCTTACTGGAAAGGGAGAAGCAATTAGGAGGAAAAATTAAAACCCGGCGCCAAGACGGGTTTATTATTGAGCAAGGGCCCGACTCCTTTCTGCGGCGCAAACCGGCCGTGATTCAACTATCTCAGGAGCTGGGCTTGGACAAAGCGTGGGTGCCCACAGGCCCTATGGCCAACCGCACCTATATTGTGCATCAGGGTGAGCTGCATCCCCTCCCAGGTGGAATGATGTTTGGCATTCCCATTCGCTGGAAGCCCTTTTTAAAAACAGGCCT
>CALFAC010000124.1 GCA_937927935.1 uncultured Bacillaceae bacterium
AACCCAAACTATACAATTAAAATGCACCTTTGGCCAATTCACCCAGCGTTTAAATGATGGGAGTAGCATCCCTCCTTTTCTTTTTTTTGGAAACATTTTAGGTCACAACGAATGTGCAGCGGACAGCTACGAGAGGCAAAACTGAAACGAACCAGCAGTGAGACAAGAGGAGGTGAGACAATGAACTTGACGGGTTCCCTGCTCTTAGACATCTCCATTTTGCTGGTCACTGCTGCTGTCTGTGTGGGTATAGGATACTTCATCCGCAAATGGCTGGCCGAAGCGAAGATACAGAGTGCAGAACTGGCTGCCAAACAGATTGTGGAAAATGCCAAAAAGGATGCAGAGGCGGTAAAAAAAGAAAAGCTTTTGGAAGCAAAGGATGAAGCGTTAAAAATTCGAACGGAAACAGAAGAGGAGCTTAAAGAGTGGCGCCTAGATATCCAGCAGCAAGAGCGGCGCCTGATTCAAAAAGAGGAAGCCCTTGACCGAAAAATGAACGCTTTGGAGCAGAGAGAAGAATCCCTAAACCAACGACAACGGCAAATTGAGGAATTGGAAAGCAAAGTGGAAGCATTGTACGAAGAGCAGCAGCGCGAACTGGAACGAATTGCTGAACTGACGAAAGAAGAGGCCAAACAGCTGATTCTCACCGCTGTTGAAAATGAGGTTCGGCATGAAGCGGCCATGCTGGCTAAAGAGATTGAATCCCAAGCCAAAGAGGAAGCGGAGAAAAAAGCCAGAAAGATTTTATCTTTGGCCATACAACGCTGTGCAGCCGATCATGTAGCTGAAACAACCGTATCGGTGGTTAGTCTGCCCAATGATGAAATGAAAGGCCGCATCATCGGACGAGAAGGACGAAACATACGCACCTTGGAAACGTTAACCGGAATTGATCTGATTATAGATGATACACCGGAGGCCGTAATCTTGTCCGGTTTTGATCCGATCCGCCGGGAAATCGCTAAAACAGCCTTGGAAAAATTGGTGGCTGATGGTCGCATCCATCCGGCCCGGATTGAGGAAATGGTTGAAAAAGCCCGACGGGAAGTGGATGAACGGATAAGAGAGTACGGGGAACAAGCTACATTTGAAACAGGTGTGCACGGTTTGCATCCCGATGTGATTAAAATTTTGGGCCGTCTTCATTTCAGAACCAGCTATGGTCAAAATGTATTGAAACATTCTATGGAAGTGGCCCATCTGGCCGGCTTGATGGCTGCCGAACTGGGAGAAGACATTACTTTGGCTAAGCGAGCTGGCTTGCTGCATGATATTGGTAAAGCGATTGACCACGAAGTGGAAGGTAGCCATGTGGAGATCGGGATTGAACTGGCTAAAAAGTATAACGAGCCGGAAGTGGTGATCAATAGCATTGCTTCTCACCATGGAGATGTGGAACCCACATCGGTTATATCGGCTTTGGTTGGAGCGGCCGATGCTTTATCTGCTGCTCGTCCCGGCGCTCGTCGCGAAACGCTGGAAGCTTATCTTAAACGCTTGGAACGGTTGGAAGAGATCTCCGAGTCTTTTGATGGCGTGGAAAAAGCTTTTGCGATTCAGGCTGGACGTGAACTGCGCATCATTGTGAAGCCTGAAATGGTAGATGATTTAGAGGCTTATCAATTAGCTCGGGAGATATCCAAGAAAATAGAAGCGGAGCTTGATTATCCCGGACAAATTAAAGTGACAGTAATCCGTGAAACACGTGCGGTGGAATATGCAAAATAAAATCCTGGGCCCACGGCCCAGGATTTTTTAAATCTTGCCCGTTTTCATCTTTTTGTTCTCTAGAAGAGTATGGTAAAATAGGCTCATGAAAGAGGAGGGAATGCATGAAAATTTTGTTTGTGGGTGATATTGTTGGCTCCCCTGGCCGGAAAATGATCAAAAAATATTTGCCCCAATTAAAAGCTATGTATCAGCCGGCTGTCACCATTGTCAATGGAGAAAACTCGGCTGGCGGAAAAGGGATAACAGAAAAAATTGCCAAAGATCTGTTTGAAATGGGGGCACAGGTGATCACATTGGGTAACCATACTTGGGATCAAAAAGATACGGGAGAGTTTCTCAATCGAGCCACCAATGTGATCCGTCCTGCCAATTATCCGCAAGATGCCCCTGGAAGGGGATATACCATTATAAAAGTGAATCAAACCAAAATTGGTGTCATTAACTTGCAAGGACGAACCTACCTGCCACCCATCGATTGCCCCTTTAAGAAAGCGGATGAGCTGATTCAATTAATTAGACAGGAAACACCGATCATCATCGTTGATTTTCATGCGGAAGCCACCAGTGAGAAAGAAGCGATGGGCTGGTATTTGGATGGTAGGGTAAGCTCGGTGATTGGCACCCATACCCATGTTCAAACGGCCGATGAACGCATTTTGCCTAAAGGGACGGCTTATATTACGGATGTGGGTATGACCGGTCCCCAAAATGGCATTTTAGGAATGAAAAAAGAAGCGATTATTTACCGCTTTGTTACAGCCATGCCTGCCCGGTTTGAAGTGCATAAGGATGAACCCTATCAGCTTAATGCTGTTCTGGTGACCATCAATCCTGAAACAGGCCTTTCTACCGATATTGCCCGCATTCGCATAGACCAAGATCATCCTTTTCATGCGGAACAATAAGGCTGAGACCGCTTTGGGACAGCATGGCCAATAGTCGACTTTAAGCCGTGTTTTCTAGCCTCGTTGCCTAATGGGAAAAATATTTAGAATTTTGTTCCCTCCAGCAGGAATTATCTCAATGGATAACGAATAGATATAAATAAGGACTCAACTATCACCCAAAATAAGGAGGAACAAATCATGGAGGTATTAAAAGTTTCAGCAAAATCTAATCCTAATTCTGTAGCCGGTGCACTTGCTGGAGTACTTAGAGAAAGAGGCTCAGCAGAGATCCAGGCGATCGGTGCCGGTGCACTTAATCAAGCGGTTAAAGCCGTAGCTATTGCAAGAGGATTTGTAGCACCCAGTGGAATCGACCTGATTTGCATCCCTGCGTTTACGGACATTCTAATCGATGGTGAAGAACGAACAGCGATTAAGCTGATTGTGGAACCTAGATAAAAGTGAAAGTGACCTGTCCGCCATAGGGTGGACAGGTTTTCTTTCGTTAGGGGAGGTATACGACTGCCATGGGTGTGCCCATTTTTGATAGCCACTGTGATGTGCTTTACCAGTTGTGGAAAAGGAATGATCCCTCCCTCTTTTATAAAACGGATAGTGATCTCCATTGTTCTTACTGGCGATTGAGGCAAGGTTTCGTTCAAGTGCAAACCCTTGCCGTTTTTATTCCGCCAGAAGTTCCCCAAGCGCAGAAGACAGTGGAAGCTTTGCGCATGATTGATATGGTGCATCATTTTATTTTAAAAGCGGGAAAAAAGATACAGTTGCTGAAGCCAGGGGATGGCTGGCCACAAATAAAAAGAGATCAGGATGTTCTTTATATCCTTCTCTCTCTTGAAGGAGCAGACCCCATTGGGGATAATCTCTCGCTTGTGCGTATTTTTTATGAGCTGGGGATTAGTAGTTTGGGTTTAACCTGGAATTATCGCAATCTGGTGGCTGATGGCGTTGGTGAGAGAAACCCTGGAGGGTTATCTCGGTTTGGCATCGAACTGGTGAAGGAGCTGAATCGCTTAAGTGTGGCCATCGATATCTCTCATTTGGCCGAACCTGCATTTTGGGATGTTATCAGTCTGTCGGATCAGCCTGTTATGGCTTCCCATTGCAATGTTCGCAAACTATGTGATCACCCACGCAATCTAAGCGATGCACAAATTACGGCCATTTTTAAACAAGGAGGGGTGATCGGCATCAACTTTGTCCCCCAGTTCGTCAGTCAGGAGGGAAGGGCCGATTGGGATGGACTCCTCCGTCATCTCGATCACCTTTTAAGCTTAGGGGGCGAAGATCATATTGGTTTTGGTTCCGATTTTGACGGATCACCTGAGATCATTGAGCCCCTTTCTCACAGCGGATGCTGGCAGCAACTCGTTGAGAAGTGTCAATCCTACTTTTCAGATGATATCATCTATAAGCTTTTCTTCTTAAACTGGCAAAAGTATTATGCCAAGCTGTGGACCAATTCAGCTAAATAAAGTACAATAGAATTAACATAGTGTATATTAAAAATACAAACCAAGGAATAGGCTTGAAATTTTAGGTAGATAAGTCTACAATTGATAGGGTTTAGTGTACTTATCTACTTAAGGTAGCTTATTCTTTGAACAAGACACCATACTAAATCATGTTATCATGATGGTGAGGCCAGAAGGAGTGGAAAAGGGGTAAATGAAGGATCAGCTTTCGTGGAAAGTTGGCGGGCAACAAGGTGAAGGAATTGAAAGTACAGGTGAAATCTTTGCAGTTGCCCTAAAACGAATGGGTTATCACTTATATGGTTATCGGCATTTTTCATCTCGAATCAAAGGAGGCCACACCAACAACAAGATCAGGGTGAGCACCAAGCCAATCCGTGCTATTGCGGATGACTTGGATGTTTTGGTCGCTTTTGACCAAGAAACCATTGATCTAAATATTCATGAACTGGCTGAGCACGGTGTGGTTATGGCAGACAGCAAATTTAATCCTCAATTGCCTGAGGGGGCCAAGGGAACCTTATATTCCATCCCCTTCACAAAAATTGCGGATGAGCTGGGCAGCTCGCTGATGAAAAACATGGTTGCAGTGGGTGCCTCCGCTGCCGCATTAGGGATAGATATTAAAGCGTTTCATGCTGTGGCCAGGGAGACCTTTGCTCGCAAAGGCGACAAAGTGATTGAAATGAACATCCAGGCGCTAAATAAAGGGTACGAGGTGTTTCAAGAATTAGCAGGTGGACAACTGGAGAATTTACGACTTAAACCGGGCGATGGCAAGAAACGGATGTTCATGATTGGAAATGATGCTATTGCCTTGGGGGCTATTGCCGCAGGATGTCGCATCATGTCGGCCTATCCCATAACGCCTGCTTCGGAAATCATGGAATACCTTATTAAAAAGTTGCCTGAACTGGGCGGCACCGTCGTCCAAACCGAGGATGAAATTGCGGCCATTACGATGGCCATTGGGGCCAACTTTGGTGGAGCCCGGGCCTTTACGGCTTCCGCTGGGCCTGGACTATCTTTGATGGCGGAAGGAATTGGGCTGGCCGGGATGACCGAAACGCCTGTTGTGATCGTTGATACACAGCGGGGTGGACCAAGCACCGGCTTGCCGACCAAGCAGGAACAAAGTGATATCAATGCTCTGATTTATGGTACCCATGGTGAAATTCCAAAAGTTGTGATCGCTCCTAGTACCGTGGAGGAAGCATTCTACGATACGGTGGAAGCGTTTAACATCGCAGAGGAATTTCAATGTCCTGTCATTATTGCTACGGACCTGCAATTATCATTGGGTAAGCAAACGGCGGACCCCTTTGACTACAGCCGCGTGGAAATTCGGCGTGGAAAACTGGTTAAAGAACTGGAAGAAAGGGAAGAGAAGCTGTTTAAACGCTTCCAATTCAGCGAGGATGGCATCTCACCCCGCATTATTCCAGGAATAAGAAACGGCTTGGTCCACGCCACCGGTAATGAGCACGGTGAAAATGGACGGCCTACTGAAGATCCTAAAGTGCGTAAAATGCAGATGGAAAAGCGGCTGCGCAAATTGAAACACTTTAAATTTTATAAGCCCCTTACGATCGATGCCAAACATGAAGAGCCGGATGTCCTGGTCCTAGGAATGGGTTCAAATCTGGGGGCCATTCAAGAGGCTAAAGAACGTTTGGAAAGCCAGGGGCATAAGGTGAATCATATCCATGTTCGACTGCTGCATCCTTTCCCCAGCGATGAATTAAGACCATACTTAGAAAAGGCAAAGCAGATCCTGGTGGTTGAAAATAACGCGACGGGACAACTGGCCAACTTGGTTCGGTTAAACGTAGGCTATGCTGATAAAATGCGTCAGCTGAATAAATATGATGGAAATCCATTCCTTCCGCATGAAATTGAGAACGGATTAAAGGAGCTGTTACAACATGGCCACATTCAAAGCGTTTCGCAATAATGTGAAACCCAACTGGTGCCCAGGTTGTGGGGACTTTTCTGTGCAATCGGCCATTCAACGGGCTGCGGCCAATGTTGGTTTGGAGCCCGAAGATTTGGCCATTGTTGCCGGGATTGGTTGTTCGGGCCGAATTTCCGGTTACATTAATGCCAACGGGTTTCACGGGGTTCATGGTCGCGCTTTACCCATTGCTCAAGGCCTAAAATTGGCCAATCGCGATTTAACTGTGATCGCTGCTGGCGGGGATGGGGATGGATTTGCCATTGGTTTGGGCCATACGATCCATGCCATTCGGCGCAATATTGACATTACCTATATCGTGATGGATAACCACATTTATGGTTTAACCAAGGGGCAAACCTCTCCGCGGTCACAGTTGGGTTTCGTCACTAAAAGTACGCCAGATGGTCAAGCAGAATCCCCCATTGCCATATTGGAAGCTGCTTTAACGGCAGGGGCCACCTTTGTAGCCCAAGGATTTTCCAGTGATATTAAAGGACTGACGTCTTTGATTGAACAAGGCATAAAGCATAAAGGCTTTGCCTTTATCAACGTATTCAGTCCTTGTGTCACGTATAATAAAGTAAACACCTATGATTGGTTCAAAGAAAATTTAATTGATCTGTCCACCTTGGATTATAATCCTAATGACCGTTTAGAAGCGATGCGCGTGCTAGTGGAACATAATGGCCTTGTGACCGGGCTGATCTATCAAGACACCGAGCAGCCTTCATACACAGAGCGCATCAGGGGCTATAGTCAAGAGCCTTTGGCCTGGCAAGATCTTCGTCTGGAAGAGGAGAAGTTTAATCAGTTAATCGAAGAATTTATGTAAGTTGGAAAGAATGTTTCATAACAGGTGTATAATAAACGGGCAGCTTTGATAAACTGAAAGTGAGGGGGACATCGGTTCCCCCTCTTTTTGTTCCCTTGTCACTCCCTTGCTACATATGACAATATTGTGAAAGCCTTGTCGCTGTTGGAGGGGTGTGCTATTCTAAGATTGAGCTAAACCGAGTGCATCTATAGAAATGCCTTGGTACATAACAAAAAAACCGGGATGTCTCAATAATGGAAAAGAAAGTGGGGTTTGAAGGAACAATGATTCGTAGCAATTGGCGATTACTCTTTTTATTAACCATTGTTCCACTGCTCTTGACTGGCTGTGGAAAACCATTTATATCCGCCCTTAATCCTCAGGGCCCGGTTGCAAGAGAGCAATATTCGCTCATCCTATTAAGTATCTTGATCATGACATTGGTTATCGTTGTGGTTGTCATCATTTATGTCTATGTTTTGCTCAAGTTCCGTGAGAAACCCGGTCAGGAAGGTTATCCTGAACAAGTGGAGGGAAGCCATAAACTAGAGATCACATGGACAGTTATTCCTATCATTCTGATTATTATCCTGGCAATACCTACGGTGCAGTCCACCTTTAACTTATCTGAAAACCCTCCAAGCTCTGAAGCGGCTGCTGAAAGTGATGCACTCCTCATTAAAGTGACGGCTCATCAATACTGGTGGGAAATTGAATATCCCGATTATGGCATCGTGACGGCCCAAGACATTTATATTCCAACAGGAGAACGCGTCTACTTTGAAGTCACAGCAAAAGACGTCATCCACTCTTTCTGGGTGCCTAGTCTCGGTGGTAAGATTGATGCCAACCCAGGTTTGACCAACCATATCTTTTTAGAAGCTGATAAACCTGGGGTTTATCATGGAAAATGTGCGGAGCTTTGCGGGCCCTCCCATGCCTTGATGGACTTTAAGGTTATCGCTTTGGAGCCAAGCGAATTTGAACAGTGGCTGGCAACGATGAGCGATTACAATGATGCGCCGCAAACGGCCCTCGCAGAACAGGGGCGGGCAATCTTTGAACAATCCTGTATCGCTTGTCACGCAACAGACGGCGCAACAAAATCTCCGTATCCTAACCTAGCAGGTTTGGGTGATCGGGAAGCAATTGCTGGGTACCTAAAGAATACACCTGAAAACTTGAAACGCTGGATTGAAAATCCTGAGGAAGTGAAAGAAGGAAACTTAATGCCTTCTGCCACTGAATTAGGGTTAAGCGAACAAGATATAGATGCACTGGTTGAATACCTATCCCAGCTGAAATTGAATTAAGCGATCCTTTAAACTGATGCATCCGGTGATTTTGGACTACCAATGAGGGGGGTATATCGCATATGTCTACCCATGCGGTAAAAAGGACGTCTGTATCCCTGCAGCAGAAACCCAGTTTTGGCAGTGTTTTATGGGACTGGCTAACCACAGTGGATCATAAAAAGATCGGAATTATGTACTTAGCAGCAGGGGGCTTCTTCTTCATCCTGGGTGGTCTGGAGGCTCTTCTAATGCGCCTTCAGCTCATGTACCCAGAAAATACTCTGGTTAGTGGAACCACTTTTAACGAGCTTATGACCATGCATGGTACAACGATGATTTTCTTTGCTGCCATGCCAATCCTTTTCGGGTTAATTAACTGTATTATGCCTTTGCAGATAGGCGCTCGTGACGTGGCCTATCCCTTTATGAACGCATTAAGCTTTTGGCTGTTCCTCTTCGGCGGTATTTTAATGAACATCAGCTGGTTTTTAGGCAGTGCCCCTGATGCCGGCTGGACATCCTATGTGCCTCTGGCCAGTCAAGCTCCATCCGGAATGGACTTCTATGTGTTAGGTTTACAAGTCTCCGGGGCGGGTACACTGATGTCCGGGATCAACTTTATGGTCACCATTCTGACCATGCGTGCGCCGGGTATGTCTTTAATGCGCATGCCGATGTTTACCTGGACCACCTTTATCGCATCGGCCTTAATCGTTTTTGCTTTCCCTGCTTTAACAGCTGGTCTGTTCCTGCTGATGTTTGACCGCATCTTTGGCGCCCAGTTTTTCGATGTGGCTGGTGGCGGAAACGTCATCATTTGGCAGCACCTGTTCTGGATCTTTGGACATCCGGAAGTTTATATTCTGGTTCTGCCTGCTTTCGGGATCATCTCTGAGGTGGTTAGCACCTTCTCTAAAAAGCGCCTATTCGGTTATAGCTCAATGGTGATAGCAACTATTCTCATTGGCTTTATTGGTTTTATGGTGTGGGCACACCACATGTTTGCCGTTGGAATGGGTCCCATCGCTAACGCCCTTTTTTCGGTAGCTACGATGGCGATTGCCGTGCCGACGGGTATTAAGATATTTAACTGGTTGCTGACCATGTGGGGCGGACGCATCCGCTTTACCACCGCCATGCTGTACTGTGTTGGGTTTATCCCTTCCTTTGTGATGGGCGGTGTAACCGGTGTTATGGTGGCTGCCGCTCCCGCAGACTATCAGTACCATGATACCTACTTCGTCGTTGCCCACTTCCACTACACCATCGTGGGCGGTGTGGTCTTAGGAATTATGGCTGCCCTGTACTACTGGTGGCCTAAGATTTTCGGCAAGAAACTGAATGAAACCCTTGGTAAATGGAATTTCTGGCTGTTCTTAATCGGTTTCCATCTCACCTTCTTTGTGCAGCACTTATTGGGACTGATGGGCATGCCCCGTCGTGTCTATACTTATCTGGAAGGTCTTGGCTTTGAAACAGGTAACTTTATCAGTACCATTGGTGCTAT
This sequence comes from uncultured Bacillaceae bacterium, assembly GCA_937927935.1. Lineage (GTDB taxonomy): Bacteria > Bacillota > Bacilli > Caldalkalibacillales > Caldalkalibacillaceae > CALFAC01. The sequence continues at coordinate 9,691 of CALFAC010000124.1, forward strand.
CTTAATGGCTGTAGCCGCTTTGATATTCGTGATTAACATCATTTATACCCATACCCGTGTCAAAGAAATAGCTGAAGCTGATCCGTGGGATGGCCGTACTTTAGAATGGGCTACTGAAACACCTGTTCCGTTCTACAACTTTGCTCAAACTCCATTGGTTCGTGGCTTAGATCCCCTCTTCATTGAAAAAACACAAGGGGATGGCAAAATGAAGCCTGCTGAACCACTCGGTGAAATTCATATGCCCAGCCCATCTATCCTGCCTATCTTACTCGCTTTTGGGATATTTATCGTAGGCTTAGGATTTTGCTTACACTCCTTCTTTGACAATAAGTGGATTTCCTATTTCATCGTCTTTATTGGAACCGTGTTCTCCCTTTTGATGATGATGTTCCATTCCATCAAAGAGGATCATGGTTATCATATTCATCCCAATGATTACACCAATAAGGGGGTTGGCATGTAATGCAATCAGATCAAACAGGCGTATTGCCTCCCCATCCGGAAAAGGCAACATTAGAAGGACGTAATAAGATCTTAGGATTATGGTTTTTCATCGCCAGTGACGTTGTTTTGTTCGCTTCTTTAATGGGGACACATCTCGCGCTGAGAGGCTCCACCCAAGGAGCCCCTGGTCCCCAGGAACTGTTCCATTTGGAGTATGTGGCTCTGATGACCTTTATCCTGCTGACCAGCAGCATGACCAGTTTACTTGGCATCAAGGCGATGCAACGCTATCAATTTAAACAGATGCAAACCTGGTTCTGGTTGACCGTATTGCTTGGCCTGAGTTTCCTTGGGCTTGAGATTTATGAATTTTATCAGTTTGTCATCTATCACGGTTTGGGGTTTGAAACCAATGCTTTCGCCTCATCCTTCTACACCTTGCTAGGATTTCACGGTGCCCACGTTACCTTTGGAATTCTATGGGTAGTCACCTTGCTGATTCGCTCCAGATCACAGGGGATCACCACTTACACTGCGCCCAAATTTTATCTGTTCAGCCTGTATTGGCACTTTGTTGATGTGGTTTGGGTGTTCGTCTTTACGCTGGTTTATCTGATGGGGAAAGTGGGGTAAGGACATGACTGCCAAGCGTTATACAGTGGATGATTCAATAAAGGAAAGTCAGTCGCAGAAACGGGAAAATCGTCAGTTCTATGTCACCTTCATACTCATGTTGGTCTTGACCGCCCTGTCCTTTGTGGCGGTAGCCAGTGAAAAGATTCCATCTGGTTTTACAATCCCTTTTATCTTGCTGATTGCGTTTATTCTCCTGGTGTTACAAGTGGTTATCTTTATGCATCTGAACGATAAAAATACGGAGTTTCCCACGCTGTTTTTCTTCAGCGGCTTCTTTATCGCCATTATCACCATTGCCACTTTAATGTTGCTTATCTGGTGGTAAGTAGCTGGTAGAGCCCCCCGTTTGTTTCACTGTTGACGCTGTTGGTAAAGGTTAACTGTGAAACGGGGGGTTGTTTTGAATCAAGCTGGATATGAATGATCATCCTGGGGGGTGTGACCGATGAATTTATCTGATATCTTCCATCATCATTCTTTCTTCGCGTTGTGGCGTCCAGACTTTTTCCTCATTGTCGTTGTTTTAGGGACCATTTACGCTTTGGTGACAGGACCTTATCGCACCAAGCTAAAGGTAGAGACTGAACCCGTATCCAAGTGGAAGCGCATCTCCTTTTACACAGGTTTGTTTATATTTTATTTGACGCACGGTACCCCCCTGCATGTGATTGGTTTTTATTATCTGTTTAGTGCCCATATGTTGCAAATGGCCACTACTTACATGGTGGTTGTGCCCCTGTTGATTTTAGGGATTCCCGAATGGGGCTTTGAAGCTCTCTTGGGACAAGGGCGTCGTCGGCGTATTTTTGCCATTCTGACTCACCCCCTGGTTGCTGTTCTCTCTTTTAACTTGATGTTAGGTTTGTATCATGTACCTGCCATCTTTGACTTTGTTATGAGTATTCACGCCCTTCACTTGACCTACCATTACTTTTTAACCTTTGCTTCTATCTTGCTGTGGTGGCCCATCATTAGCCCCTTAAAAGGCGAACATCAAATGGTCTTCTTAAAAAAATTTGCTTACATTTTGGCCGGAAGTGTTTTGATCACACCGGTATGTGCTCTCGTGATTTTTGCCCAGGACGTTATTTATACCACCTTTGTGGATGCGCCCCGCCTGTTTGAAACCCTTACGGTTCATTATGATCAGCAACTGGGCGGCATTATTATGAAGCTGTTGCAAGAACTGGCCTTTGCCACTGCCTTAATGATTCTCATTTATTTATGGTTTCAAAAGGATAATCCCGGTAAAAAGATTGATCCCATCGACGAAAGATATTTGTCATCTATAAGTGGGGAGGAGAAAGTATCCCTTAACACGGGAAAACCTTCCACTGAACAAGGCGGTACGTAATACTGAAAGGAAGAATAAAATGCCTGTATTGCCTACTATCAGCACTTCCTTCATCGTATTAAGCGCCATTTTGGTGGCCATTGGTTGGAGACTCATTCGCCAAAGAAAGACGGAATCCCATCAAAAAGTAATGACTGTGGCCTCCATTTTTGCCCTTCTGTTTTTTATCACCTATGTGAGCCGCACCGTGTTTATCGGCAATACGGCTTTTGGAGGCCCTGCAGAAGTGGCCTTCTATTACCATCTGTTTTTAATTTTCCATATCATTTTATCCACATTGGCTGCTATTTTAGGTTTGCTCGTTCTTTACTATGCCTTTAAAAAGGATTATGCAAAGCATAGAAAAATGGGACCGATAACATCTATCATTTGGTTTGTGACGGCCGGCACCGGTGTAGCTGTTTACTTATTACTTTATGTGATCTATCCGCCCGGGGAAACCACCAATATGTTTAGAGCCATCATTGGAGGGTAAAGTGGGGATGAACGATCGGTTGATCGAGGCATCCCTTTCTTTAAATTTTGCGGCGGTTCATGGAAAGCTTGCCAGTTGGTTCTGTTTGCTCCAAAGTTTAAATTTAGTTATAATAGCTATGTTAACCTGACGATTGATCCTTTGGGAGTTGATTATAGATGGCGAAAGATTATAGCCAGTATTTTCAAGCTGTTCATATGCTGGAGGGAACAGAAAACCGCCGACGTATGCAAATTAACGGGCGGAAGGTGACCATTTACTCCGAGCCAGATTTTAAAGCTGGAAAACGGAGAAAGAGAGAGCACATTCAGGTATACGAGGCTGAAATTCCTGAGGAGATGCTCTCTTTGGGACGAGGCAAAAAATATATGTTGATCACTTACGGCTGCCAAATGAACGTGCATGATAGTGAGCATATCGCCGGCTTGTTGGAAAGCATGGGCTTTCAGCCAACCGCTGATGAGGAAAGTGCTGATGTTATTCTCTTTAATACTTGCGCTATCCGAGAGAATGCGGAAGATAAGGTGTTTGGAGAGCTTGGACGGCTCAAACGGCTGAAAGCTGAAAAGCCGGAGCTGATTATCGGCCTGTGCGGCTGCATGTCCCAAGAAGAAGCTGTGGTGGCTAAAGTACTAAAAAGTTACCATCATATCGATCTTATCTTTGGCACCCATAACATCCATCGCCTGCCAGTCTTATTGCGGGATGCGATCCTTTCCAAGGAGATGGTGATCGAGGTATGGTCCAAAGAAGGGGATATTATTGAAAATCTTCCTCTGAAGCGGGAAGGTGGCATTAAGGCTTGGGTGAACATTATGTATGGGTGCGATAAGTTTTGCACCTACTGCATTGTTCCTTTTACGAGAGGGAAAGAACGCAGCCGCCGACCGGAAGATGTTTTGGCTGAGGTTCGTGATCTAGCGCGTCAAGGGTATAAAGAGGTAACGCTCTTAGGCCAAAATGTGAATTCATACGGTAAAGATTTTATAGACCGGGACTATCGGTTAGCCGATCTCTTGACCGATATTTCCAAAATAGATATTCCCCGGGTTCGCTTCACCACCAGCCACCCTTGGGATTTTGACGATCGCCTGATTGAGGCCTTAGCCCAAGGGGGCAACCTGGTGGAGCATATACACCTGCCTGTCCAATCGGGAAACAGTGACGTGCTTAAACTGATGGGACGGAAATATACCCGTGAGGAATATCTCCGTTTGGTGGAGAAAATTAGAAAGGCCATTCCCGATGTATCCTTGACCACAGACATCATTGTTGGCTTTCCCAATGAAACAGAGGAACAGTTTTTAGATACCTTATCACTCGTCGAAGAGGTGCAATTTGATTCCGCCTTCACCTTTATCTACTCGCCCCGAGAAGGGACACCGGCAGCCAAAATGGAAGATAGCGTTCCGTTAGAAGTGAAAAAAGAGCGGCTACAGCGTCTTAATGCTCTTCAAAACGAAATTAGTCGGCGCAAAAACGAAGCGCTACGAGGTTCCGTGGTAGAAGTGCTTGTTGAAGGGGAAAGCAAAAACAATCCTGATGTACTATCAGGACGGACACGAACCAACAAGCTGGTTAATTTTAAAGGATCGAAGGAATGCATTGGCCAACTGGTTCATGTCAAAATTACTGAACCTCAAACCTGGACACTAAATGGGGAGCAGGTTCAGCCCGCGGAGGTATAGGTAGCCATGTCTGACGGAACAAAAGCAACAGAAATTGTCACTCGTAAGGAGATTATAGAGCAAGCACGAAAATTGGCTGATTTGATTTCCCGTTCCCCCGAGGTTGATTTTTTTAAACGCGCTGAACAGCAAATTAAACAAAATGAAAAAGTGAGTCGCTTAATTGCCCAGATTAAGCGGCTCCAAAAGCATGCTGTTCATTATGAACATTATAATAAAGAAAGATCCCTTCAAGAAGTGGAACAAAAAATTGAACAGTTAAACAACGAGCTGGATCAGATCCCGATAGTTCAGGAATTTAAACAGTCCCAAAAAGAGGTTAATGACCTGTTGCAGATGATCACCACCATTATTTCCAATACCGTTACGGATAAGATTATTGAATCAACGGGCGGCGATCCATTATCAGGAGAAACAGGTGGTCCAAATCCTCCTCCTTGTGAAAACTGCTGATCAGGGTAAACTGGATCCCATCTCTAGTTAAAAAGCCAGATCGGTTTCTATAAGTTCTTTTTTTAAAAGCACTGGATTTCCTAGGCGAAATTCAGTGCTTTTTTTGCACCATAGACATTTGTCATGCATACAATTAACTGAACGCGATGTATGGAGGAGGTAGCGTTAATGTCTCATACAGAAAAAGATGTTCAGTGCCGTGAGATTGTCACCAAAGCGGTTTGTGGTAGAGGACGCAAATATTCTCAAGCTACTCACACCATTACGCCGGCCCATTCCCCAACCAACATTCTCGGTTGCTGGATCATTAATCATACTTACACCGCCTCAAAAGAGGGGGATACAGTAGATGTAACGGGATCCTATGACATCAATATTTGGTATTCATACAACAACAATACACAAACAGGGGTAGCAACGGAAACCGTCAGTTATGTGGACCAAATCCCATTAACCATGTTGGATAAAAACTACAGGGATACTGGACTGGAAGTGGATGCCCGGGCCTCTCAACAACCGACCGCTTGTGAAGCCACCATCTCCAGCTCTGGTAACTCCGTTTTAGTTCAGGTGGAGCGGGAGTTTATGGTGGAAGTGATTGGGGAAACCAAGGTATGTGTCATGGTTTGTCGAGGCGGTTGTGATCATTTAGATGACAAAGAGTTTAGTTTTGATGATGAACAGGATTTTGAAGAGTTAGATCCAGATATTGTGATTGACGATCTGGATTAATCGATAGGGTGGATCAGGAAAAAGGTGGAGGGATATCCTCCATTTTTTTCTTTGCCTCACCCTTTTTTTATTGACGCATATTTTGAAATGGAGAAGGTTCACCAAGTAAACAGACGAGGGGCCCAGAATCGATGAATAAATACATCTCTAACCTTCCCTATTTAATTGACAGTCCAGATGTGACTGATTTGTATCCCGCCGAACGGTTTGAATTGCGTCTGTACGCTTCACCTCAACGTGAAGAAGATCAACAGTTGCAGGGCAGCATCCTTGATTTAAACGGCATACCTCATCAGTTGTCAAAAACGGAAAAGCCGCGCCAGCTTCTGCGAATTGGGGTCTCCCAGTTTGACTGTTTTTTTGTCTGGCAAGCTGAAAAGAGTAAAGCCGCCTTATTTCCTTTGGCTCATCCTAATCAACTGACACCGTCTCATACCAATAAACGCAGGTTTAAACCTATTCCGCCTACCAATTGGAGACGCGATGTTCGCAAGAGCTGCCAATTGGCTATTCGTAGTATCTATGCCTTAGGATATGATGTCGGCGTGGTGGATGTGGGCATCTATCCGGTGCCTCCCCGTTACCGAGTTGTCCGCCTGTCCAACTCCATTCCAGCTGTGGTACAAAAAGAACTGGAAGAATTGATTCAGAAACAACATGAGGCGTTTTATCAGGACGCGACACCTATTATGGGTGCAGACCTTGAATTTGTCCTAAGGCATAAAAACGGGAAATTTGCCCTGGCCTCCGATCATGTATCGAAACTGGGCCGGGTGGGTTATGATGCCATTTGGCTTCCCAATCAAAAGGGCAAACATCCCATCGCTGAATTGCGTCCCCGGCCTGATAGCGATCCCCTTGTCTTGTTTAAAAATATTTACGCCTGTATGTTACTTGCCAAGAGGAAGTTTGATGGGAATTTATCCTGGTTGGCGGGCGGTCATCCATTGAAGGGTTTTCCCATTGGAGGTCATCTTCATTTCAGCAACATCCCCTTAAACAGTCGCTTGATCCGCAGTCTTGATAACTATCTCACACTACCCCTTTTTATTTTGGAAAGTCAGGTTTCCCTGACCCGTCGCCCTAAATATGGATTTTTGGGAGATGTACGGGAACAGTTTCATGGAGGCTTTGAATATCGCACGCCACCCAGCTGGTTGGTTCGTCCCCGCGTGGCCAGAGGAATTTTATGTTTAAGTAAAGTTCTCACGGCTGATTATAAAAATCTGGTTTGGATGCCAACTTTAAATAAGGACGTTCAGTTTAGCTTTTATAAAGGGGATAAAGAGTATATTTATCCGTTTGTTACCTGGCTATGGCAAGAACTGAAGGAACGCTGTCCATCCTATGCCCTCTATCAAAAGGAACTGGATGATTTCTATGGGTTGGTCCAATCCAGGTATGAATGGGATGAATTTGACGATATTCGCCGATGGTGGAAGATTGATCCATCCTAAAAATAGATCTATGTTATAATCAATCGTGAGTATACATTGACTGGTTAACGGGGGTAAACTATGGCGCAATTAACACCTATGATGGAGCAATATATGTCCATCAAGGCGGAGTATCCTGATGCCTTTTTGTTTTTCCGGCTGGGCGATTTTTATGAACTGTTTTTTGAAGATGCAAAGAAGGCGGCCCAAATTTTGGAGATTGCTTTAACGAGCCGCCCTGCCGGTAAAAACGGCCAAAAAATCCCCATGTGTGGGGTACCGTATCACACGGCCCAGCATTACATCAAAAAAATGATTGATAAGGGTCATAAAGTGGCCATATGTGAACAAATCCAGGACCCGAAGGAAGCAAAAGGGGTGGTGGAGCGGGAAGTTATTCGGGTGATTACACCGGGGACGGTCATTGAAGAGGGCCTTTTAGAAGACCGAGATAATCATTACATATTATTCCTTTCCTCCGATGACAACGGCTATGGTTTGGTGGCCAGCGATCTATCCACTGGTGAAGTGCGGGGGACAGAGGTGGCCCGTTGGGATGAACTAATCGATGAAACCGTCCATTATCAGCCGAAAGAGCTTATCCTCACTTCCTCATTTACCGAAGAAGAGCAATATGAGTTGAAACAGCATAGTTCCGGTGTGATCACTGTGCTGGACAAGCTCCTTACATCCGGGCAGACTTCCAGCTGGCTAGCAGACCAACTGAAGACTGTGACGAGCCCAGTGGTGAAACAAGCCCTGTGGCTCATGGATACCTATTTGTTGGAGACTCAGAAAAAAGCGGTTGAGCATCTTAAACCCGTCCAATGGTATCAGGTTCATTCATATCTTACATTGGATCGGGCAGCCCGATATAATTTAGAATTGGTCGAAACGATGCGGGACAAAAGCAGAAAAGGGTCGCTCCTTTGGGTGTTGGATCAAACTTCAACGGCCATGGGTGGGCGTCTGCTCAAGCAATGGCTGCTCAGACCGTTAATTAACCGCGACTTGATCGAAGAACGTTTAGATAGAGTGGAAGTGCTTGTTGAGGAAAATTGGGTTAGAGAGGGGATCAAAACCAAACTAAAATCAGTTTATGATCTAGAACGTCTTTCGGCCCGAGTGGCGTACGGCAATGCCAATCCCCGCGATTTACTGCAATTGAAGCAATCCCTAAAGGTGATTCCCGAGCTTAAACGTGAACTGGGGCAGATTACAAAAGAAGCCCTTAAAGCGCTAGCGTCAGCGCTTGATCCTTGTGATAACCTTGTGGAGGAGTTGGAAAAAGCTTTGCGGGACGATGCGCCAGCCACCATTAAGGATGGCGGCATTTTTAAATCAGGGTATCATCCCTTGCTAGACCAATTAAACGAAGCTAATCGAGAGGGGAAGCGCTGGATCACCCAATTGGAGGCTGAAGAAAGGAAACGAACGGGGATAAAATCGTTAAAAGTGGGCTATAACAAAGTGTTTGGTTATTATATCGAAGTGACCAAACCCAATGTTCACCTGTTGGATGAAGACCGTTATCAGCGTAAACAAACCTTGCGCAATGCTGAACGGTTCGTCACGCCTGAATTAAAGGAAAAAGAACGAATGATCTTGGAGGCTGGGGAACGAGCAATACAGCTGGAGCATGACCTCTTTGTGGAATTGAGGGAAAAAGTGAATCAATACACAGACCGACTGCAGCGCCTGGCAGCTCTTGTGGCTGAGCTGGATTGTCTTGTTGCTCTGGCTGAAGTGAGTGAGCGAAACCACTATGTTCGCCCTACGTTTACGGAAGAGGGGACCCTGTGCATCAAGGAAGGGCGTCATCCTGTCGTAGAACAGGTGCTGCCCAGCGGACGTTTTGTGGCCAATGATGTGCTAATGAACGATGTGGATCGGCAAATCTTACTCATTACCGGACCCAATATGGCCGGTAAAAGCACATATATGCGCCAGCTGGCTCATATCGTGATCATGGCCCAGATGGGCTGTTTTGTTCCGGCCCAGGAAGCTCAGCTCCCCATCTTTGACCAAATTTTTACTCGCATCGGTGCCCATGATGATCTTGTAGGTGGTCAAAGTACCTTTATGGCTGAAATGACTGAAACAAAACAGGCCCTTGTTCAAGCCACCTCTCAGAGCTTGTTGTTACTGGACGAAATCGGACGAGGGACTGCCACTTATGATGGCATGTCATTGGCGCAGGCGGTCATCGAATATATTCATGAACATGTCCAGGCCAAAACCCTTTTTTCAACCCATTATCACGAGTTAACTCAACTGGAGGAAACTTTGCCTCGTTTAAAAAATGTGCATGCTGCGGCTTCTGAAAAAGGGCGAACCGTTACCTTTTTACACAAAGTATTAGACGGTAAAGCGGACAAAAGCTACGGCATTCATGTGGCAGAACTGGCTGGCCTTCCTGAAGATGTGATCAGACGTGCCGAAGAAATTTTGGCAGACTTGGAAAGCAAGCAAATTTCCCCTAATTCGGCACTGGATCAGGAAGAGGGACTTGTACAGCTTAGCTTGTTTGGAACAGCAGAAGAACGGATCCCCAAAAAGGCGCCTCGTTCATCCATCCAGTTTGAGGAGAACTGGGCAGATGTCCTTAAAGCCATCGAACAACTTGATTTAGTCAACATGACTCCTTTAGAGGCGATCAACACCTTATACCAACTTCAACAAAGGTTGAAGGGGACAGGGGTGAAAAGATGAACCGCATCCGGATCATGAGCGAGGAGTTGGCCAATCAGATTGCTGCCGGTGAAGTGATCGAACGGCCGGCATCTGTGGTTAAAGAATTGGTGGAAAATGCCATTGATGCCCAGAGTTCCGCTATTCAGGTGGATGTAGAAGAAGGGGGAATTAAGCGGATTCAGGTGACGGATAACGGTTGCGGCATGTCCCGGGCTGATAGCCAGCTTGCCTTTGAGCGGCATGCCACCAGTAAGATCAAAACGGAGCGGGACTTGTTGCGCATTAGTTCCCTAGGGTTTAGAGGAGAAGCATTACCTAGCATAGCCGCCGTAGCCAAAGTCAATCTACAGACCTGGGATGGGCAAGAGAAGGAGGGCACTCGGCTCACCGTTGATAAAGGGAGTATTGTTGACATCCAGGATGCACCTTTAAGGCAAGGAACCGTTGTAGAAGTGACCGATCTTTTTTATAACACGCCGGCTCGTTATAAATATTTAAAAAGCATCTCCACAGAATTAAGTCATATCATTGATTATATGAATCGCCTGGCCATGGCCCATATGGACATTGCTTTTCGTCTAACCCACAATGGCCGACAATTGCTGACTACATCAGGAAAAGGTGACGCTCGTTCTGTTTTGGCCCATATTTATGGGTATCAAGTGGCCCAGCGCATGATTCCTTTTAAAGCGGACCATATTGATTTCAGCGTTTCTGGTCTGTTAAGTCGACCAGAAGAAACTAGAGCCAATCGTCATTTCATCACCGTTATCATCAATGGTCGTTATGTTAAACATTACGGATTGCACCAAGCCGTCTTAAGGGCCTACCATACTTTGCTGCCCATCAACCGCTATCCTATCGCCTTGCTCAATATCACTATGGATCCTGTGTTGTTGGATGTAAATGTACATCCTGCTAAACTGGAAATTCGGCTAAGCAAGGAAAAAGAGCTTTTAGAGTGGCTGGAAAACAAGATGAAAACAGCCTTATTTAGTCAGGTCTTGATCCCTCAGTCTTTTTCATCATCGGCTCCGGTCAAAAAGAAGAGGGTAAAATCAGCTGAGGTTACCCAGCCTTCTTTTGATCTGCATCTACCTCGGGACACAGATAAAAAAGATGAAGAGAGTTCTTTACCAAGCTCAGACAAGTGGAGTGATCACACTGTAGAGTTAACCAGGGATAAAACTGTAGAGTTACTCAGGGAGAAAAACGATCAAATTAAAGAACCTCATCAGCCCTACCCTTTACCACATGCTGAGCAGTCGGTAACTGCGCCTAAAGCGCCTTTATCTTCTAACGCCGAACAATCTGCAGCTTTTGATGCTGATCAATCACTCTCACCTGTAGATTTAAATGCCGAAAAAGAACAGGCTCAGCCGCAAAAAGAGCGCATTCCTTTCTTATCCCTGATCGGCCAACTTTTGGGAACCTATATTTTAGCTCAAAATGAGGACGGCCTATATTTGATTGATCAGCATGCTGCTCAAGAACGCATCTGGTATGAATATTTTCTGGATCAATTAAATCAAACGGAGCAGCCCGTGCAAATGTTAGCCGTCCCTATTGTTTTGGAGTTTACAGCTCAAGAGGCCGTTCTCCTGGAAAAACAATTACCTGTTTTACAGGAAGCAGGTCTACAAATAGAAAATTTTGGGCATCATGCATATATGGTCCGTTCCTATCCGGTTTGGTTTCCTGAACAAAATCCTGAAGGATTGATTCGTGAAATAATTGACTTTGTCATTCATTATAAAGGAAATCTGAGTGAGGTTTCATTTCGAAAAGATATTGCCCAGATGGCTTGTAAGCAAGCCATTAAAGCTAACCGCTATTTAACGCAGGAGGAAATGGAGGCGCTATTGGAAAAACTGCGGGAATGCTCCAATCCATATACCTGTCCCCATGGACGGCCCATTACCGTTAAGTTAAGTAAATATGAGATCGAAAAAATGTTTAAACGAGTGATGTAGCATGATCGTTACTACAGCCCGCAATCAAGAACAGCTTCATGAAAAAGCGGAAGAGGTGGCTAAAGCCGTTCGGGGTGTTTTTGTCCCCCGTAATGATCATTCCATCAGCCGCCTCTGCCAACTATACAAGACGGATCGGCTTCTTTTGGTGACAAAAGAAGGTATCCAGTGCGTTTTTTGTGATAATCAGACTCATCCTTTTGTTTTTCATCCCAATGCAGCCATGTTACGGATTAGGAACCTGTTAAGCGGTGGCAATGACCCTCTACAAGAAGCCGCAGGCCTTAAGGAGGGTATGACCGTCCTGGACTGTACCCTGGGACTTGGTGCCGATGCTATCGTGGCCAGCTTTATCGTTGGTCCGTCTGGCCAAGTAACGGGCATTGAGTCTGAGGCAGTTTTGGCAACCATCGTTCAAGATGGGCTTAAGTCCAAAGTGACGACAAATCAGGCGGTAGACCAAGCTATGCGGCGGATCAAAGTGGTGTGCGCGGATCATCTCAACTACCTTAAAGAGTGTCCATCTAAACATTATGATGTGATACTTTTTGATCCCATGTTTGAAAAAACTGTACATCAATCGTCAGGTTTAGCTCCTTTAAAGCGGCTGGCCAATTATAGTGATTTACGGGACGAAGCGGTAAGTGAAGCAAAGCGGGTAGCCAAAAAGCGGGTCATTCTAAAAGATTCCCGCCAGTCCAGCCGTTTTGAACGATTGGGGTTTAACCCATTAAAGCGTCCCAATGCCTCTTTTTGGTACGGTATTATAGAAGTGGAGTAAAAAGAGATGGGTAAGGATCGATTGCTTGTTATCGTAGGACCTACAGCCGTAGGGAAAACAAAATTAAGCATTGAATTGGCCACTGTATTTAATGGTGAAATTATTTCTGGCGATTCCATGCAAGTTTATAAAGGCATGGATATTGGCACCGCAAAAATTAAACCTGAGGAACAAAAAGGCATTCCTCATCATCTGCTAGATTGGCTGGAGCCGAGCCAACCTTTTTCAGTAGGTCAATTTCAAAAGTTGACCAAAGCGTGCATCAAGGAGATAAACCGTAGAGGAAAGATTCCTATTTTGGTTGGAGGAACTGGCCTCTATATTCAATCCGTCACCCATGACTTTAACTTTGCCGAAACGCATGATCCGTCCATCAGGGCAAAATGGAAGCGGTACTTAGAACTTTACGGCAAAGAACAGCTTTACGCCCAACTTAAAGAGCGGGATCCAGACTATGCGGAAAAATTGCATCCCAATAATACCCGGAGGGTGCTAAGAGCCCTGGAAATATTGGAGGCGACAGGTCAAAGCATGGCCGCATACCAGCGGGATTGGCATCGCCCTTCACCCTATGACTTGATCATGATTGGCCTTTGGATGGAACGAAAAAAGCTTTACCGACGTATTAATCAACGAGTGGACGAAATGATTAGGGAAGGGCTGGTTGAAGAAGTCAAACAATTGTTGGCGCAAGGTGTTCCTAATACAGCGACCGCGATGCAGGCCATTGGCTACAAAGAGCTGGTTGATTATCTTGAAGGGAGAATCAGTTTAGAGGAAGCGATCGATCTGATTAAACGAAATACCCGGCGGTATGCCAAACGTCAAATGACTTGGTTTAGACGGATGGATGGCATCACCTGGTTTGAGGTGGAAAGTGAAAAAAAGTTTGCTGAACTGACTAAAAATATTATCCGCCATGTAGCAGGAATATGGCAGATGGTTTAGAATAAGTAATTAAGGATGAAGATGAGGAGGACCATTTTGATGAAACAAAATGTCAATATTCAAGATTTCTTTTTGAACCAGATTCGAAAAGAAAACATCCCCGTCACCGTCTATTTAGTTAACGGGTTTCAGCTGCGGGGATTCGTAAAAGCGTTTGACAATTTTACCATCGTCATTGACTCCGAAGGTAAACAGCAGTTGGTATACAAGCATGCCATCTCTACTTTTGCACCTGCCCGGTCTGTCTCCTTACAGCCGGATTCCGATAATCAGAACAATGCTTAAACGGCTATAGAACTGCTGAACGAAGGTTAACTCTGCCTAAAGGAGGTTGGACAATATGAACATGTTTTATCAACAGCAGATGGATTTGATGATCCGCCCCATGCGTGAAGAGTTAACGCGCAATGGCTTTACGGAACTGAGAACCCCTGAAGAGGTGGATAAAGCCTTTCAATCAGCCAAAGGGGTTGCTCTTGTGGTGGTTAATTCGGTGTGCGGATGCGCTGCAGGTTTGGCCCGACCAGCAGCCGTACACTCCTTAAACTATGATAAAAAACCTGATCATCTTTTTACCGTTTTCGCTGGACAGGATAAAGAGGCGACGGCCCGAGCCAGAGAATATTTTGAGGGCTATCCACCTTCTTCGCCTTCCTTTGCCGTTCTAAAAGATGGCAAACTGGTGGGTATGGTGGAAAGGCATGAAATTGAAGATAGTAGCATAGAAGAGATTGTTTCTAAACTGCACGCATTGTACGATCAGGCCCATAACAATTAAGGAAAGATGAAAGGCTTGTATTAAACGTGTCTGCATTTCTCAGGTGGTCCAGCCGCTTATTGCCTGATTTTGTATTTACCCAAAAATAGAAGGGTTGCTTCTGACTTAACGGCTCTCTTACCATGGAACCGTTTGGCTAGAGCAACCCTATTGGACATTAATTTGCTTGGTAGTTCTGTTCATGTGGCTAAATCCTCTTTTAACTGTTGGCTGGAACGTTCCCACATTTCCTGATTGTGATTTTGTAAAAATGTTTTCAAAGTGCGTTTTGATTTATCATCCATATGTTTAACGACGATTTTATGCTTAAGGGCCTTGTCCATGTTGTTCACATGTTCGGCCAGATTTTTATAGCCGCGACGGGCCTCCTTGTTAACAATCATCTCACAGGCGGCCACCCCAGCATAATACGGTCCCTGTTCATTTCGCCCGACTGCCACCCAGACGACCCAATAGGGGCGTCCGCCTTCCGGCACTTCTTCCTTATTGGGCGTAAATTTGACCCTTTTTTCCACTTCACTACGGGCATGTAACGCACCCATATCCACAAACGCCGTTTCATTTTCCACATCAATAATGACCGGAGATATATCGTTCAAGTTGAGGGTTCCCACACCAAAGCCACCATGACCAGCTGTGGGGTCCTGGTTTAAGATGGTAAATTGGCTTTTGCTTTTTTTGTTTTTGTTATTGAGCAGATCCAAAATCAATTCCTCCTTCCTCAGTGGAAGCATAGAGTGGAAAGCGATACCACCCTCTGTTTATCATATTGTATCATATTTGGCAAAAGGTTGGTGCCAGCTCCTGGCAGAAGGCCATTCTGTTGTAAGGGTATCTGGTTCACGATATAATATTAATGAAATAGTCAGGAAGGAGGCTAGAGTATGATAACGCTGACTGAAAGTGCAGGGGCCAAAATTAAAGAAATGATGGCCGAAGAAGAGGGAACTCCTTATTTACGTATTGGTGTAACAGCGGGCGGATGCACCGGTTTATCATATGGCATGGGTTTTGATACCGTAAAAAACGAAAACGATGAGGTCATTGAGCAGCACGGCATCACCATTGTGGTGGATGCTCAAAGCAAAAAATATCTGGAAGGCACGCAAATTGATTATAAAGAAAATTTAATTGGCGGAGGATTTGTGATTAACAATCCCAATGCCGTTAAAACTTGCGGGTGTGGTTCCTCCTTCCGTACCGCCACGGACGCAGGTAAACCAGAGGAATGTTAATCGGCAGTATATACCACGTTAAAAAAAGTATAAAAAAGCTAGATAACCTTCCCGTTCACACTGGCTGTACCAGAAGAACGGGAAGGTTTTTTCGTTTGCAAGAGTTAAGCGTTACTCGCTCTGGATCTTCACCAATAAATGGGCGGATGCGTATGATAACAGTACACTGACATAAAAAAGAGGTGGCAATTCGTGTCTAAAACAATCATTCGGCACGATGGTGCACATATCAATATTAAATTTTTTGCAGACGATCCATCCGCAAGTAAGCCTATCCATAGATTGCCACAATCCCCAGCTCAACGTAAAACATCTGCCAAACATTCTGTTTTGGAACAGGCCATGCAACAATTGGATCAACTTGTGGGGTTGGAAAACGTTAAAAAATTTATTTATGAAATTTATGCTTGGTTATATGTAACCAAAAAACGACAGGAGATGGGTTTGAGGACAGTGCCTCAGACGCTGCATATGATTTTTAAAGGGAATCCTGGCACTGGCAAAACGACTGTGGCCCGTATTTTGGGCCATATGTTTCGAGAGATTGGCATTTTAGAAAAGGGGCATCTGGTGGAAGTGGAACGGGGCGATCTGGTTGGAGAGTACATTGGTCATACGGCCATCAAAACAAGAGAGATCGTTAAAAAGGCTCTAGGGGGCGTGTTATTCATCGATGAAGCGTACTCTTTGGCCCGGGGTGGCGATAAAGATTTTGGCAAAGAGGCCATCGACTGTTTGGTGAAGGCGATGGAAGATTATAGAGAACAGTTCATTTTAATCCTAGCCGGCTATCCCCGGGAGATGGAGTACTTTTTAAATACCAATCCCGGCCTGCCTTCCCGTTTTCCCATCATTTTAACCTTCAACAACTACACCATTGCTGAACTGTTATTAATTGCCGATCTGATGGTTAAGGAACGGGAGTACAAAATGACCCTGGCCGCCAGGAGTAAACTGAGACAGCTTTTAGAAGAAGAAAAACGATATAATCCGACCAATTTTAGCAACGCCAGGCTGGTTCGCAATTTGATTGAGCAGGCCATCAGAGAACATGCTGTTCGCCTCATCAACTCTGACTTACCTTCAAAGGAGGACCTGATGACATTAACAGCGGAAGACTTCAGCCAGCGTAAGGAACAGGAGACAAACTTGCGCCAGCTGGTCAGCAGAAACTATTTCTGATATGCTATCTTTGAAAACCATTTCTTTTATCATTTTATCAATACAGCCAAAAAGGGGTCAGGCAATGGAACGAAGCTATCATTTTCCCATTGACCAGCGCTTGTTAGCGTATGCTACACAAATTGAACAACAAATTAAACCGTTGTTGGACAATGTGGCCGAAACGGTTTTTTTTAACCAAGGGAAGGTGCTAAAAGCTTTTCATACTCATCAAGTGGCTGATTATCATTTTGCTGAAAGCACCGGATATGGCTACGATGACGGGGGACGCGAGGTGCTGGAAGCGGTTTATGCCACCGTTTTTGGCGCCGAAGCGGCCATTGTTCGTCCCCAATTGATATCCGGGACCCATGCGATCGCCACCTGTTTATATGGTGTGCTTCGGCCGGGCGATGAACTGATCTATATAACAGGCAAACCTTATGATACGCTGGAAACCATCATTGGTCATTCCGCTTCAAAAGGGCCTGTACCAGGCTCCTTGGCCGAATTGGGGATCACTTATAAAGAAGTCCCGTTAACGGCCAAAGGAGAGATTGATGAGCAAGGGATTATAAAAGCGATGGGTTCAAAAACAAAAGTGGTGGGTATTCAGCGGTCCAGGGGATATGCTGACCGTCCTTCATTTACCATCAGCCAAATTGAAAGGATGGTTCAGCTCGTCCGTCAAGTTAAAGAAAATGTGATTATTTTTGTTGATAATTGCTACGGTGAATTTGTAGAAGATCGGGAGCCCCCTGAAGTGGGCGTGGACTTGATTGCCGGTTCATTAATTAAAAATCCAGGGGGCGGTTTGGTTAAAAGCGGGGGATATATTGCCGGAAAAAAAGAGTGGGTTGAATTGGCAGCCACGCGTCTGTTTGCGCCAGGAATCGGCTTAAGCGGTGGGGCCAATTTAAATACATTGGGTCAGATGTTTCAGGGGTTATTTTTAGCCCCCCATATCGTTGGCGAAGCCCTAAAAGGGGCCATTTTTACATCAGCTTTAATGGCTTATCTTGGGTTTAAGACGTCGCCCGCCTGGGATGAACCACGAACTGACTTGATCCAGTCCGTCCAGTTTAATGATCCCGATACTTTACTCCTTTTTTGCCAAGGGATCCAAAAGGCCTCCCCGGTCAATGCCCATTTTATTCCCCAGCCTAGTGCAATGCCAGGTTACAGTGACCCCGTGATTATGGCGGCCGGAACGTTTATCCAAGGTGCCAGTATTGAACTGTCAGCGGATGGACCTTTACGCCCGCCTTATTTAGGTTTTATTCAAGGGGGTCTCACATATGAGCATGTTAAAATTGGAGTGTTAACGGCACTTAATGAGCTCCTTCACCAGAAATTGCTCTCATTACCGGAATAGAACATCGAGGTAAAATATAAAAAAAGTAGGGGGCGTCTCCCAAGGTATTACCATAGAGACGCCCCTTTTATGATATGTAAAAAGGTTAAACCATGTGGCGAAAGAGCCCTATCACCTTACCTAAGATGGTGACATCGGTTAAGATAAGGGGATCCAGAGAAGGATTTTCAGGTTGGAGTCGTATGGCATTTTTCTCCTTAAAGAAGCGCTTCACCGTTGCTTCATCATCTGCGGTTAAGGCCACCACAATATCGCCGTTTTCAGCATAGTTTTGTTTGCGAACAATCACATAGTCACCGTCATGAATGCCTGCCTCGATCATGCTATCCCCTTCTACCAGCAGCATAAACAGTTCATCTTCCTCAGAGGCATATTTGTTAGGAAGGGGAAAGTAGTCTTCAATATTTTCCACGGCTGTAATGGGGGTTCCGGCCGTCACTTTACCAATCACAGGGACGTAAGTCAGGGAAACAGTTTCCTGTGGTTCACGATTAAAGGATTCATCAAGAATTTCTATAGCTCTAGGTTTAGTGGGATCACGACGTATGTATCCTTTTTTTTCTAATCTGGAAAGATGACCATGCACCGTTGAACTTGAAGCTAAACCAACAGCCTGACCGATTTCCCGCACTGAAGGCGGATAACCTTTTTCACGCACTTCTTTTTTAATAAAATCAAGGATTAATTGTTGCCTTTTAGATAATTTAGACATTGTTTCACCTCAAGAAAAAACTTTCTCCATGTCAGTCCATCTGTTTGGACATCATTATAACATAGAGAAAGTCAACTGGCAAACATAGGTTCGAAAATTGACGACAGCATTCATCCTATCTGAATAAGTTAGTGTTCTTTTAATTGATGGCCATCTGAATATTCCTGTCAAAGAAGAGGAGAACGATGGTGGCTAAGATGAAACAGTAGATGGCAAAATAAGTTAACCGGCCTTTATTTAAGAAATTGATCAGCCATTTGATCCCAATGATGGAAAAGAGGAAGGATGCCACAAAAGCGGTTAAAATGGGGAGACCGCCCGTTTGATTGACTAAACCCGGTTCAAGATCTTTTACAAGCAGAACGGTTGAACCCAGTATAATAGGGATGGAGAGTAAAAAGGAAAAGCGGACGGCCGTTTCACGGTTTAGCCCCATCCATAGGCCGGCGATCAAGGTGGAGCCAGAGCGGGAGATGCCGGGCAGCACGGCCAACGTTTGGGCTAGGGCGACAACACAGGTGTCTATCCAGCCCATGGTTTCTTCTGTTTTATTTCCTAGCCGATGAAATCGTTCAATAAAGATGAGAAAGAATCCAGTAACAAAGAGGGCCAGGGCAATTACAGGCGGCGCTTTTAATGAGTCATCAATCCAATCGGTCAAAAGCATCCCTAAACCACCTGAAATGCCTGTGGCTACAATAAGATAAAGGCCAAATTTAAAAGCGGCATAATCAAGGGGTGACCGATAACGAATATAGGCTAGAAATCCTGCCACAATGCGATACAAATCCTTCCGATAAAAAATGATAACAGCCAACACTGAAGCAAGATGTAAAAAGATTTCCAGGAGTAATCCTGGAAATTGAATGTTAAGTAAGTAGGTGGTTAACACGATGTGGGCTGAGCTTGAGATGGGTAAAAACTCTGTAATCCCTTGTACAAAGCCAACGATGAGGGCCTCAAGAACGGACATGCAACGTCACCTCTCAATTAAGGGCCAAATGGTTGACCGATCCAACAAACTGATTGAGGGGAAAACCGGCTTTGATGGCTTTCGTCACCAACTGTTTTGCGCGTTCAACCGCCTCAAACACCGGCTTGCCTTTCGCCAGTTCGGCCGTAATCACAGCTGCAAAGGTACATCCGGCTCCATGGGTATGGGGAGGATCAATTTTTTCCGCTTCAAAAAGGTGGAAGGATTCACCATCGTAAAACAGATCCACAGATTGATCCCGGTCAAGCTTACCGCCTTTAATAACTACATATTTTACCCCTAAATCATAGATCTGTTTGGCTGCTTCTTTCATCTCTTCAACCGTCCTGATAAGAGGACGCCTGCTCAGTTGTGATGCTTCGAACAGATTGGGAGTGACCACATAAGCTTTTGGGACAAGATATTTTCGTAAACTGTCAGCCGCTTCGGGATTGACCGGTTCATCTACGCCTTTACACACCATTACCGGATCAACCACCAGGCGTTCGATTTTATGTGCCTCCACAGTTTCGGCAACCACTTCTATGATTTCAGCGGTGGGGAGCATGCCTGTTTTGACGGCGTCTGGACCAATCCCCGTTAAAGTGGTCTCCAGCTGACTTTTTAAGGTTTCAATAGGCAGGGGATAGACGGCATGAAACCAATCGCGATGGGGATCTTGGGCCACAATAGTGGTAAGGGCCGTCATGCCGAACACACCACACGCCTGGAACGCTTTTAAGTCGGCTTGAATGCCTGCCCCGCCGCTTGTATCAGAACCTGCTATGGTTAAAGCTTTATAAATTTTTTCGTTCACTATCTCAACTCCCTTTGCTTGTACTACTTACTTTAACTATTCTATTATAAACCAAAATAATTATCACACCTCATTTTTTTATATTAATATAGTGACACGCTGCCATACGAGTGAGATGATAAAAAAGAAGTGAAGCGCTAGGGACTAAACGTTTTTATCCTTAGGTAAACCGTTCATAAGAGGTGAACATAGATGAAAAATGAGTTGACCTATCGAGCCGTGGAAAAAAAAGATGTACCCTTTTGGAAAAGTAAAAGCTGGAGATTGGGGGCTATGGGTTTTCTATTTGACGCCTTTGATGTTGCTTTGTTTTCCTTTGCCCTTGTTCTTTTAGCTGAAGAATGGGGATTGGATGCCCAGCAAAAGGGTTTGCTAGGCAGCATAAACTCCCTGGGAATGGCATTGGGGGCCGTATTGGCCGGCTCGTTGGCGGACCGGTGGGGACGGCGCATTATTTTTATGGGAACCCTATTGTTGTTTGGTCTTGGCACAAGCATCAGCGCTTTAGCCACTGGCTTTTGGATGATGATGGTGTTTAGGCTGCTGATTGGATTAGGTCTGGGGGGAGAAGTACCCATCGCTGCGGCATACGTTTCTGAAACGGCCAGAAGTTCGGAAAAAGGAAGGGCCGTTGTGATGGCTGAAAGTTTTTGGGCTGTGGGCTGGATATTGGCTTCACTGATCTCCTATTTCATCATGCCTGAGTATGGCTGGCGCATTGCTTTTCTGATGGGTGGCATCCCAGCTTTATATGCTGTTTATCTGAGACGAAATTTGGGTGAATCCCAGGTCTTTTTACAGGCCAAAGCGGCACGAAAAACAGAAGTGCCTCTGAGGCAGCTCTTTTCAACCCCATTTAGAAGGGGCACCATCACCCTTTGGGTTTTATGGTTTACCATCAACTTTGCCTATTATGGCATGTTTTTATGGTTACCCAGCATTGTCTTAGACAAAGGATTTTCCCTGGTGCAAAGCTTCGGTTACACGGTGGCCATGACTTTAATGCAGCTGCCAGGTTACCTTATGGCGGCTTGGTTAATTGAAATCATTGGCCGCCGCTGGGTGCTGACCATCTTTATTGTTGGCACGGCAATCAGCGCCTATGGGTTTGGGGCCTCTGGATCACTAGCCACTCTCCTATTGTTTGGTGGCGCTTTAAATTTCTTTAATTTGGGGGCCTGGGGGGCATTATACGCCTATACGCCAGAAATTTATCCATCCCTCCTTAGGGCAAGAGGTTCAGGGTATGCATCCGGATTTGGCCGATTGGGCTCCATCATTGCACCTTATACAGTGGGCTTTCTTTTAGCAGCCCACCTGGAGACCTCACAAATATTTTGGATGTTCTTTGCCGTGCTCATGATAGGCGGGTTAACCGTATTTTTGATTGGCCCAGAAACAAAGGGCCGAAGGGTAGAAGAATTACATCTGTAGAAGTACAGATGGAAAAATAAAGACGCGTTTTTATATATGAAACCATGATGATAAATGGATGAAGAAGAAATCGGGAAGCGGACAGGCAAAAAGAGGTAGCCTGTCCTTTTTATCTGCTTCTAGAACGTATAAATTAATAAATAGAAAGAAAGAAAATAAAACATAATATTACAGAAAATTATGGTTATTTAGTGTGGGGAAGGGGAGAGAAGTTTAAAAAGTAAAGAGGGGTATAATGATTAAATTATACTGATTTCAACCGGCCGATTTGCTACAAATTAACCGATGAACATCATACTCAATCATACACAATCGAATGAAATTGATTTTTTTACTTCACAATATTTTTTGTGTGAAGGGTTTATCGTTGATATGGGTTTAGAAAATAAAAATAAAAGAGTATTTGTTGTTGGAGAAATTACGGAAGATGATGTGAAAAACAGATCGGTTGCTGAAAAATATTGAGTTT
>CALFAC010000125.1 GCA_937927935.1 uncultured Bacillaceae bacterium
TTCAATTGGTGCCTAAAGGCACATTGCCGCGCTTTGAGATGAAAGCCAAGTTGGTGCATATTGAATCGGAAAGTGGAGGGAGCCAACCATGAAGCAGACTACCTGCGTCATTAAACCTGATTTCAAACGCACTTTTCCAACCATCTCCCATGGGAAAGGAATCTATCTATACGATCTAACAGGAAAAAAATATATTGATGGCAGTTCTGGAGCGGTTACTGCCAATATTGGTCATGCTGTGGACGAGATAGCAAAAGCCATGTATGAACAAGCCAAAAAGGTTTCCTTTGCTTTTAGAGGCCATTTTTCCAGTGAAGTGGTGGAACAGTTAGGGGCTAAACTGGTCGATTGGGCGCCTGGTAATATTGATTGGTGTTTTTTTGTCAACAGCGGCTCTGAAGCCAATGAAATGGCTCAGCGTATCGCCATTCAATATTGGCAAGAGCTGGGTTATGGCACCAAAAACCGGATCATTTCCAGATGGATGAGTTATCACGGCAATACGGTAGGCGCCTTATCCATGTCAGGTCATGTGGCCCGACGTAGGCAGTTTAACGCGATTCTAGCCGATTATCCCTGCATCAGCACCCCGTACTATTACCGCTACGGTGATCAGCTATCGCCGGAAGAGTATGGCCGAAAATGTGCTGCTGAGCTTGAAGCGGCCATTCTCCACTTTGGCCCTGAAAATGTGGCGGCCTTTATCGCTGAACCGATTACTGGGGCTTCTGGAGGGGCAGTAGTTCCACCAGAAAATTATTTCCCCTTGGTGCGCCAAATTTGTGATCGTTACAACATTTTGCTCATCGTGGATGAAGTGATGACAGGGATGGGCAGAACAGGGAGAAACTTTGGCATCGATCATTTTGGAGTAGTACCCGATATTATGGCTTTAGGTAAAGGAATGACGGCAGGCTACACGCCCATGGCGGCCACACTGGTCTCCAGTGAAATTATCGAAGTGATTCGGCAGGGGACGGGCACCATTATCTCTGGACATACCTACAGTGGTAATCCTCAGTCTGCTGCTGTGGGACTTGCCGTTGTCAACTATTTGGAGAAACATAATTTGGTTCATAAGGCTGCTGAAAACGGGGCCTATCTCCTTAAACGGTTGAAAGAGTTGCAGACCCAATTTGAAATCATTGGCGAGGCCCGGGGGAAAGGGTTACTGTGTGCTCTTGAATTTGTGCAAGATAAGAAGACGAAAGAACCGTTTCCCTTATCAACGGGGGTTACGCAAAAAGTGATCGATCGCGCCTTTGCAAAAGGATTGCTCATTTATCCTGCGGTAGGCGGGATCAACGGAGCGGCAGGAGATGCAGTACTTGTGGCTCCACCCCTCGTTATTGAAAGAGAAGAGATCGATCAACTGATCGAGCTGTTGGCTGCTGCGATTAAAGAAGTGCAGACTGAGTTAGCGGCTGAGATAACAGGGTAATTAACAAAGGGACCGGACCAAGGGACAGCTGTTGGGGCTGCACCCTTATGTCCGGTCCTTTAGTGTTTATTCCATTTGGTTTAATTTAGTAAGTTTAATCTAGTAATAAGTCGGCAAACCCACTGGACAGGTGAGGGAAAATGATAAACAGGACGATATCGATCACGATGATAAAGATTAAGGGGAGGGCCGGTTTAATCAGTTTTTCAAACTTTGTTTGAGCAATTTGGGCAGCCAGCACCAAACCTATTCCCAAGGGAGGAGTATAAGCGCCTAATGCTAAATTAGTTACCATGATGACGCCAAATTGAACAGGATCGTAGCCCAAATTGGTAATAATGGGAACTAAAATAGGTGTTGTAATAATTTGGGCTGCTGCCGACTCCATAAATGTGCCTAAGAACAATAAAAATAGATTGATCAAGAGCATGGCAACAATTGGCGGTAGATTGGCTTCGGCAAAAGAGTTGATAATGGCTTGTGGCACCTGGGCCCTGGTTAACCACATCCCAAAATAGGTGGCTGTGGCGATAATCACACTCAGGGTGGAGGTGGTGATTACCGTGGAGTATAAAATTTTCTTTAAAACGGCAAAGTTAATCACGCGATAGATAAACACACCGGCAAAAAAACCGTATACAACGGCGACCACCGATGCTTCTGTGGGGGTAAAAATGCCACCGTAAATACCGCCCAAAATAATGATGGGCATGATTAAAGCCCAGACGGCATCCTTAAAGGATTCCCAAATCTCCCTGATACTTTTTCGTGGGGAAGGCGCTCCGTAACCATGTTTGCGGCATACATAATAGGCCCATAATATGAGACTCAGCCCGATTATGATACCAGGAATAACACCGGCTAAAAAAATTTTCCCAACAGAGACGTTGGCTGTTACAGCATACAGCACAAAGGGAACGCTGGGCGGAATAATCACACCCACAATTCCCGCAGCAGCTAAAATAGCAGCAGAAAAATGACGATCGTAGCCCGCCTTAATCATGGCCGGCAACATCACCCCACCGATGGCTACAATCGTTCCAAATTGAGAGCCAGAAATGGCAGCAAAAATCATACAGGCGATAATCATCACATAGGCTAGGCCACCGCGCACATGGCCCACCAAGCTGTTGGCAAACTCAACCAACTTGGCCGATATACCGCCATGTTCCATCAGTTTGCCCGCTAAGATGAAGAAGGGGATCGCCATCAGTGTAAAGGAATTGAGGGAGGAAAACATGGTTTGAGTAAGCGTCAGCAAATTGTCTCCGTTTAAAAAGGAGACGATCACTGTTGGGAGACCAACGGCAATAAATACGGGTACATTAAGTAGAAAGAAGACGAAGACCAGTGCAAACAATAAGTAGACCATAGCCTAATACTCCTCTCTCATCATTTCCCCTGTTCGGTAGAAACGGATGGTAATATCGATCAGGTTCAAAATTTGCAGGGCAGCACTGACGGGAAAAGCTAAATAAACATAACCCATCGGCAGGCGCAGGGCCGATGTATACTGGCTCATGGCTCTTTGGGTAATATCGATCCCTTTCAGCAATAGAACGATTAAAAAAAGCGAAGAGACGATAAAGACGAAAAGAGGGATAATCTTTTGTACACTTTGGGGGAATTTTTGAACAATTGTTTCTACACTAACATGGGCCCCATATTGAAACGCAAAGCCGGCTCCTAAAAAAATGACCCACAACATTAAAATGCGAGCCAACTCTTCAGTCCATGAGAAAGAGGAGCCGATCACTGCTCGAGAAATAATTTGCAAAAATATGATAGCCACCATAATAACAACAAAAAACATGGTCACTCCGGCAAAAAAACGATTGATCCCTTTAATAACGATGTTCCACACCTTTAATCAGCTCCCGCAGCAGATAAAGTGGTTAAAAATTGACATATAGTGTCATCATACTTTGATTTCTTTAGTCAAAGAGGAGGGAAGTGTTCTTAAAACTTCCCTCCTTAAATTTTTCCACAATAGATATCCATTTGGCCGGCTTGAAATCATTACTGGCGCAACGCTTCTATCTTTTCAATCAGCTCGCTGTATTGTGGTCCATATTGTTCGTAAATGGGTTGCACCATCTCTCTAAAGGGAGCTAAATCAAGCTCTTCAAACTCAATAATTTCAAGTCCATTGTCAATCACGACCTGCTTAAACTCGTCCATTTGTTCTTCGCTCGCTTTGCGCTGAATTTGTGCTGCATGTTCTGCCGCTTGCACAATGATCTGTTGAAGATCTGGATCTAAGCTTTCAAACTTATCCTTATTCATCAGATGGACGGCCCCAGCGTAGTTAACCCTGGCTTCAGTGAGATACTTTTGAACCTCATATAACTTGCCGTCCACAATGGGGGTATAAGAACCTTCATAACCATCGATGACCCCTTGTTGAATGGCCGTGTAAATTTCGCCCCAAGGCATGGGTGTTGGATCTGCGCCTAAAGCTTTATAGGTATCCACCATCACCTGGTTTTCCTGAGTCCTGATTTTTAGCCCTTTCAAATCTTCAACGGTACGGATTTCCTTCTGACTGTTGGTAATATTTTTAAATCCTTCATCCCAAAAGCCAAGCAGTTTAAATCCTGCTTCTTCAATTTTTTCCGCCAGCATAGCGCCCACTTCACCATCTAAGGCAGTCCATACTTCATCATAGGAAGTAAAGATAAAGGGCATATCAATCACACCTATTTCAGGGACAAAGTTGATCAAAGGGGCGGCGGAGGCACTATACAGATCCAAAGTGCCATACTGTACCTGTTCAATCATATCCCGTTCTGTGCCTAACTGACCAGAGTCATAGATTTCAATGATAATTCTACCTTCTGAAGCTTTTTCCACCTCTTCTTTAAATGCTTTAGCACCGATATCAAAGGGGAGATCAGGAATGGATGAATGCCCCAATTGGAGCGTAATTACCTCACCATTTGCTGAGGGTTGCTCTTCTGTTCCATTCTCTTGGGGCGTGTTAGCGGGAGAGCTGCTACCTCCTGATCCTGATGAACTGCACCCCACGATAACAAGTAGGGCTAAACCGAGTAGAAATAGCCACCCAAATCTTCTAACCTTTCTCTTTTTCCCTATCATTTTAATTTTCCCCCTATCACTTTTTATATTAAATTTTTATTTAAAGATAGATGGTGAAGAAGAATCTCCTTAGTTGGAAATCCCCCCTTTCAGTAAAGCTAGGACGTCGCCGTGCTTAGACCACTTTGGACAGCTTGCCCATCACTTCATCAAACACTTTAATCGTGGTTTCAATCTGTTCTGCTGTTATGGCCGTAGAGAGATTAAGCATCCCTCTCGGTATGGTAAAAATGCCATGATTGAGCAGATCGAGATGCACCAATGCTCGCAGCTCATTTAAGGGTGAATGTGTTTCTTCATAATTGGTTGGCAGTGTTTTGACGAAATGCAAATTTAAAAGAGACCCTTCTCGGGTGACACAGGCGGGAAGGGCATATTTGGCAATCACTTCATTCAAACCGTTGTGTAATTTTTCGGAGAGACGTTCTAGTTGGTCAATCTCCTTTTGCTGAAATAGTTGAAGTGTGGCCAAGCCTGCCGCCATGGATATCCGGTTGCCATTATGGGTTCCGTTATGGGTAAGAGAGCCTCCTTTGTTTTGGTCCAAAAGAGCCATGATTTCCCCTTTGCCACCAAAGGCTCCGATGGGAAAGCCTCCGCCTATGATTTTGCCCAGGATGGTGATATCAGCGGATACATTATACTTTTCTTGGGCGCCCCCTGTACTTAGCCGGAAAGTTTGCACCTCATCAAAAATTAAGAGCACGTTATATCGATCAGCCAGTTGCCTCAAGCCTGAAAGGTAACCTTCCTGTGGGGGGATAACGCCACCTGCCCCTAACATCGGTTCCACAATCATAGCGGCCACTTGCTGGTGATATTTTTTTAATACAGTCTCCATGGCCTCTAAATCATTAAAGGGCACTTCATACACCTGATCGGCTACAGCGGTGGGAATCCCTTTATCAAGGGTATCCGTTCTGGTGAGCTGATCACCCACAAGCTGCTGGCCCACCAGCCCTTCCACATCATCATAAGCCCCATGGTATCCGCCACTTATTTTGATGATGGCAGGCCGTTTAGTGTACGCTCGGGCCAAACGGATCCCAAACAGGGCCGCTTCCGTGCCGGAGTTACAAAACCGGATCAGCTCTATACTTTTAATCCGAGACTTGATCACTTCAGCCAGTTCCACTTGTTCCGGAATTAAAGCGCCGTATGAAGTTCCCCAAGGGAGGGTATCATTGATTTTCTCCAGAACTTGTGGATGGGAATGACCATGGATCAAAGACGTGTAATTATTTACA
The DNA here is from genome assembly GCA_937927935.1 of uncultured Bacillaceae bacterium. GTDB lineage: Bacteria > Bacillota > Bacilli > Caldalkalibacillales > Caldalkalibacillaceae > CALFAC01. The sequence continues at coordinate 5,788 of CALFAC010000125.1, forward strand.
AAATCGATGTACTTATTGCCATCTGCATCCCAAATGAGAGCACCTTGGCCCTTTTCAATGGAGAGCAGGTAAGGATGATGGAAATTAACTGTTCGTGTATTTCCACCGGGCATCACTGCTAGCGCTTGTTGATAATAGGCAGCGGACCGTTCCGTTTTTTTCACAAATTCATCCTTGATTTGAGAGAACAGTGTTTGGACATCCACTTGGTTTACACCCCTGTCTGTTTAGTGAATCAACTGTGATTTTAATAGTTTCAAATAATTGAAAATAGAGCATTCTATAAATTGGGGATAGTCAGTTTTGTATCATTATAGTTTTACATTGGGTATTTAAAAAGCAAGAAATTCCGCTATGTGACTTTTTATTAACAATCCATTCAATCTTGTAGATAATAAAAAAGTTGTTAGCTATTCTTTATATCGCTAAATAAAAGCGTTATGATATCAGTTAGATGTTTTTGATTGAATTGAACTCGCCTATTCCTTTATCGGGCATAATCAGGTGGTTTATAACATAAGAAGTGGGGAGAAGTAATAATAAAAAACGGATGTGAGAATAATGAAGGGTTTCACCTGGATCAAGTCAAAACTAGCGGTGGCTTTTGCCAATCATTTCTCTAAAGCTTACAACAAATTGGCCCTTAAGCATGTAAAGGAACATCGCGATTATCCTGAGGCTACTCTAACCAAGCCCCTCAGTCAAAGTCGACTGGCCTTAATTTCATCGGCAGGGGTCCATTTAAAAAGTGATACCCCCTTTGACGTTGACAATCCGGCTGGCGACCCCTCGATCCGCTTTATACCCGCCAACACTCTCGAAGAAAAATTGACCGTCACCCATATTTACTACGATACCAAACACGCCAAAGTTGATCCGTCCATCGTTTTTCCTCTGAAACAATTAAATGAACTGGCCCATAAGGGAGTAATCGGTTCAGTCGCTAATGCCAACGTTGGTTTAAACGGAGGAATCATCGATACCACCCGAGTTGAAACTGAATCGATTCCTGCTGTGGTGAATCGTTTCAAAGAACAAAAGGTGGATGCGGCCCTTCTGGTACCAGGTTGAGGAGCTTGCCACAACGTGCTTGGGCTGTATGCCCGGGCTTTAGAGGATGCTGGAATTGTGACAGCCATGGTGACGCTTTTGCCTGATGTGACGGAAAAGGTAGGGGCCCCAAGAACGTTGCACGTTCCCTTTAAATTGGGGAGACCTTGTGGGGAACCTTTTGACTTTGTAACAAGACAAAAGGTGGTTGACCAGTTAGTACAGTTATTGACCAAACCGGCAGGAACAAGGTTAGACTATGTAGAGTGACTAACGGATAAGGTCAAGATGTTTAAGAAAGATTCTGTTATGTACTTTACCGAGGTTAAACGAGTTGAAGTTTTGAGGGAGTTGAGGTAATGGCCAAAAAGACCGATCATAGTAATGCAAAATGGAATATATTTTTCTATCATGCACTTTTATTTCTG
>CALFAC010000126.1 GCA_937927935.1 uncultured Bacillaceae bacterium
ATGGAAGCGGTACCTCCCCATTTGCACAAAGTGCCCATTTTGCTCAGTGGTCCCAATAGTGATGAACTGAAAGATAAACTAAATGCTTTAGGCATGAATATGACGGTGATAAGCGAAAAGCCCGGGGATGCCTCAGCGATAAAGATGTTCCGCAGTATTTTTATGAAAGGGTTCACCATGCTGTTAATTGAGACGTTAACAGCCAGTCACAAGTTTGGTGTGGATGAAATGATTATCGAGTCCCTTGAGCAGACATTAAAAAAACCGCTCGGGGAAATGGCCAATCTGCTCATCACCCGTACGGCGATTCACGCTGAACGGCGTCTGAGCGAGATGGAGCAAGTGATGGATACATTAAAAGAGATGAAGTTGGATTACACCATGTCAGAGGCGACGCGCCATAAATTGCAAACGTTGGTTGACCTCGAATTAAGCCGTCACTTTAACTTTGAGGCACCAGAGCATTATGCAGAAGTGCTTAATCAGTTATAAATTTTAATAATATAAAAATGAGTATAAATCTAAAGGAGGTTCATGTTTATGCATACGGGTTCCCAGCAAGCGAGCGTGGTCGGCAATAGCCTGTATGACCAAGTGAAGGAGAAGCTGGAACAAGGGTTGTTTCCTCAATGGATTCAAACCGATCCCCAAATTTTTGATTTGGAAATTAAAAATATTTTTGGGAGAACCTGGCAGTTTCTGGGGCATGAATCGGAGTTAAAAAAACCGGGAGATTTTGTCACCCGCTGGATGGTGAATGACCCAGTTTTAATGGTGAAAAACGAACAGGGAGAAATTAAAGCCTTTTTAAACTCGTGTACCCATCGAGGCACCCATTTGTGCACCGCTGATTTTGGCAATCGGAAAACGTTTACCTGCCCCTTTCATGGCTGGAGTTTTAACTTAGATGGTGAATTGATTGGTATTGTGGCAGGTAACAAAATTTATGGAGAAGCTATGGACAAATCGGAGTGGGGTTTACGGCCCATCCCCCGGGTGGAAAGTTACCGTGGTCTGATCTTTGGTAGCCTTGATCCCAATGTGATGCCTCTGGAAGAGTATCTGGGAGGCTTAAAATGGTACTGGGATATCTTTTTGACCCGGAGCGACGGAGGCATGGAGGTACGGGGAGTGCCACACCGCTGGGTGGTGAATACGAACTGGAAGATGACCTTGGAAAACTTTGGCGGTGACCCCTACCATGTACCCACCAGCCATAAATCTACCGTTGAGTTAGGGATTAGTCCCAGTCATCCCCTTTATTCCAGCTTTGGTCATCAAGTGGTGTTAGAACATGGTCACTGTGTCAACGTCAACGTAGCGGCGCCTGGTTCCAGTTCGCCACCTTATCAGGGCCTGCCGGAAGAGATGTGGCCCATGTTTGAACGCAATCTGACCAAAGAGCAGCTGGAAATCTTTAAAAAATGTACTGTGATTGTGGGCTCATGTTTCCCATCTCTCTCCTTCCATTGCCCCATCCATGGCAGTGAAGGGCACTTGCACAATTATCTGACCTTACGGGTATGGCGACCGCTGGGGCCGACAAAAGTGGAGATCTGGTCATGGTTTTTGATTGACAAATCAGCCCCCGAAGAATATAAGGAAGCGGCTTATAAAGGATACATTTCTTCCTTTGGTCCCTCGGGAACATTGGAACAGGATGATACCGAAATTTGGGTGCGGGTGGCTGATGCGAGCAAAGCCAGCATGGCCAGAGACAAGCAGCTCAACTATAACAATCTTCTAAATTATATGATGGGCATGGGTAAAATTGAGCCCGATGAAACATTCCCAGGTCCTGGTACTGCCTATCCCACTTGCTACGTTGACTATGCATTCCGGGGTATTCATAAATACTGGTTTGAGCTGATGGCAGAAGACTTAAAGAAGATACCCGTACAAGCTTAATAAAAAGAGGATCACTTTTTCGTTCACAATATGAAGAAAGTATAGGATAGGAGAGGTTGAGCATGGATGCTGAATTGTACTATGAAGTGACTAATCTGCTCCACTATGAAGCCTTTTTGTTGGATAACAGACGCTATGAAGAATGGCTGGATCTTCTGACCGACGACATCGTGTACCGGATGCCGGTAAGGGTGACTCGCGAAGTTCGGGATGGTTCCGATGTGGTGGATGATATGGCCTACTTTGAGGAGAGCAAGGTATCATTAACCACTCGGGTGAAACGTTTGCGGACCACCTCAGCCTGGGCAGAAGATCCGCCTCCCCGGACACGCCACTTGATTACCAACATTATGATTGAAGAAAGAATGAAAGATGATGAGTTGAAGGTCAGGAGCAACTTTCTTGTTCTAAGAAGCAGAAGCCATGACATTGAGTCTGAGCAACTGTATGGAGAACGGATTGATGTGCTGCGTCAAGTGGACGGTCGGTGGAAAATTGCAGAACGCAGAATTATTCCTGATCAAGCCATTTTATCGGCTAAAAACATAAGCATGTTTTTATAACTCAGACCGATATGAATGGAATCCATTTACATCTAAAGGGGTTGTATAGGAATTAGGAGAGAAGAGGATGGTTAGTCAAACAGAACAAACCTTTCGATTTTTAAAAGAACAAATTATGAACGGCACTTTAAAACCTTCCCAAAAATTAACGGAAACCTATTTGGCCAAGCTGTGCGGCGTGAGTCGAAATACCGTTAAAAAAGCGCTGATGATGTTGGAACGGGAAAATTTGGTGGAAGTGGAACCTAACAAAGGAGCCACCATTAAATCTTATACGTTGGAGGAAATTGTCAATTATCTGGAGATCAGGGAAGTGTTGGAGGGGCTCGTGGCCCGCAGTGCAGCCAGAAATATTGGGGATGAAGAGTTGGCAAAATTGCAGGACGTTTTTGATCAAATGACCGTTAAACTGGCCGAACATCGATTTGATGAATACTCCATGTTAAATCGTCAATTTCATGATGTGATTTATGGAGCCTCTCCAAATAGCCAAGCGGTTCAGATGATTAACACCATTAAAACGCAGTTAAACCGGATCCATTTCAGAACCATACTAATTCCGGGCCGCAGCGATGCCTCTTACCAGGAACATAAAGCGATCTTAGAAGCGATTAAAGAAAGACGGGAGGAAGAGACAGAACAGGCGGTCCGAAGGCATGTAGCCAATGTGCGCTTGGCTATTGTAAATAATTACCATATTTTGGTATAACTGAAGCTTATTTTAATAAATGATGAAATTAGTAAAAAAAGGGAGGACATGGTAGATGTCGGAACTGATCCGAGATATTGCTCATTTAAGTCATGTGGAGCTGTTAACCCCAAAACCGGAGGAAAGTGTCCGCTTCTTTAAAGATGTGTTTGGCATGGAAGAAGTGGCCAGGGAAGGACAATCGGTTTACCTCCGGGGGTTTGGCCAATATGAATTGTATTGCATGAAATTAACCGAGTCCCCTCAACCAGGAATCGGTCATACCGCTTTTCGCACCGTTTCACCCGAAGCGTTGGAACGGAGAGCTTTAGCCCTTGAGCAAAGCGGTTATGGAGTGGGTTGGAGCGATGGCGATATTGGTCACGGCAAAACCTATGTGTTTAAAGACCCTGATGGTCATACCTTTGAAATCTATTTTGAAACAGAGAAATATAAAGCGCCTGACCATTTAAAGCCTGCCTTGAAAAACCAACCTCAAAGGTATACCGCCAAAGGCATTGGGGTTAGAAAACTGGACCACGTCAATTTTCTGGCCAGTGAAGTGGAGCCCAACAGCCTGTTTTTACAAAATCATTTAGGCTTTCGGGTAAGTGAACAGATTATATTGGATAACGGCACTCATGCCGGCTCATGGCTTTACTCCAACCAAAAAGCCTACGAAGTGGTCTTTACCCGTGATGCCAAAAATGCAAAAGGACGCCTGCATCACATTGCCTTCTGTGTCGATACCCGTGAAGATGTGATGAGAGCCGCTGATATATTGATCGAACATGATTTAGATATTGAAGGGGGACCTGCTAAACACGCCATTCAACAAACCATTTTCCTGTATACTTTTGAGCCCGGGGGCAATCGCATCGAAGTATGTTCCGGGGGCTACTGGATTTTTGAACCTGATCGTGAACCCATCACCTGGTCGGAAGCTGAACGGGCGAGGGGACAGGCCTGGCGCACACCAACCATTGAAAGTTTCCATACGTACGGCACACCCATTGTAGATTGATCCGACAAAAACCATCTGTGAGGGTGAATGGAATGGAAGTAGCTCATCTATTTAAAGGGGCATATGACCTGCATGTTCATACCGGACCGGATGTCTTGACACGAAAATTGGACGATCTGGAAATGACCCGACGCATACAAAAATTGGGGATGAAAGGTTATGGCATTAAATCCCACTACTTTTGCACTTCCGGACGAGCCCGGGTGCTAAATGAAGCCTTTAAGGGCATGAATGTGATTGGGGCGATCTGTCTAAACAATTCCGTCGGCGGCCTTAATCCTATTGCCGTGGAAATGGCCGCACGAGATGGCGCTAAAATTGTGTGGATGCCCACGTTTGATGCAGAAAATGAACAGCGACATTTTAAACTCAACAAACCGGAAAAATTGCCCCACTGGGCTAAGTTGCGCCAGGAATTTGAGCAACAGGGTAGACCTATGCCCACCATTACGATATTTGAAGGCTCTGATTTAAAAGAAGAAGTGTATGAAATATTGGACATCATAGCCAAACATCGCCTTGTTTTGGCGACAGGCCATTTAGGAAAAGATGAGATTTTTGCCCTAACAGAGGCGGCTGTCAAAAGAGGGGTGAATAAGATTGTGGTCACCCATCCCAACTTTCCTTCTATCCGGCTCTCGATCGACGAGCAAAAGAAATTGGCTGAAATGGGGGCCATCATGGAGTATTGTTTCACCACCCCCCATACCAATAAAGACAGCTGGGAATCTGTCTACGAACAGATCAGAACCATCAAGCCTGAAAACAGCATTTTATCCAGTGATTTAGGCCAGCCTACGGCCCCGTATCCTGATGAAGGGATGCAAACTTTTGTGGCCAATTTGCTTAATAACGGTTTTAGTGAAGATGAGATTCGAACGATGATTGTGGAGAACACCCGTCGTTTGGTGGAAGAGGAGTAAACATAATCACTTAAATTTACACATTGATCGAATCACAGATGACTAAGGAGTGGAGAAACATGATCGACAGCAGTGTAAATTTATTAGTCGTAAGTGCTCATGCAGCAGACTTTGTTTGGCGCGGTGGAGGAACCATAGCCAAGTATGTTAAACATGGGGCCAATGTAAAGCTGATCATCCTTAGCTATGGAGCCAGAGGAGAATCAAATGATCTGTGGAATATAGAGGGACAAACTCTTGAAAAGGTGAAGGAAACCCGACATAAAGAGATTGAGCAAGCGACCAAGCACTTAGGCGTTACCGATTATGAAATCTGGGATTTTGAAGACTATTTTATGGAGATTACACCGGAACGGATGGAAAGAATGGTGAAAACCATCAGGAAGTTTCGCCCCCATCACATCTTAACCCATGGTCCTAAGGATGCCTTTAATCCCGACCATGAAACTGTGTTCAAGTATGTGTTTGAAGCTAGTGTCCAATCCACTTCAAACGGTGTAAGAATCGACGGCTATCCCAGAGCCAAACAAGCGCGCCTGTTTGGTTTTGAACCGCATCAGCCGGAAATTAGCGGTTTTTATCCGGATGTCATCATTGATATTACCGAAACCTATGAGCAAAAAGAAGCCGCTATGCAATGCTTCCAGGCTCAACCCCATCTGATCAGTTATTACGGCTGGAAGGCCAAGTTGAGAGGAAATCATGCCCGCAGATGTTCCGGCAACAATGAGTATAAGTATGCTGAAGCGTTCAGCCGCGTCTTCCCTTATGTTGGGGGTGAATTTGTTTAATGGAAAAATATGTGGTCCGCACCATTCCCCGGCCTGATCAAAGTCTAATCGATGCTTTTCAAAAACTAGATGTATCCACGGTTTATGAAGCCCAGGGGAAAGTGGGCCTCTTAAGCCATGAGATTAAACCCATTCTTGAAAATACCTTGATTTGTGGTCCAGCCGTAACCGCCACCTGTTTTGCGGGAGATAACTTGATGATCCATGCCGCCATCGAAGTTTGCCAGCCTGGTGATATCTTGGTGGTATCCACCATTGGGGAAAGTACAGCAGGCATGATTGGCGAGTTGATCGTTTTGGCCCTCCAAAAACGGGGGGTTAAAGGAGTGGTCATTGATGCGGGGATTCGCGATGTGGCACGGATCAGAGAGCTGGGCTTCCCTGTTTGGACGAAAGCCATCTCTTCACAAGGCACCACCAAATTGCGAGGCGGGTGGGTCAATGCCCCCGCCATGTGCGGAGGGGAAGTCGTTAATCCAGGTGACTTAATTATGGCCGATGATGATGGTGTTGTAGTTGTTCGTCAAGATCAGCTACACCATGTGTTAGAGGCCGCTCAGCAAAGAATGAAAAAAGAGGAACAGACCAAAGCCAAAATAGCCAATGGAGAACTCAGCCTTGACTTTTATTCATTGAGGGAGGTGTTGGAAAAAGAGAACGTGAAGTATTATGATTCCTTACCGGGTACTTAACGGGGACTAAATTGGGTGGACAACGTTGTCAAGCAACAGGTGTTAATAAGACGGTTGCGCTAGCTAAACGCTGGTGCAACCGTTACCCGAAAGATTATTTACGGGATGATTTAAATGGGTGAAAGCTGAGAGGAAAGAGTTGACCAGGATTTAAATTGTCAGAACAAATAGTAAATAATATGAAGTATGTATTAAAAAAATATTTATTTAATATGTTATCAATAAAATTAAAATATAAATTTGTAAGGAGGAAAATGCGATGAGCGGTAACAGAGGCGTTGTCTACAAAGGGCCGGGCAAGGTGGCTGTGGAAAAAATTGATTTTCCTGAATTGGTCTTAAAAGACGGACCGGGTGTTCACCCCAAAAATGTAGGCAGAAAGTGTGAGCATGGCGTAATTCTTAAAGTGGTTACCACCAATATTTGTGGAAGTGACCAGCACATGGTTCGCGGTCGGACAACCGCCCCTGAAGGACTGGTATTGGGCCATGAAATCACGGGTGAAGTGATTGAAGTGGGGCGCGATGTGGAGTTTATTAAGAAAGGTGATTTGGTATCCGTCCCGTTTAATATTGCCTGCGGTCGCTGTCGCAACTGTAAGGAGCAGAACACCCATATTTGTGAGAACGTGAATCCTGAGCGTCCTGGAGGCGCCTATGGCTATGTGGATATGGGAGGCTGGGTTGGCGGTCAAGCTGAATATGTGATGGTCCCTTACGCTGATTTCCAACTGCTCAAGTTTCCGGATAAAGATCAGGCCATGGAAAAAATTTTGGATTTAACCATGTTGTCCGATATTTTCCCAACAGGCTTTCACGGAGCCGTATCGGCTGGCGTGAAACCTGGGACAACGGTCTATGTTGCCGGGGCGGGTCCAGTGGGTCTTGCTGCTGCCCATTCTGCCCAATTACTAGGTGCATCTGTGGTTATTGTGGGGGACTTAATTCCCGAACGGTTAGAGCAAGCCAGAAGTTTTGGCTGTGAAACGATCGATCTGAGCAAACATGATAATGTGGGTGAAATGATTGAGCAAATCTTGGGTGTACCTGAAGTGGACTGTGCCATTGACTGCGTTGGATTTGAAGCCCATGGACATGGCCCCAGTCGTACAGAGGCACCAGCTACTGTATTAAACACCATTATGGATGTGACCCGGGCCGGAGGTCGGTTAGGTATACCCGGTCTTTATGTAACAGGGGACCCTGGTGCCATTGATGAGGATGCCAAAGTGGGCACCCTTAAAATACGGATTGGACTGGGCTGGGCCAAGGCGCATACTTTTGTGACGGGTCAAACACCGGTGATGAGATATCATCGCTACTTGATGAATACCATTTTAAGCGGTAGAGCCCAAATTGCCAAAGCGGTCAATGCCACGCTGATCTCTTTGGATGAAGCACCTCAAGCCTATGCTGATTTTGACCGTGGGGTAGCTAAAAAGTTTGTGATCGATCCGCATGGAATGGTCCGTTAAGAGTAAATGAGGGGGGTCAGGAGAAATGCACGCAAATAAGTGGTTCAAATGGATCTTAACAGGGCTCATGCTAAGTTTGATCATCATGCTTGCGGCTTGCGGAGGAAGTACAGAAACCCAAAGTGATCAAAGCCAAAACAATCAACCTGCACCAGCTGAAAATGGAAATGGAAACAATGAGGAAGATGGACAAAATGGTTCAAGTGAGGCAGACTTGCCTGCAACAGTTTATCTGGGAACGGAACCGGTAGGGGGAGGTTATCATACATCGGCAACAGGCTGGGCCGCTCTCATTACGGATCATACTCCCATGCGTGCCGTCGTGCAGCCCAGTTCGGGTACCACGACCTACATGCCTAATTTAAACTCAGGAAAATTGAATTTTGCCATTATGAATGGTCCCAACCTGGGTTGGGCGTATACTGCTGGCCCCGGTTATGACGAAAATAAAAATGTCCGTACTGTGTTGACAGGAAAGTTGATCCATAACACGGGATTGCTGGTACGGGAGGATAGCGGGATCACCTCTCTGGACCAATTAAAAGGCAAAAAAGTAGCGGTTGATTATGGAACCAACGCGGCATTAAAAGCACAAGTGGATCTTGCATTAGAATCAGTTGGCTTAACCTTGGATGATGTGGTTCAAGTCCCCGTACCCACTTTACAGGATGGATTGGCTGCCATACAGAATGGAAGTGTTGAAGCCTCTATGGGTGGAGGTCCGACGACACCTAGCACGATGGAAGTGGACGCTGCTGTCGGCTTGCGCCTATTACCGTGGGGCAATTTAAAACCGGAAGATATTGCCAATGGTGTACCTGACGACATACAGGCCCTTATCGACAAGTGGCTTCCAGGCTCCACACTGGATGTTCATCCGGCTGGGGTAGGCATTGCAAGAGAAGAGATTGTGCTTATCGCTTATCCGTCAGTCATGGTGTCCACTTCGGAAACATCTGAAGATGTTGTCTACACGGTCACCAAAGCCACTTGGGAAAATTATGAAGAAATGCATGCGGTTCATCCCTGGTGGGATGGCTGGACCAGAGAGGAAATGGTGCCTGTAAAACCTGCAGCACCCTATCATGACGGCGCTATTAAATTCTTTAAAGAGATTGGCGTATGGACTGAAGAACATCAGGCCGCTCAGGATGAACTATTGGCGTTATATCAGTAACTTTAACGCTTAAGGGGTTGAAACCATGACTTCCAGTGATGCAAAAAATACAGACGCAGTGCCAGCGAATACGGACGAATTTTCCCGCTATCGCAAGTTGACAGGCATTTCTAAATGGATCCAAACCATTATTTCCACTTCTGTTGCTGTGATTGGCTTGGTCTATATATTAAAGCTTCATCTCTACCTCGGCATTCCCATCTATGCTCAACAATGGATTGGTTTGTTTCTCACCTTGGTGTTGATATTAGCCTTTATGTCTTTACCCATGAGCGCACGGTCCCCTCGGGACCGTGTGCCCTGGTACGATATTATCTTCTCTCTTTTGGCTATTCCGGTAGGCCTTTGGTTAACCATCAACTACCCCAAAATCATTAATATTATGGGCGTTGTCACCACCGAAAGGGTGGTGTTAGGAGCCATTGCTGTTCTCTTGCTTCTGGAGGCGGCCCGCAGACTTGTGGGGCTCACCTTGGTCATTGTAGGCGTGATTTTTATTCTGTATGCCAAATATTCGACCGCTTTACCCGGCCTTTTAGCTGGAATGGAAGTTTCATGGGGAGAACTGTTTAATTATCTCTATATCGATCCCAGCAGCATGTTAGGCATGTTAAGTTTAGCCGCCACTTTTGGTTTAGCCTTTGTTTTCTTTGGACAAGTTCTCTTAAAATTTGGTGGCGCAGATGCCTTAACAAACCTTTCCTTATTAATATTAGGACGGACACGTGGGGGACCAGCCAAGGTGGCAGTCATTGGTTCTAGTTTAGTAGGCACCATGACAGGGGCTCCCATGTCCAATGTATTTTTAACAGGGAATATCACCATTCCCATGATGATCCGGACAGGCTATCAACGTCACTTTGCTGGCGCTGTTGAAGCGGTTGCATCATCAGGCGGACAGTTGATGCCTCCGGTGATGGGCATTGCTGCCTTCCTGATTGCTGAGCAATTAGGGGTGGCTTATGCAGAAGTGGCCCTCGCCGCTTTGATTCCAGCCGTATTATTTTATATTGCGATCTTTATCCAGGTCGATTTGGAAGCAGGCAAATTAAATTTAAAAGGACTAAGCAAAGATGAGCTTCCTCTTCTTAAGAAAACGCTTGTGGAAGCCATTCCCATCTCTATTGTTCTTCTTGTCCTTATCTATCTTATGTTTATTGTGCGTATGGATCCGGCTGGAGCTGGGGTTATCTCCGGTGTGATAGCCATCGTGCTGCTTCTCATAAAGAGCGAATATCGCCAAGACATACTGAAACGAATCCATGAAACACTGCACGAAACGGGACTGGTGATGCTAGATGTTACCGCTGCCTTAGGGATTGCCGGTCTGGTGGTGGGGGCCATCTCAGTATCTGGATTGGGCTTTACACTGGGTTACATTCTAGTTTCTATTGGGGAGCATAGCCTTGCTCTACTTTTAATAGCCTCTGCCATTGGCTGTATTATTTTGGGCATGGGCATGCCCAGTGTTGCAGCTTACGCCCTGGTGGCTGTACTGGTGGCTCCGGCCCTTGTTGAATTTGGTATTCATCCCATGGCTGCCCATTTATTTATTTTCTATTATGCTATCGTCTCCAATTTTACACCGCCCATAGCGGTGGCCGCTTTTGCAGGGGCGGCCATTGCCCGAACCAGTCCGATGAAGACGGGATGGACCGCCACCCGCTTGGGAGTGCTCGCCTATATTATTCCATTTTTGTTCGTCTTTTCACCCAGTCTAATTTTGCAAGGAACATGGTGGCAAATTTTGTTATCCTTTGTTACCGCTGTTATCGGTACCTGGTTAATCGGCATGGGATTGACAGGATATCTCTTTCGTACGGTATCTGCCATTCTACGCGTTCTCTCACTTGCTTCCGGAGTTATGTTACTGATTCCCATGAGTGGCTTTGACATCACCTTACTCATCAATGTTATAGGGTTGTTACTTGGACTGATTATTGTCTTAACTCAGCTGGTTGGAAGAAAACGACAAAGTCCATCGCTGGAAGAACAAAGTATGTAGAACGCCGAAGAAAGGGGTTGTTTAAGGGAGATGACCAAAAAATTGCGAAGTTATGTGGAGCCTGGCAGCATACGCTGGGTCATGCGAAGAGCTCAATGGGGCATATATGGCATAACGGCAGAGGATATGGATAAACCCAAAATTGCCATTGTAAATGCTTCATCTACTCTTGCCGCTTGCTTTGC
>CALFAC010000127.1 GCA_937927935.1 uncultured Bacillaceae bacterium
GATATCTTCGGACGTGGGTTCGATTCCCACCGCCTCCACCATACATAGATCGTAAACCAAAGGGATTCTCTCATTCGGAGAATCCCTTATTTGGTTTTACTGATTGTATTTGCACACGAATACAAGGGAATGAATAGCAATTATGTTCCCCAAAAGTTCATACAAAATAATTGATACAACATAAGCAAAAGACCAATTCCATGCAGCTTGATGTCTTAGCACTACCATACCCTACAGAGGTATAGTATAATACAAGCAACAGTATGAAAAGGATCCGTTAGAGGCAACATTCTCCTTAGAGGAGTGAGCTTGATGCAGGCCACAAAGAAAACAACGTTGACCATTTCAGGGATGACCTGTGCCGCTTGTGCCAGCAGAGTGGAAAAAAGTTTATCCCGCTTGGAGGGCGTTGCCCAAGTCAATGTCAATTTAGCCACGGAAAAAGCTGTGGTCATTTACGATGATGCCAAATTAAGTCCGGCGCAACTGATTGAACGGGTGGAGAAAATTGGCTATGGGGCCAAGGAAGTGCGGGAGGAACAGGCTGAAGAGGAGAAGAAGGAAAGAGAGCGGCGTTACCAACGGCAGAAATATGCCTTTCTATTTGGCGCCATCGCCTCTTTGCCTTTTTTAGTCCAAATGATCGGCGATTTTACCGGTTATGAAAGCTTGATGATGCCGGCCAGTCTCCAATTTATTTTGGCCACCTTGGTTCAGTTTACCATCGGTTGGCGGTTTATTCGGGGCGCCTTCAATGCCTTAAGGGGAGGCAGCGCCAATATGGATGTCTTGGTGGCCATGGGCACCTTGGCCGCCTACCTGTATAGCAGCGTTCTCTTTTTTCTTGGTGAGCGGGAAGGCTTTTATTTTGAGGCTTCGGTGGTGATTATTACTCTCATTCTTCTAGGTAAACTGTTGGAAGCCCGAGCCAAAGGGCGCACTTCGGAAGCGATAAAAAAACTGGCCGGACTGCAAGCCAAAACAGCCCATTTAATGCGGGATGGGAAGCTGATAGACATTCCGGTCGAAGCGGTGCAGGTAGGGGATATCCTCCTGGTTAAATCGGGGGAAAAGATACCGGTGGATGGTGAAATTATTGAGGGAGAAACCTCTGTCGACGAATCGATGCTGACAGGAGAAAGTATGCCTGTTGAAAAAAAGGTGGGCGATGAGGTCATCGGGGCCACCCTCAATACCCATGGCTCCATCAAAATCAGAGCGACCAAAGTGGGCCAGGATACCGTTTTGGCTCAAATTATCCGTCTGGTGGATGAAGCCCAAGGCTCCAAAGCGCCCATTCAAAGTTTGGCCGATCAAGTTTCCGCCATTTTTGTGCCCATTGTGGTGGGGATCGCCCTCTTGACGTTTATCATCACCTATTGGGTTGTGGATTTTACGGCGGCGTTGATCAGCGCGGTGGCGGTACTGGTCATCGCTTGTCCCTGCGCCCTTGGTTTGGCCACTCCCACGGCCATCATGGTGGGAACAGGAAAAGGCGCCGAACATGGTGTCTTGATTAAAGGGGCCGAATACTTGCAAATGATGCAGGAGATTGACGTGATCGTGTTAGATAAAACGGGAACCATCACCAAGGGCGAACCGGAGGTAACCGATGTGGTGGCCTTCAAGCAGGATGAAGATGAGTTGCTTCGCTTGGTGGCCAGCGCAGAACTGGCTTCAGAACACCCGTTGGGGCGAGCGATTATCAATGGAGCGCGCCAAAGAAACCTTTCCCTGTCCGATCCGAAAGGGTATCGGGCCATACCGGGGCAAGGCATTGAGGCCGTCGTTGATGGCAAGTGCCTCTTTGTGGGGAACAAAACATTGATGCAAGCCCAAGGGATTGAGCTTGCCCCTTACCTAGGGGAGATTGAACGGCTGGAAAAACAGGGTAAAACCGTCATGGCTGTGGCCGAAAAGGAAGGGGAAACGAGCCGTCTATTAGGCTACATTGCCGTGGCTGATACGGTGAAAGAAACTTCCCGCAGCGCCATTGAAAAACTGAAGCAGATGGGCATTGAAGTGATTATGATGACAGGGGATAACGAGCGGACAGCCCGCAGCATTGCCCGGCAGGTAGGGATCCAGCGGGTGATGGCCGAAGTGCTCCCCGAGCATAAGGCAGATGGCGTTAAACAGTTGAAGCAGGAAGGGAAAAAAGTGGCTATGGTGGGAGACGGCATTAATGACGCCCCGGCCCTGGCGGAAGCTCACGTGGGTTTGGCCATGGGCACGGGGACCGACGTGGCCATGGAAGCTGCAGACATCACCCTGATGCGTGGAGATTTGCTCTCCCTTGTGGCCTGCATTCAATTGTCCAGGGCCACCATGAGGAAAATTAAACAAAATCTGGTGTGGGCCTTCGGCTATAACGTCCTTTTAATCCCTGTGGCCGCACTGGGCCTGTTAAACCCTATTTTGGCCGGCGCCGCCATGGCCCTTAGCTCTGTTTCCGTAGTGACCAACACCCTTTTTCTCAATCGCTGGAAACCCCGCTATTCTTAAACGGTGTTTCTCCAGTTACCTGCTTTGGGCTCTTGCCATGAAGTTCAATCCCCGATGAATAAGAAAAGAAGGGAAGTAAGGAGGGAGCCACCTTTGAGCCATCACCAGAAGGGGAGCATGGATCGAAAACCGGTTCATCCCCGGACCGAAAGTGAAAAGGAGAAGATCAAGACGCGCTTAAGAAAAATTGAGGGGCAGATACGGGGATTGGAACGGATGGTGGAAGAGGATCGGTATTGTGTGGATATTTTAATTCAGATTGCTGCCGTGCAAGCCGCCCTTAAGAAAGTGGGCTTAAACCTTCTGGAACGGCACGTTAAAACCTGTGTGCGCCATTCCATCCAATCTGGCCAAGGGGAAGAGATGATTGAGGAATTGATGCAGGTGATTCAGCAGTACGCCAAATCGTGAGATGAGTGGGATTGAGTCTGTTTTAGAATAAAAGTGTACTTTGAAAGGGGTGACAAGATGGAAAAGATTACCTTACAGATTAAAGGAATGTCCTGCAGTCATTGTCAAAATGCAGTGTCCAAGGCTTTACAAGCGTTAGACGGGGTAGAAAAAGTGGACGTCCATCTTGAGCAAGGGACTGCTGACGTTACTTACGACCGGTCTAAAGTGTCTGTTGAGCAGCTGAAAGAGGCTGTTGAAGAACAAGGGTATGATGTGGTTTAATAATGGGCTAGATGCAACACCGGCTTTATGGCTGGTGTTGCTTTTGTATTTGGTGTAAAAAATGTGTGGGTGCGTCTTGATCTCAATCAACAAGTAGTTTATAATAAATTTAAACAAAAAATAATTCTAGTTTCATAGGGTTGCTAGATTTATATGCTGTTGGAATAAACCAACAGCATGTTCCATTTTATAAGGGATAATAATAGTTTTCATTCTCGGGCAAAGTAATACAGGTGGCTAATTGTGCGAAGGGGAGAAGTGTAATGAAACATTATGATTATCACCACCTTGATCATGTGAAGGAACAAAAGACGTCCAAAAAAACGTTGTGGATCGCCCTGATCTTAACGTTGTTTTTTACGGTGGTGGAAGTGGTGGGTGGGCTCCTTTCCAATTCCCTGGCCCTTTTATCAGACTCGGCCCATATGTTGTCTGACGTGATTGCCTTAAGCTTAAGCATGACAGCCCTTTACCTGGCCACCCGTAAACCCAATCATAAGTATACGTTTGGGTATTTACGGTTTGAAATTATCGCTTCGTTTCTAAACGGTTTAGCCTTGGTTGTCATCGCCGTATTTGTCTTTATCGAAGGAATCCGGCGCATCATTACCCCTGAAGTGGTGGATATGACCACCATGTTAGTCATTGCTTCCATCGGCTTGGTGGTTAATGCGATTCTCACCTGGATTTTAAGCAGAAGTACCAAAGAAGAAGAGAATTTGAACGTCAAAAGTGCCTTGTGGCATTTTATCGGTGACCTGTTAAGTTCCATCGGAATCATCGTGGCGGCCATCTTAATTTTACTTACAGACTATTACCTGATTGACCCCATCATCAGCATGATTATCGGTGCCATTATATTTGGCGGAGGGGCCAAAATTATCCGTGAGTCTTACCTCATTTTAATGGAATCTGTCCCCGAGCAGTTCGATTTGGATGAGATCCGTCAGGAGATTAAAAGCTTGACCGGCATCAAAGATGTTCATGAACTCCATTTATGGTCCGTTTCCACAGATCATCATTCTTTAACAGCCCATGTTTTTGTGGATGAATCGATTCACCCCTTCCAAGTGATATCCAAAGTGAATAAGCTTTTGAAAGAAAAATACAATATTACTCACTCCACCATTCAGGTGGAACATCCCGCCGTGCATGATCACGGAGAGTATGGAAAACGTTGGAAAAGGATAGGTAAAAAAAACGTCACCTTTAGTTGGCCATGTGAACAATGCAAAAAAAGCGTATAAGAAACGCAAATGGAAATGAATAGGGGCTGCCTTTAGGTTAATTCATACCTAAAAGGCAGCCTTTTTATATTAGGTATCAGACTCGCTTTACAAAATACTATGGGGGGTATATTATGATTAATAGGGTGTGGGGTATACAAAATAACATTTTTATTTTTTGTTTTAATATACCATACACAGTATAGTATATTAACTTCTCGTAGAAAAAGGAGGAGTGAGCATGCTGAAACTTATTCTGCCGGGATTGCAGCAGATGGGTAATTATAGAAGAGAATTTTTGAGCGGTGATCTGTCGGCCGGTCTCATCGTCGCCGTGCTCCTTATCCCACAGGGAATGGCCTATGCCATGCTAGCCGGGATCGATCCCGTCATAGGCTTGTATTCCGTCACCATTCCCTTAGTGGTGTATGCCCTGTTTGCGTCAGCCCGTCAATTGGCTGTAGGGCCAGTGGCTATGGTGGCTTTATTGGTTTTTAGCGGTGTATCGGCTCTAGCTGAACCGGGAACAGCTCAGTTTACCAGCTATGTTTTATTGTTGACCCTTATGGTTGGCATCATCCAGTTTTTGATGGGGGTGTTCCGCTTAGGCTTTGTGGTTCATTTTTTGTCCCCGGCCGTCATGAGCGGCTTTACTTCAGCGGCCGCCATTGTGATTGCCCTCAGCCAGTTGAAACATCTCCTTGGAGTACCTTTAGCGAACCATGCCTATATCCATCAGCTAGTCTTAGAAACGGTGCAAAGATTGGATGAAGCTCATCCCCTAACATTAGCGATTGGGCTGGGCAGCATCATTTTGTGGGGACTGATCCGAAAAATAGCGCCCCGTTTTCCCTCTCCTCTCCTCCTGGTTATCCTCTCCAGTTTGGTGGTATATCTGTTTAGCTTGGACCAGAGAGGAGTTAGCATTGTGGGTGATGTGCCCCAGGGTTTTCCAGGCTTCTCCTTACCCGTTGTCGATATACAATCCCTTAAACCGCTACTTTCTGTTGCCTTAACCATATCCTTGGTAGGATTTATGGAATCTTTAGCCGTGGCCCAAAGGATCGCTTCCAAGGAAAACTATGAGCTAAACGCTAACCAGGAACTGCGGGCTTTGGGGCTGGCCAACATTGTGGGCTCTTTCTTTTCCTCCATGCCCGTCACAGGTGGTTTTTCCCGGACGGCGGTCAATTATCAGGCGGGAGCAAAAACGGTGTTGGCTTCCATCCTGACGGCCTTCTTCGTTATCCTGACCCTACTGTTTTTCACTCCTTTCTTTTATTATCTGCCCCATTCGGTGCTGGCCGCCATCATTATGACAGCGGTATATGGACTGATAGATTTGAAGGAAACGAAGCGTCTTTTTCAGGAAAATAGAGCAGAAGGCGTAATATTGGTGATCACCTTTTTGGGCACTTTGTTCCTTGGAATCGAACAAGGGCTTTTAATGGGAGTCTCTGCTTCGCTGTTGAAAAGGTTTTTACAAAGATTACGCAAATGAAGTAAGAAGCTAAACAGGTGGTGTGTTACCAGGGGTTGAAGCGACCGGTGGGTAAAAGAGGTTGACAATATACCCCATGCGGTATATTATTAAATTACCCATGGGGGTATATTGCGTCCCCAATCAGCATTAAAAAGGAGGAAGCAGGATGAGTGTGAGAACCATAACGGCTGAAGAGATTGCGGATAAACTAATGAACAGGGAAAAGCTGTTTATCTTGGATGTTCGGAACAAGGAAGACTATGACGACTGGAAAATTGAAGGTGACGGGGTACAATCCACCAATATTCCCTATTTTGAATTTCTAGATGGCGTCGAACCCCATCTTAACAAGCTGCCTCGGGATAAGGAAATCGTGGTGGTCTGTGCTAAAGAAGGCTCTTCCCAAATGGTAGCGGAAGAACTTGCGGCTGCTGGATATCATACAGCCTATTTGCAAGGGGGGATGAAAGGCTGGAGCACATATTTGTACAAAAAGAAAGCGTATGAAGATGACAAGATTAAAGTGTATCAATTTATTCGACCAGGCAAGGGCTGCCTCTCTTACATGGTGATTTCCGGTGCTGAAGCTTTGGTGATTGACCCTTCCCGCTTTATTGATGACTATCTGCAAACGGCTGAGGAAGAAGGTGTCAAAATTACCCATATCGTTGATTCCCATCTCCACGCCGACCATATTACGGGGGGACCGGAGCTGGCCCAGAGAACCGGGGCGGTTTACTATCTGATGAAAAGTGAAGGAGCCGTCTTTGACTTTGAACCGCTGGAAAATCATGAGCGCATTCAGTTTGAGCAAGTGGACCTACAGGTTTTGGCCGTCAAAACACCGGGTCATACGCCAGGCAGTGTTTCCTTCTTCGTCAATGATAAGTTGCTTTTCTCCGGGGATACCATCTTTGTCAGCGGTTTGGGTCGGCCTGATCTAGGAGAAAAGGTGGAAGAATGGGCGGAAGATTTGTATCACACCATTTATGAAAAGGTGGCTGATATTGCCGATGATGTATTGGTTCTCCCCGCTCACTATGCCGATTTGGTAAAAGAGATGAATCAGGATGGGATTATTGCTCAATCTTTAGGTAAAATTAGGGCAGAAAATAAGATTATGCAAAATATAGGTAAAGAGGAGTTTATCCAGGAAGTGTCCAAATCAGCTGATTCCGTCAAGCCTCCCAACTTTAAAGAAATATTGGCCATCAACAAAGGATTGGTCTCAAAATCAGATGATGAGCTGACAGAACTGGAGATCGGTCCCAACCGCTGCGCCGTTCATCATACCGCATAATGGATGATCACCCGTCCGCTAGTGTCGCTGACAGAGACATGATAAGATGATGAAAAAGGTGATTGAAGGTGAGGATGTGTGATGACAACTGGGGTGATCGACCGCATTAAGGCTCACGAGGCCGTTATCTTGGTGGGGGACGATGAAGTGGAGTTCATCGTCCCCCTAACCATGCTTCCAGAAGGGGCAAGGGAAGGGGACTGGGTGAAGGTGGTGTTCAACCAGGGAGAGGTGGTTCACGTGGAAATGGATCTGGAAAAAACCCAGAAGCGTAAGGAGCACCTTCAGGCTAAACTGGCTAAGTTACACGCCAAAAAGCGCAGCAAATACAAAAGCTAAAAAGGCTACCCATGTGGCGGCTATTGACAAAAGAAGGGGCATTTAGCACAATGAAAAGAAAAACTTCTAGGAGTGGAACCTAAAGTGACCCAGTCTGATTTAAAAGTGGCTTATCTCGGACCGGAAGGCACTTATTCTGATGAAGCGGTACATGGCCTTTGCCAACCTATTCCTTTGTTTAATCAGGCTCAATTTGTAGCCAAAGCCACCATCCCCGATTGTTTGCTTGACTGTGCTCACGGGAACGTGCAATATGCCGTTGTACCCGTTGAAAATTCCATTGAAGGCTCAGTCAACGTCACCTTGGATTGGCTGATTCACCAGGTGGATATCCCCATCCAGGGAGAAATTGCTTTAATGATTACCCACCACGCCTTGGTTCATCCCCAGCGAAAAAGTGAGCCCTTAGAGGAAGTGGAGATGGTTCTCTCCCATCCGCAGGCGTTAGCCCAATGCCATCAGTTTATCCGTTCCCATTGTCCCAACGCCCAGGTGACCAGCATGCGCAGCACGGCTGAAGCGGCTGAGTATGTGGCCAATCATCCTGAAGAAAAGCTGCTGGCCATTGGCCCTCAGGCTGCCGGAGAAAAGTATGGCTTACATACGGTCCGCAGCCATATTGAGGATCATGATAACAATTTTACCCGCTTTCTGTTGGTTGGTTATCAACCGGTAACCCACCATTTGGTCGAGACTGAACAATGGGTCAAATCGGGTAAAACATCGATTTTAGTGACACTGCCAGAAGATTTTCCAGGGGCTCTGCATCAAGTGTTGAGCGCTTTTGCCTGGCGGAAACTTAATTTAACCCGGATCGAATCCCGTCCCACCAAAAAGAAATTGGGCAGTTATTTCTTCATTATAGATATAGGGCAGGAGAAGGATGACACTTTGGTCCCCGGAGCCATATCGGAAATAGAGGCGCTGGGCTGTCAGGTTCGGCTCTTGGGCAGTTATCCTTGCTTTATGCCTCAGCAAACCAAGACAGAGCCAGCGTTAACTTCCGATTACTAAGGATACCATACCAGGGTATACCGTCTGCTGGTCAGAGGTAGACACACTTGGTAACACTTTAGGTGTACAAAGGGGCAGTGTAGTATGTCTCGCTATTTGGCCTGGGTCGATCCCGCCGCTTGGTGGTGGGAATGGGCGATGGCAGCCCTGATTGTGATCGCCTTTCTCCTTTTTCGACAGGTTTTTACCCGTTGGATCTTTAAACTTTTGCTCCGCTTTGCTCGGAAAAGCAAAGCAAGGTTTATTTCCAGTCTGTTAAGTTCCTTTGAGAAACCGCTCCAGGTGTTTTTTATCATACTTGGCCTGTATCTGGCCTTAAAGTATTTAACGCTGACCGCTCCATACCACCCATTTTTAGGCCAGCTATTCCGTTCAGCCCTGTTTGTTCTGATCGGCTGGGGGTTTTACAAGCTGGCCGCCCCATCGTCCGCCCTGTTAGGCCGCGTGGGAGAGCGGCTCGATCTAAAGCTGGACAAGATTGTGCTTCCCTTTTTATCACGGGTGTTGCAGGCGGTCATCATCTTGCTTGTACTGATCATTGTTTTAGAGGAATGGGATTATGAGGTGAGCGGCTTTATTGCTGGTCTGGGCTTAGGCGGCCTTGCCTTCTCCTTAGCCGCCCAGGATACGTTGAAAAACTTCTTTGGCGGCATTGTTATTGTGACCGAGAAGCCCTTCACCCTGGGCGATTGGATTGAAACCCCTACAGTGGAAGGGGTGGTGGAAGATATATCCTTCCGCAGCACACAGGTGCGCACCTTTGCCCACAGTTTGGTGACAGTGCCCAACTCGACGCTGGCCAACGAAGCGATTACCAACTGGAGTCGTATGGGCCGCCGCCGAATCACCTTTCATTTAAAGGTGGCCTATACCACGCCTCGAGACAGACTGAAGAGTTGCGTGGATCGCATCCGACATTTGCTGCAAAATCATCCCGAGATCAGTCAGGAGACCTTGTTTGTTCATTTTGATCAATTTGGTGAAAGCAGTCTCGACATTTTCCTTTATTTCTTTACCAAAACCACCAATTGGGACGAATGGCTACGCATTAAAGAAGAGATCAATTTAAAGATTATGGAAATATTGGAAGAAGAACAGGTTCAGCTGGCTCTGCCCAGCAGCAATGTGGTGGTGCAGAACGACCAAACCGCTCAACCAGAACAAAATACTGAAAGATAAGGCCAAGGAGCCGTGGATGGTCACCACAAAAAACAGGGAGCCTTAAGGCCCCTGTTTTTTTTATGCTTAAAGCTTATGTTGGACTTGCTTCCTGTTCAGGATTAGACAGAACCGTATTGGCCATATATTGATGGAAAAACCATTCTCCAATTCCAATAATGACGCTGGCCAGTAACGCTAAAGAAAAGGGGATGAACTGGTCAAACAAAAAAGGACCGATCACCCAAATCACCAATGTATTTAAACCCACGTCGGCCAGAGTGGCCACCATGTTGTTGGTCATGGGCAAAATGGCTAGATCACCAATGAGGTAGGAAAGACCAATAACCAGTAAGGACAAAGCAACCGTTGGACCTACCGGGTAAGTACCGATCCAGCTGAAAATCACCAGGAGCACAGCAAACACCAAAACTGCTTTGATCACCAGTGCCCATAAGTGCTTCACAGTTAACCCTCCTTTCGTCCATTTAGTATAGTAATCACCGCATCATCCCCTTATTAGTCATCCACTTAATTTTTTAGACATGCCAATATTTGCATCGACTCACTAGGGTACATGCCTTAGCATTGGAATGGCGTTTTTTTCAGGGCATAGAAAAAGGTTTGTTTCTATATAATTTAAATATTGCATCGATAACCAGTTTAGATTATAATTTAAATAAACCGATTTACTAAACCGATTTAGTAAATCGGTTTAGTAAAGTCTACGGCTATTCACTAAGCAGTTTTCCAATATGAGCCTTTTAAGTGGGGTAATAATAAATGCGCAAAGTGACCATTCAAGATGTGGCGGAAAGAGCGGGTGTTTCTAAAAGTACCGTTTCTCAGTATATCAATAAACGGTATGAGTATATGTCGGAAGAAACAAAGAAAAGAATTGAGGAAGCCATCAATGATTTGGGGTATATTCCCAATTATGTGGCTAAAAGTTTGAAACAGAAAAGGACGTCGGCGCTAGGGGTTATTGTGGCCAATATCTTACACACTTTCTCCACGGAAATTATCAGGGCCATTGAAGATGTGTGCGTTGAAAACGGTGTCCATCTTTTCGTATGCAATGCCGATGACGATCCAGATAAAGAGCGGAGCTACATTGAAAAGTTAATGGCTAAACAGGTTGACGGCCTGATCATTTTTCCCAATCGGGAAAATCATGATCTTTATCTTGAACTGAAAAAAATGAACTTTCCGATCGTGTTTGTGGATAGGATGGTAAAAAAACCCATTTACCCCATCCTGCTATTGGATAATGAAAAAGCGGCCGAAATGGCGGTGGAGGAACTGATCCAAAAGGGAAAAACCAAAATCGCTGTTGTCAGTACATCGATTGCCAGAAAAATTACGCCAAGGGTGGAACGGCTAGCAGGATACAGAAAGACGTTAATCAAACACGGCCTTGAAACGAAAGAGGAGTGGATTATTGCCGTAGAAAGAGAGTTGATTGTTCAACGATTGGATCAGTTGTGGCAGCAGCCTGATCGGCCGGAAGGCTTCTTTGCCGTCAATGACCTTTCATTAATTGAACTGATGAAGTTTCTCAGAAAAAAGAACATTCGCATTCCGGATGATGTAAGTGTGACGGCTATTGACGATTCGCCGTTTTTAGAAATTTTTACCCCGCCGATTACGGTTGTGAAGCAGCCTACCTTTGATATTGGCACGGAGGCCGCCACCATCATTTTATCGATGATCTCCAACGCCACTCTTCTGGATCAATATGGGATTAAACGCTTCCAACCGACACTGATCAGAAGAGATTCTGTCTGATAATAAATTAAGGAGAGAAGATTGAATTGACACATAAAGTTTTAACCATCGGTGACGCCATGATTACCATGAATCCGATGACAAAAGGGCCTCTCCGTTCTGTCACCCATTTTGAACGTAAAATTGGAGGAGCCGAGCTCAATTTTGCCGTGGCTTGTGCCCGCCTCGGTCTGTCTTGCCGTTGGATCAGTCGCTTGGGCAACGACGAATTTGGCCGGGTGATTTACAACTTTGCCCGTGGAGAAGGGCTTGATATGTCAGCCGTTACGTTTGTCGACGGGTTTCCCACCTCCATTAACTTTAAGTCCATTAATGAAGATGGTTCAGGCGAAACTTTTTATTACCGCTTCCAATCGCCTATCTTAACTTTAACGGTTGAAGATATTAAGGAGGATTGGTTTGACGATATACAACTGGTTCATCTGACAGGTGTCTTTTTAGCTATTGCGCCCAACAATCGGGAAATTGTGCGCAAGATTATTCACTGTGCCAAAAAAAGGAACATCCCCATTTCTTTTGATCCCAACCTACGTTTGAAATTATGGCCACTTGAGGAAGCAGCCAGCTTGTGCAAGGAGATTATCTCTGAAGCGGATTTGGTCTTAGCTGGACATGATGAGATGCAACTCATCTTTTCCACAGCTTCCCAACGAGATTGGGCCCAAATTGCTGAGCAGTACCAACTGACCGAGTTGGTGATCAAACAGGGAGAAAGGGGGGCGATGCTGTATCGTGAAGGGCAGTGGATAGAAAAAGAGGCTTTTAAAGTGAAGGTGGTGGATACGGTGGGAGCGGGAGATGGTTTTGATGCCGGCTATATTTACGCCTATTTAAACCGCTACGATCCTGAAAAGCGGCTCATTTTTGCCAATGGTGTTGGGGCACTGGTCACCACCGTATCAGGGGATAATGAAGGATTGCCCTACTTGGAAGAAGTGGAAGCCTTTATCTATAACAAAAGGACGATTGAACGTTAAATAGGGTTAAGATTGCCAAGATAAAAAAATGTTAGGGGGTTTTGTCCCATGAAAAAAGTGATTTATTTCTTCGGTGTTTTGACCTTTCTGTTTTTACTGGTGGCGTGTGCAAATAGTGAGGAACCAGCAAGCAGTGCCAATGGTGAGAGTGGGGAGAATCAAGGCACAGGGGTTATCGAATGGAAAATGGGCCATCTGGCCGATGAAAACCATATCTGGCACAAGACAGCCGTTCAGTTTGCCGAGTCAGTGAAAGAAAAGACTAATGGTCAGCTTGTCATTACCATCTATCCCAATAACGCCTTGGGGGGAGAAACGGATACCATTAACGCCATTGCCGCGGGGACGGCCGATATGGTGATTTCCGGTGAAACGCTCCAAAACTGGGCCCCTAAAGCGGCTTTAATGGCCGTTCCTTATACTTTCCGGGATTTAGATCACGTGAAAAAAGTGGTGGAAGGCGATATTGGTGAAGAGATTAAAGAAGAAATACACGATAAAGCAGGTTTAACAGCGCTCTATTATCATACCCGAGCTCCCCGCAATCTCACCTCGAATAAGCCGATCCAATCCCCGGAAGATCTAAAAGGGTTTAAGATGCGTGTCCCTAATGTGCCTCTCTTCTTAAATGCTTGGAAAGCGGCAGGGGCCAATCCTCAGGTGATGGATTTTAATGAAGTATTTACGGGCATTCAGCAAGGGGTCATTAATGGGCAGGAAAATCCAGTGGACTTGATCCAAAGCGGTGGACTATATGAGGTCCAAAAATATGTGAACCGGACAGAGCATGTCTATTCCTGGATTTATGTGTTGGTGGGCAATAAACAATGGGAAGCTTTAACGGACGAACAGAGAAGTGCTGTTCTGGAAGCCGCCCGGGAGGCCCAGGAATTGGGAGCACAGCTTTTTGAAGAAGAGATTGCCAAAATTGAGGAAGAATTGAAACAAGAGGGGATGGAGTTTGTTGAAGTGGATCAAGAGGCGTTCCGTCAGGCGATGGAACCGGCAGTGAGGGAGTTTCTATCGGACGAACAGCTTGACTTGTATGAAAGAATACTGGCCGTACAGTGATAGGCCAGTGGGCACAGTGGGCGTTATAGGCCGACTGTGCCTTCTCCCCAACAAGAGGAGGAATGGGAGTCGTGGCAATTTTAAAATGGGTGATCAAAATCCTTTCCTTCTTATCGGTCTCATGTTTTGTCGGAGTGACTATAACGGTTTCTCTACAGATTTTATCCCGCTGGATTCCTTTCTCGTTTATTTGGACAGAAGAGTTGACACGCTATTTCTTTTTGTATGGGATCTGTTTTGCTGCTCCCTTGGCTTTGATCCGCAATGAATACATTAACGTTGATCTTTTGATTAATCGCTTTTCTGAGAAAGGTAAAAGAGTTGCCCATACATGCATTTATCTCTCTATTTTGCTAGTAAGCGTGATTCTCATAAAAGAAGGGTACGCTTTTACACTGTTGGGCAACAACCAATCTTCGGCCACCATGCCCTTTAAAATGTCTGTCATCCATGCTTCTATGCTGATCATGGGATGTTTTTTGTTCCTTTTTTCCCTCATCAGGATCGGATTCTATGTGGCAAACAAAAAGAATCCTTACGAGGTTGAAGGGGGTGGAGGAATATGATGGTCCTATTGTTATTTGTCTCCTTTCTTGTCTTCATCTTTTTGGGGGTGCCCATCGCTTTTAGTTTGGCTCTCGCTTCCCTCATCTACTTGGTCGCCCTGGACATCCCCCTTAACATTATTCCCCAAAAAATGTATGCCGGTTTAAATTCTTTTGTCCTGTTATGTATTCCCGGTTTTATTTTAGCGGGCAACTTAATGAACTATGGGGGCATCTCAGATCGGATCATCCATTTTGCCAACAGCATTCTCGGGAGAATCCGCGGGGGACTTGGCTTGGCCAATGTGGGGGCCTCGATGGGCTTTGCCGGCATTTCAGGGACGGCACTGGCCGATACAGCCAGTATAGGGGCCATATTGATTCCTGCCATGAAGAAAGAAGGGTATGGGGCCGGTTTTTCCGTTGCGGTTACTGCCTCGTCCTCCGTTGTCGGGCCCATTATTCCTCCGTCACTGCCCATGATCATTGTAGGCACATTAGCTTCCTTATCCATCGCTGATCTGTTTTTGGCCGGGGTGATTCCTGGCATTTTGTTGGGTTTGGCCTTGATGATCCCCACCTACATGATTTCGGTGAAAAGAAACTATCCCAAGGGGGAGAAAAAGAGTTTAAAGGAGATTTGGGAGAGCTTTAAAGGGGCCTTTTGGGCGCTGCTGATGACCTTTCTCATTTTATACGGTATTTTAGGCGGAGTGTTTACGCCAACCGAAGCGTCCATTGTGGCGGTGATCTATGCCATTTTAGTAGGCATTTTCATCTATCGGGAATTGCCTGTCAAAAAGATACCAGGGATCATCTTTTCCTCCATGACTTCAACCGCTTCCATCATGCTATTGGTCGGCTTTGCCAATCTGTTTGGTTGGATTATGGTGAGTGAACAGATCCCTCAAATGGTAGCTGAACTGATCTTGGGTATCTCTACCAATCCCGTTGTGGTTAAACTGCTCATTATTTTGCTTTTACTGTTTGTGGGCACCTTTATGGAAACCATCGCCGCTTTAGTCATCTTGTTCCCGGTGTTACTGCCTGTGGCCACACAGATCGGCATGGATCCCATTCAATTTGGGGTGCTGATGGTGCTCGGCATGGTGATCGGTCTATGTACCCCGCCTGTCGGTGTCTGTTTATTTGTGGCTTCCCAAATTGGTCGGGTCTCCGTAGGACAGGCCACCCGCGAGCTGATTCCTTTTTTAGCGGTGATGGTGGGGATTCTTATGTTAGTGGCCTTCGTTCCCCAAGTCACCTTATTTTTGCCAAGTCTAATGGATTAAAGGTGTGACGTGTGATGTTCGCTGTTCAAATCAAAAAAGCAGGTGCGGTTGATGTGATCGATGTTGAAAAACCTTCCTTAGAACAACCGGACCAGGTGTTGGTTAAAACTAAACGGGTGGGCATCTGCGGTTCTGACCTGCATATCTATCATGGCACCAATCCTTTCGTCACTTATCCACGGATTATCGGCCATGAGGTGGCCGGCGAGGTGGTGGCGGTTGGTCCATCCGTTCAGCAGATCAAAGTTGGAGACCATGTGGTGGTTGAACCCATCCGCGCCTGTGGAACATGTTACGCTTGCCGCAGGGGAAGACCCAATGTATGCGCCGCCTTATCCGTCTTTGGGGTGCATGAGGATGGAGGGATGAGGGAGTATTTCATTCTCCCCGAGCGGCAGATTCATGTGGTCAGTCCTGACTTGGATTGGGATGAGGTGGTCCTGGCTGAACCGTATACCATCGGTGCTCAAGCGGTTTGGCGCGGGGAGGTGCGTCAGGAAGACATCGTATTTATCCAAGGGGCAGGCCCCATTGGCATCTGCGTGCTGAAAATGGCCAAACTGCTCGGGGCCTATGTGATCGTCTCTGATTTGAGAAAGGAACGCCTTGAATTTGCCAAGGCCAATGGTGCCGATGAAGTGATCTGGGCCGGTCGAGAAGATGTGGAAGAAAAGGTGCTCAAGCTCACCGCCGGCGTTGGGCCCAATGTGGTCATCGATGCGGTTTGCTTGCCCCAAACCTTTGAACTGAGCGTCAGGGTGGCTTCGGTGGCCGGTACCGTGGTTTGCTTAGGATTTGATGAACAGCCGGCAGCTATCTCCCAACTCCCCATCACCAAAAAGGAATTGACCATTGTGGGTTCCCGTCTGCAAACACACCAGTTTAAAAAGGTGATCTCCCTCCTAAACAATGGCAAGCTGAAAGCAGACGGCTTAATTACCCATCGATTCCCTTTATCTGTGGCTAAGGAAGCGTTTTCCTTTGTGGAATCCAATCCCGATGGGATGAGGAAGGTTATCATCACCTTTGATTAGGAGGTTTTTATGATTCCCAAATTTGAGGTTATCAACAAGGTGGCTGACGAAAAGGTGGTGGCCGTTATCCGTGGTCAAGATCCCGATGAAGCCATTGCCATCTCCCAAGCGGCCGTCACGGGGGGGTTACATGTCCTTGAACTCACTTATACGATCCCGGCTATTTCCAAAGTCTTTGAAGCGCTGGCCAACGAGGATGTGGTGCTGGGGGCCGGAACGGTCCTGGATGTTGAAACGGCAAGACATGCCCTCCTCTATGGGGCAAAATTTATTGTCAGCCCCCATTTTGATGAAGGGATAAGCAGGCTGTGTAACCGCTACGCCGTTCCCTATTTCCCAGGTTGCTTTACCATTGCCGAAATGGTGCGTGCCCTGGAAAGCGGCTGTGATGTGGTTAAAATATTTCCGGCCAATCATCTTCAACCTTCCTTCATCAAGGCGGTCAATGGCCCACTGCCCCAGATCAGGATGATACCGACCGGCGGGATCAACCTGCGTAATCTAGATGCGTGGCTTAAGGCAGGGGCAGTAGCAGTGGGGATTAGCAGTGAACTGACCAGTGCGTATCGGCAGGGCGGTAGCGCTGGCGTTCAAAATGTGTGCCGCCAATACCGGGCAATCATTCATCAAAAGGCAAGGGGGGATTCATCTTGAACATAACTTTCCGTTGGTTTGGCCAGGGAAATGATACCATCACCTTAGAGCAAGTTGGCCACATTCCAAATGTAAAGGGAATTGTATGGGCCCTTCACCAAAAGCCGGTGGGGGAAGTTTGGACCGTTGAGGAGATTAAAGCAGTGGTTGAATACATTGAATCATTCGGCTTTCATGCTGAGGTCGTGGAAAGCGTCAATGTGCATGAAGCCATCAAACTGGGCAACCAGGAGCGGGACCAATATATTGAAAATTATAAGCAAACCATTCGCAATCTCGGCCAATTTCGGGTGAAAGTGATCTGCTACAATTTTATGCCCATCTTTGACTGGATGCGGACGGATTTGTATCATCCGTTGCCCGATGGATCGACCGCCCTCTTTTATGAAAAAGCAAAGTATGAAGCGCTGAAACCGGATGAGCTGGTCCAGTTGGTCTCCTCCGCCTCAACCCTCACTCTACCGGGGTGGGAAGCGGAAAAATTGGCCAGAACGGAGGAACTTTTTGAGGCTTATGCAGGAATTGATGAAGATCAGCTGTGGGAAAATCTGCGCTATTTTTTACGCCAAATTTTACCTGTGGCTGAAGAGTATGGCATTACAATGGCCATACATCCCGATGATCCACCATGGTCGATCTTCGGATTACCCCGCATTATGACGGGTGAAGAAAGCATTCAAAAATTGTTATCCATCTCTGATTCTCCATCTAACGGACTTACGCTATGTACAGGATCGCTCGGGGCCCATCCGAAAAACGATGTGGTGGAATTGGTCAGAAAATATGCCCAGAGGGCCCCTTTCATGCATATCCGCAATATAAAAGTATACGAAAATGGTGACTTCATTGAAACATCCCATTTGACCAGGGATGGTTCCCTCAATATTACGGCTGTTGTCAAGGAGCTGGTCCGTCAAAACTATACGGGCTACGTCAGACCGGACCATGGCCGACATATCTGGGGAGAAAAATGTAGACCAGGTTACGGTTTATATGACCGTGCCCTTGGCATCATGTACCTCAACGGTTTATGGGATGCCTTTTCCTCCAAGGAGTGAGATGCGTGTTACCTATCCATGAAAATTTAAGGGGTCGAGTGGCTGTCGTCACAGGAGGAAGCGGTGTGTTATGTTCCGAGATGTGCCGTGAGCTGGCCCGTCAAGGCGTGAAGGTGGCCATTTTGAATCGCACGGTGAAAAACGGTGCAAAAGTGGCGGCAGAAATTGACCGTCAAGGCGGAAAAGCCACAGCCTTGGCTGTCGATGTGTTGGACCGTTCCTCTTTGGAAAAGGCCCACGGGGAAATTATACGCCAATGGGGACGGGTCGATATATTGATCAATGGGGCCGGTGGAAATCATCCGGCGGCCACAACGGAGAAGGAAACATATGGAGAAAAAGGGGCAGGACGGACGTTTTTCGATTTGGAAACAGAAGGGTTTGGCCGAGTGTTTGACGCCAATTTTAAGGGAGCCTTTCTGGCCAGCCAGGTCTTTGGCCCGTCTCTGTTGAAACAGAAAGCCCCAGTCATTATCAATATTTCGTCGATGAGCGCCTATAGCCCGATGACCAAGGTGCCGGCGTACAGTGCGGCCAAGGCGGCCATCAACAATTTTACCATGTGGATGGCTGTCCATTTTGCCCAGACAGGTTTGAGAGTCAATGCCATTGCTCCTGGTTTCTTTTTAACCCAGCAAAATAAAGAGTTGCTCACGAACCCTGATGGCACCTTAACTTCGCGGGCGGAAAAAATTATTGCGCATACTCCCATGGGGCGGTTTGGCCAGCCCAGGGATTTGCTGGGGACCTTGCTCTGGCTGGTTGATGAAACGTATTCGGGATTTGTTACGGGCATCACGGTGCCCGTGGATGGCGGTTTTATGGCGTATTCCGGCGTGTAATAAGGGGGTTACTTCCTTTTGACGGCTTAGAAGGGGGAGAGGGTTTATGCAACCAAACCGTTTGGAGATCGCAACTAAGGAGGAAGGAATATGCCAATAAAAGTGGGCATCAACGGTTTTGGGCGCATCGGTCGCAACGTGTTACGGGCGGCCCTCCAGCATGCTGAGGTAGAAGTGGTGGCCATCAATGATTTGACCGAGCCCAGCATGTTGGCCCATTTGCTGAAGTATGACAGTGTCCATGGTCGCTTTCAGGCAGAAGTTGGACATGATCGGGAAAACATTATTGTGGATGGGAAAGCGATCAAGGTATTTAGTCAGAACGAGCCGGACAAATTGCCATGGGGGGAATT
>CALFAC010000128.1 GCA_937927935.1 uncultured Bacillaceae bacterium
GTTTCATCTGGTCAACGTAAAGCTTACCGTTATCCCCTCTTTCGAGTACTACAAGGACACGGCCAAACGTTACGGATTGTCAGTCATCCACATTATTCATGACAACGGCTCTTGGGGCATTATTAAAGCGGGGCAGAGAGGGATGTTTGGCATCGAACTGGGGGTAGATTTATCCGAATCCAATTATGCGGAAATTGCCAGAGGCTACGGCTGCTACGGTGAGCGAATCTCAGACCCTAAAGAGATTAAACCGGCCATTGAACGGGCTATTGCTTCAGGCCTTCCCGCCGTGCTAGACGTTGAAGTTCGCTTTGCCCCGCACCTAACCTCCAAAATCTTTGGTGAGATGGGCTTTATTGGTGTTAACCAATAACGGCGGAAATCTGAAATGAAATAAATAGATAGACGCAATCGCTTGTGTCAATGTTTTGCTAAATCCATACCTCCCGCATTATAGGGAGGTATTTTTATTGTCTCACCTTGTAGGAAAGGAAAATTTAAAATATTATTAATTAAAGAAGCTTTTCCGTTAGAGGAGGGATGCCGGTGTTCTCCAAAAAAGTGTGGAAGCGATTTGTTCAGGAGGGCGTGCTGGACCATTCCAGATTAAGTCGCAGGGTGGCAGAATCGTGGTATCGTTCCCGTCAAGCGGGAGTTAACCCCTACGGTGGAGAAGGGCGTCACATCTTAACTGGGGAACGTCTTTCTGATCGAATTGCTCAAAACCGCACCTTCCTGGAAGTGGCTACCCCCTTTGTGCAACGGCTATACCGCTACATTAAAGGATCAGGTGCCATTATTTTGTTGATCGATCCTGATGGTTTTGTCTTAACCTTAATGGGAGATGCGCCTGTCATCCAACGGGCCCAGGCGATCAATTTTGTTAAAGGGGTTAAGTGGACGGAAGAAGAAGTGGGTACCAACGCGATCGGAACGGCGTTAAAAACCAATGAACCTATTGTGTTAACAGGAGCTGAACATTATGCCGTTGCTTCCCAGGACTGGATGTGTGCCGCATCCCCCATCCGAGATGAACAGGGAAATCTTTTGGGGCTCTTGGACGTCTCCAGTCCAGTGGAGCAGAGGCATACGCACACCTTAGCTGCGGTGGTGGCCACTGCCTATGCCATAGAGCAGGAGTGGCGTAGCCAGCAAGAGCGAATCACACTGGAACTGTTACGACTGGCTCCTTCCTATCTCCAGGATGATCATCCAGAAGTGATTTGCAATACCAACCAAGAGATCATCATTGGCAACCAAGCGTTGGGAGAATCGTTCTGGCCACAAAAACATCGCCTGGAAGAGCTGCTGCAAGAAGGCTATGGGGTGAAGGAACAACAGGCGATCATCAATGAACAAGGCACACCCCTTGGCTACAAAGTGACCCTGCTTCCCAAGAAACCACCATCCTCTTCTACCATACGAAGGACCACATCGGCAAAATCCGCTTCCCGCTCTTTGACGAAAAGTGCCTCTCATCCGACCTCGTCCATGCCCAAATTCACTTTACAATTTAAAGGTGAAATAGGGAGAAGTGCAGCTTTTCAAGATTTGTTACAGCGAATAAGCCGGGTGGCTCGCCACAACACCGATGTCTATATTTGGGGAGAAACAGGGACAGGCAAGGAATTGATCGCGCAAACGATCCACGCCAATAGCGACCGGTCAGAAGGGCCGTTTATTGCCATAAATTGTGGCGCTATACCGGCGGAGTTACTGGAAAGCGAGCTATTTGGCTATGCACCCGGCGCCTTTACAGGGGCCCAAAAAGGAGGCTACAAAGGCAAGTTTGAACAGGCCCAACAGGGAACGTTATTTTTGGATGAAGTGAGCGAACTGCCTCTTCAGATGCAGGCAGCCTTGCTACGGGTGTTGGAAGAGAGAAAAGTCACCCCATTGGGAAGCACCCGCTCTATCCCCCTTGATATTCGCATCATTTCCGCCTCTAACCGTAACATTAAGCAGATGGTAGCAGAGGGCCAATTTAGAGCCGATTTATTTTACAGACTGCACCGCTTCCCTCTTTATGTTCCAGCGCTAAGGGAACGGAAGGAAGATATCCCCTCTTTAATCCGCTATTATTGCCAAGTGAATAACTGGTACGTTCATTTCCCTCCAGATGTGCTGCAAGCGTTGGTGGATTATCCCTGGCCAGGCAATGTGCGCGAGCTGTTTAACGTATTGGAACAAATAAGGATTACCTCTAATGGAGAAGCGCTAACCATCAATGATCTGCCAGCCGATATACTGTCCCATAGCGCATTGATGGCTAGCAATTCATCAGCAGATATGCGAAAAGCCATTGGCGTTCGGCAAAGTGAGTTATTGTCGTCTGTGAAAGCGCATCATTTAAACTTATCCCGCCAGCAGGGAAACCATTCCATCCGGGAGCAAATCCAAAAAGAAAACCTGATTGAAGCCCTGCGCCAAACAAATGGCAACATTTCTGAAGCAGCCAAGGTGTTGAAGGTGTCTCGCAGTACCGTTTACCGTCTCTTAAAAAAATACGCCCTGTAAATACACAAATTGGGACAGTTTGGCACATCTGTATCATTTTGTAGCATTTTGTTCCCCCTGTTAGACCGATTAATCCAGTACAATCCCCGTTAAGCCGGATCTCTATCATTGGCACATAATTTGCTACTAGTATTGGTGAAAATACGATGATTGGAGGCGACCTGAATGGAAAAAACCCTTTCATCACAGGTGCTGCCCAAGGAGAAAGTGGTGTGGATGTACCGCAAAATGGTGGAGATCCGGCAATTTGAAGATGCAGTTCACCGGTTATTTGCGGCTGGAAAATTGGCCGGATTCGTCCATCTGTATGCTGGTGAAGAGGCTGTAGCGGTTGGTGTCTGTGCCCATTTAACTGAACGGGACTATATTACCAGCACCCATAGAGGGCATGGGCACTGCATCGCCAAAGAATGTGACATCCCCGGGATGATGGCAGAATTGTATGGAAAAGCTACCGGGTTGTGCAAGGGCAAAGGGGGCTCCATGCATATTGCCGATCTGGAAAAAGGCATGTTAGGGGCCAACGGAATCGTTGGAGGTGGTTTTCCCTTGGCATGCGGGGCCGGCTTAACTGCAAAACTGACCAAAACAAAAGATGTGGCCGTCTGCTTCTTTGGGGATGGGGCCAATAACCAGGGGACTTTCCACGAAGGCTTAAATCTCGCCGCCATCTGGAAACTGCCTGTCATCTTTGTGGCGGAAAACAATGGTTATGCAGAAGCGACGCCCTTTGAATACGCCTCCAGCTGTACCCATATTGCCGATCGGGGACAGGGCTATAATATTCCCAGCGTGATTGTGGATGGCAAGGACGTGGTGGCTGTCTATCAAGCGGCTCAAGAAGCGGTGGAACGGGCCAGAAACGGCGGGGGGCCCACGCTGATCGAATGTAAAACATACCGCAATTATGGTCACTTTGAAGGAGATGCCCAAACCTATAAAAAAGCTGATGAGAGAGCTCTCCATGCCAATGAGAAAGATGCCATCAATCTGTTTAAAAAGTACATTAAAGAACACAAATTGATGACAGATGACGAAATGGAAGCCATTAACAAGGACGTGGAGCAGCTGATTGAAGAGAGCATCCGATTTGCTGAACAAAGTCCGTTTCCCGCACCCAATGAATTGCTTACGGATGTCTATGTTTCTTATCCTTAATCAAAAAAAATAAGGAGGTAGCGAAATGCAACGGACCCTCACTTTTTCCCAGGCCATCAATGAAGCCTTGTGCTTGGCCATGCGGAAGGATGAAAAAGTGATTTTGATGGGTGAAGATGTGGCAGGTGGAGCCCAGGTTGATCACCTACAAGATGAAGAGGCTTGGGGCGGTGTGATGGGTGTGACCAAAGGATTGGTACAGGAATTTGGTCGGGAGCGGGTGCTGGACACACCCATTAGTGAAGCCGGCTTTATAGGAGCGGCTGCTGCGGCTGCTTCTACGGGGTTAAGACCAGTTGCCGAGTTAATGTTTAATGATTTTATCGGCAGCTGTTTGGATCAAGTGATGAACCAGGCCGCCAAGCTGCGTTACATGTTTGGGGGTAAAGCGAAAGTTCCTTTAACCATACGCACCATGTTTGGGGCTGGTTTCAGGGCGGCAGCTCAACACTCCCAAACCTTATATGCCATTTTTACCCATATGCCTGGCATCAAGGTGGTGGTTCCCTCCACACCGGCCGATGCTAAAGGATTGCTGCTTGCTTCCATTGCCGATGATGATCCCGTCATCTTCTTTGAAGATAAAACCTTGTATTCCAAAAGCGGTGAAGTTCCTGAAGGGGAATACACCATTCCGCTCGGTAAAGCGGATATTAAGCGGGCCGGTAGTGACTTAACCATTGTTGCCATTGGCAAAATGGTGCATACAGCCTTGGAAGCGGCCGACCAGTTGGCTCAAAAAGGGATTGAAGCTGAAGTGGTGGATCCACGCACCTTATCTCCCTTAGATGAGGAAACCATTTTGGCTTCCGTAGCCAAAACCAACCGCTTGATTGTGATCGATGAAGCCAATCCCCGGTGCAGTGTGGCGCGGGATATTGCGGCGATGGTGGCGGACAAAGGCTTCGATACCCTGGATGCACCCATTAAAACCATCACGGCTCCCCATACGCCAGTCCCATTTTCACCCGCTTTAGAAGATCTCTACCTGCCCAATGCCTCGCGCGTGCTGGAAGTGGTTTCCGAACTGATTGGTGATGAATCGCTCAAAGCCATTTCCTAATGGAGGTCGACATGGCTGCTGAACTGATTATGCCAAAGCTGGGCATGGGCATGGAGAAGGGGACAGTGGTGGAATGGGTGAAGGCGAAAAACGATCCAGTCTCAAAAGGGGACATCGTTGTCATTGTCAGCTCGGACAAAATTGAAATCGAAGTGGAATCCCCGGCTGATGGGCTGCTCTTAGATATTACTGTTCCCGCAGGAGAAGAGGTTCCGGTCGGAACGGTGATTGGGTATGTGGGTCAAGCGGGAGAAGTGGTTGGCCCGCATCCTCCCCAAAATCACGTAGGGGCTACTGCCGGTTCGGTTGAAGCGAGAGAGGAAGTGAGCGCTACAAGTGTATTGACTGTGGAGGCGCCGCAGAAAACCAATGGCCAAGCAGGCGCCAACTCAACAACTCAGTCCCAAAAAGGGAATAAAGTCCCGCCAGCCACCCCTGTGGCGAGAAAGATGGCCCGGGAAGCAGGCCTTGATTTAAGCACGATTGAGGGAACGGGACCCAACGGCCGCATCACCAAGGAAGATGTCCAGCGGGCCATTGCCCTTAAAACATCGACCGAGGCAACTCAGCAAGATGTAAACCAGCAGGAGGCTGTCCAGCAAGGATCAGGTCAGAAATTGGCCGGAATTCGCAAAGTGATTGCCGATCGGATGGTGGCCAGCCTCCAGCAAAGCGCCCAAGTGACATTGACGGCCAGCGCCGACATTACCGAACTGCTTCAACTGAAAAATCAGGTGGAGCTAGACATGGAGCAGCGTTATGGTGTAAAGCCCTCTTTAACGGCTTATATTGCCCGGGCCGCAGTATTAGCTTTATTAAAATACCCCAGCATGAATACAACTTGGGATAGCCAGTCTGACTCCATCATTTCATATGATCATGTTCATCTTGGGATTGCCGTTGCCGTCGATAAGGGTTTGCTTGTCCCAGTGATTCAGCATGCAGAGCGTCTAAGCGTAGGCCAACTGGCCAAATGGATCTTGACTAACAGTGACAAAGCAAGAAATGGACAATTAGCCGTTGAAGAGATGAAAGGCTCCACTTTTTCCATCACCAATTTGGGTCAGTACGGTGTGGAATGGTTTACCCCCATATTAAACCCACCGGAGACCGGCATTTTAGGGGTGGGGGCCTATCAGATCACGCCAGTCTATGATGATGGGCACTGGGTGCCCAAAAAGAGATTGCCCTTAAGCCTCACCTTTGATCATCGCATAGTGGACGGCGCGCCAGCGGCTCAATTTTTGCAAGAGATTAAAAAAGGTTTGGAAAATCCCTTACAACTACTGATATAAAGAATGGAATCAAAAGAGGGCGAAATGAGGCAAATCTGAGAAAGGGGCTTTATGGGGCAAGAGATAAAATTAGAAGAAATGTCAGCAGGTATGTAAAGGGGCTGTCTGTCGATCAACACTATCGGCAGACAGCCCCTATTATTTTTCACGAGACGGTATAGAGGAAAACCGATTGCACTTCTCTTCCAGCAACGGAAGATGAAATGTGGTGATCAGAATGGAGAAGTCGGTCAGAGTTGGATTGGAGAGAAGTAGAAGGGCGTTCCGGGGTGATCACCACCATTCTAATGTTTGCGACACTTTCTCCTGTTTGTTTACAGACCGTTATTTACTTGCAGGTTTGTTTTTTCATCTATCTTTTCGCCCAATTTAGCCAAATAGTCGATTAAGAAATGGAGAACCATCAGGGGTAAAATGGACCCTAAACCCATGTAGAGGACCGAAAAAATGAGGCCAAAAACAGTTGTTCTTATAACCCCGGACAAGCCCTGATAGGTGTGGGCGAGACCAAACAGTAATGAGGCCATAAGGATAATGAGCCAAATTGAAACATTGGGGAATAAATAGGCTAAAGCAAAGATTAAAAACCCTCTGTATATGATTTCCTCCGTTATGGCTGCGGTGATTGAAACGTAATTCCACAACCTTTTTTCTTTTTCGGTAGTCGGCAGGATCTCTGAGAAACCTGCTTTTTCCAATTCCATCTCTTTTGCTTGCACTATGGACTTTCTAATCTTAGCGCTATAATGATAGCCAATTAAGTAGTACAAAATAACAAGTAGATAAAGGCAGGCAATACCAAGCACAATGTAGGTAACAACAGGTCCTAGGGTTTCGGTGTTAATAGTGGGCCATGTTAATCCAATATCCCCATACGTGAGATCGGTAAAGGCAGCCAAGAGTAATATAAAGATGGCAGGAACCCAAAGTCCGATTATCGAATGGATATAATATCGGCTTCTTGCGTTTTCGTTTGTTTTAACTGCCAATTTAAACTTCCGAAAATCAAAATAACCCACAATCGGCTCATACACTAAGGCAAAGATAATCACTAACCAAAATGCAATCTCCACTTCTTTACCTCATTTCTTTTAATTTTTCAAACATAATGCTATAAAAATTGTAACACTTACACCTGGCCATCTTCCAGCTAAAAAAAATAAAAGAAAGAAGTGAAGCCCATGTCTCATCATAGTCATCGCCGGTTTAATCCGGCCAATAAAGCCAAGCTGGATGATCCCGAGCGTAAAAAAGTTTTGCCTCCGGGAAAGATTTTGGCAGAGCTTAATATTAAGGAAACGGACACCGTCCTGGATCTTGGGGCTGGCACAGGCTACTTTACCTTACCGGCTGCGCGTTTAACCAAAAAAGTGATTGCTTTAGATATTGAACCTGAGATGTTGGCCGTATTGAGGGAAAGGGTGACTGAATCAGGATTCGATCATGTTGAGCTGCTTGAAGGCGCTATTGAACAAATTCCCCTCAATGCGGATCAGGTGGACAAAGTGATTGCTTCACTGGTCCTGCATGAAGTGGAACCATTGGGAGCGGGGATTAAAGAGATAAAGCGTGTCTTAAAGCCGGGTGGTCGCTGTTTATGTTTGGAATGGCAGAAAAAAGAAACAAAGCAGGGGCCACCCCTTGAACACCGCCTTGGTCTTGAGGCGCTTCAGCAAGCTTTTCAAGATGAAGGATTTAAAATTATCTCGCATTCCTTCCCCACCGAGGCCCATTATATTCTAGTGGTGGAAAAGTAGAATTCTTATAAAGTAAATAGCTCAAGTTAACCCGTGATCAACAGGAGGATAACCATGGCGACAGACAAACAACAGATTCGTCTTCAAGTATGGGAGAAAATGGAGCAGTTAAAAATTGGGCGCTTTCCACTGCCGCTCAAAAACCGCATTCCCAACTTTAAAGGGGCAGAGCGGGCCGCTTATCACCTGACCCAGCTTGAAATTTACAAACGGGCTAAAAACATTAAAGTGAATCCCGACGCGCCGCAGCTTCCTTTAAGAACACAAATCCTGATCGATGGAAAAACATTGCTGATCCCCACACCCCGCTTAAGGGCCGGTTTTATTCAGGTTAAGCCGGAATGGGTGCCCAGAGGGGAGGAGCGTAAAGCGGCCAGCTTACGTCATATTCAGAACTACGGGCGGGAAATTGCCCTAACGGATATCCCCCAGATCGACCTGATCGTTGTCGGTTCGGTGGCGGTCAATAAAGACGGACGGCGCGTCGGCAAAGGGGAAGGGTATGCGGATCGTGAATATGCCATTCTTCGGGAACTGGGCCATCCGCCTATTCCCGTGGCCACTACGGTTCATTCCGTTCAAGTGGTCAAGGAGGAGATTCCGATCGATTCCTATGACCTCACTGTCGATTTTATCGTAACGGAAAAAGGGGTCATAGAAACAGGTTCCCCTTATCCCAAACCGGAAGGGATCGACTGGGAGCGGGTGACTGAAGAGGAGAAAGAGGCCATGCCGGTGTTGGAAGAGGTGTATAGGTGGCGTCAGGCCCACCAGCCTTAATCAAGCTGGGGTTAAAAAAATCTGTTAAAAAGGGTGAGTTAACATGTTAACACTGGATGCGTCCAATACGATCATTGAGCATGCCTTGCAGAAAGCGCAGGAGATGAACCTTCCGCCCCTCAGCATTGCGGTGGTCGACCAGGGGGGCCATCTAAAAAGTATCGTCAGGCAGGACAATGCCCCCTTTTTCCTGGCCACCATTGCCTATGGAAAAGCGTGGGGCGCTGTATCCATGGGTCGCTCCACTCGGAAAATGGGGGAGATCTTTATCGACCGTCCCCATTTTCTCAACGCCTTGATTAATCTGGCTGACGGTAAATTTGTGGCTGTTCCCGGAGGCGTGTTGATCGCCAAAGATGGACAAGTGGTGGGAGCCGTCGGAATCAGCGGGGCTTCTTCCGATGAAGACGAAGCTTGTGCCATCGCCGGTATCGAAGCCGCCGGTTTTGAAGCAAAAATATAGCCCTACATGTATTATTAACCACATTAAAAACAATAGAAAGAATGGCGAATGACCCAAATACTAGATCAATATCAAATCACTTATATCAAATCACTTATTCAAAAAACCCTTGTGATCACAAGGGTTTTCAG
>CALFAC010000129.1 GCA_937927935.1 uncultured Bacillaceae bacterium
CTGACCTGTTTCCCTTTGCCATTCGCCGCTTGTTTGTCTGGTCCTATTACACCGGATTAAGCCCTGTGCAAGCCAACTATGTAAATGACCACATCCAATTTGTCACCCAGGAATTAAGTGCGTTACTCCCCTTGATGGCCGTGTTGGTCTTGGTTGGGCTGATCATCTATCAGGCCGGCCGTCT
Source organism: uncultured Bacillaceae bacterium (assembly GCA_937927935.1). Classification (GTDB taxonomy): domain Bacteria; phylum Bacillota; class Bacilli; order Caldalkalibacillales; family Caldalkalibacillaceae; genus CALFAC01. The sequence continues at coordinate 185 of CALFAC010000129.1, forward strand.
CCACATTGCAAGGCAAGAGGTTTAAGGCAGGTTATTTTAATGGGGTTATTAACTAAGGAGGATTAAAGATGTTGAGGCGAAGTCTGGCAGCGGAATGGCTGAAACTGCGCCATTCCCGACTCTGGATGATACTGATCATATTGCCTTTGATTAGTGTCTTCATCGGCAGTGCCAATTATTACCTGAATCAAGGCGTGTTAACCAAGGAATGGTATAGCCTGTGGTCCCAGGTGGGCTTGTTCTATGGGGAATTTTTCTTTCCCATCCTGATTGCCATCTGCTGTGCCTATCTGTGGCGGCTGGAACATATGAATCATAACTGGAACATGATCATGACCGCGCCCGTCACGGTGGCCAGCATCTTTCTTTCCAAGCTGATAATCATTGGTCTGTTAATTGGCGTTGTGCAAGGAATCCTGTTTCTGCTCTACTATGCAGCGGGTCACCTGCTGGGGCTTCCCCGGGAGCTGCCTGAAGAGTTGTTCGGCTGGCTGTTTCGGGGATGGATTGCTGGCCTCACCATCGGCACCTTGCAATTGGCCCTTTCCATGCGTTTGCGCAGTTTTGCTGTTCCCGTGGGGATGGGGCTATGTGCCACCTTTTTAGGTTTGGCCATGTACGTAATGGATTTAGGCCTGTTTTTTCCCCATTCCCTGCTGACCATCGGTATGGGTGTTTTAAATCAAAGCGGATTATCTTCTTACAGGGAACATGTTCTCTTTCTATTGGTCAATCTGTTCTACATGATAATCATTAGCCTGTTGGCCATTCGTTGGTTAAGCAAAAAAGATGTAGTGGCTTAGCTTGCCTTATCCAGTGCCCCTTCTCCCATATTAACGTTAACGCAAAGAAAAACGGCGAATGATTAGCTTAAATCATAGGCGTTTGTCATCAGATTGAAGCCTTCAACCAAGAAGGTTGAAGGCTTTATGATGACCACACAACGAACCTTCATTGATAAAACATGCCGCTATACTTGCGATGATCTCACACCGCTGGGAATTTGAAAAAGTACATAATAACGGGTCCACATCTCACTTTCAATGATCAAAGTGGCTTCTCCCCGTTTAAAAAGAAAAGCAGAACCCATTTGCTCCACCAATTGCCATCCTCTGTCGGTCATCATATCCTGCAGTTGTTCATCGGCTTCACCCTGTCTAGCTACATACCACTCATATCCGTCCTCTTCTGTCACTTTGGCCAACTTACCTTCAGCCAGCTTGAGAACATGAAGTACATCCCGCTTAGTGGCGGAGTCAAAGGGCAAGGATGGATAATATGCTTTTGAATAATAAAGAAGACTGCCCGTCAAGACCAGAATACTGAATCCAAGTAGTATCGCCACTTTTTTCAGTGATGTCAACTTCCACATTTTGGCCATATAGAATGCTCTCCCTCGTCCCCAGTCGTTTAGCCACATTAATACCATACTAGCGGACCAGAAAGCGATTTCGCAAACTTCATGCTTGGTAGTTCGACCAGTCCACAAAGCTATAATTTTCATCGGAAACGATATTGGTGATCCGAACTTTGATGGGTTGCCGAAAGAGGGGACCATCGGTCACAAAAGTATGAAATTCGCCGCTTTCCCCGGCCACATCGACACCCTCCCGCTCCAGTTCCGCCAAAGTTTCTCTATTGTAGGGACGGCCCAAAAAGCGGGAATCCATCATTTGACGATTAATCGCCACGATAACCGCTTCAAAACCAAGGGAGACAAATTCATACGCCAACTCCCGCCGCGAACGTTTCCACAAAGGAAGATAGGCCTTCAAACCCGCTGCTGTACATACTTTTTGCTGCCAGATATAATGTCCTTCCACATCAATATCGCCAAACACACCCACCTGTACACCCTGCTCTTTAAAACGGCGCAACTGATCAACAAAGACGCTCTCATAACTGGTCCATGAAGCTGATCGGGTCACCAGCGGTATCTTCAAGCTTTGAGCCTGGTTTTCCAACAAAGGTTTCGGGAGCCCGTGGGCCCTGGAACGGACGCCGTTTTCTTCAAACATGGTGAAAAGAAAGCGGGGTTTCCCACTGTTCCGCAAGGCATGGTAAAGCGCCAAGGTCGAATCTTTTCCCCCGCTCCATGAAATGAAAAAAGGCTGATCGGATATGCACACGGATAGGTCACCTACTTGATCTTTCGATTTTCTGTTAACATTCTAGCACTTTACTTGATACTTGTAGAATGAGCCTGTCATTTAATAGAGGTATAGGATTTACAGATAGCGAATAGAGAAAAATATCTGAGCGCTAATGATTTGCTCAGTCATTAACCATAAGAGGTGTGTGGGTTGAACTTAAAAACGATTTCTATCATTATGATGATCAGTCTGATAATCGTCGGGATCACACCCTTGATTATTCCTGTGACAGTCACCGAACCCAGCCAACTGAGTAATCTCCGTTTTGGTGCTCCACTACCTTTTATTCAACAAGAAAGTACCTTACAACCTCCTGATGAATGGTTTCCGCACAAGCTGGTTCTTCTTAGCCCTTGGGAAAACCCTACGCAAATTTTATGGGGTAACTTTTTGGCTTCCGTTGTGCTCTTCAGCATTGTTTTAACTGTTTTTGGCATAGTCCTAACCCGAATGCAAAGTCACTTTAAAGGGTAACAACTGTCCAGGCGTGGGGGACATCATTTAGGTGTTGTCGATCGTCTACGATTTTTACATTAGGCGATCGACAACTTTTTTATTTTTCATCCATTTTGCAATTAAACGATCCATTTTGTCATCAAATACTAGGTCTTTTTTACTCTATATGCGGTTCTTTTATACTCTATCAATCTAGCATTGTGTATTATAATGGGAGATTAGAAATATTTTCCATCCAACATTGAATTCTGGGAGAGGATGACAGCAAAGATGAACCCATCTGACCTTAAACGATTTGCACTTCTCTTTTTTGTATTGGCCACTGTTCTCTTCCTTAATCCCTCAGATACCTTGGCAGACACATCGGAAGGGGAGGGAGAGCCGGCACCCCCGCCTGCGTTTACCAAAGCAGACCGTTTCTTTGAAGTGATCGAAGAACGCGTGCCTGTTTACGATAACAGCACAGGCACCTTGATAAAAAGCGGGTGAACTGGTAAAAGGGCAGATTTACCCCCGTTTACGAGATTACGGACGTTGGCACGAAATATCGTTTGGTCATAAAAAAGGATATGTCCGCAAGCAATCGACCCAACCAGTACAAA
>CALFAC010000130.1 GCA_937927935.1 uncultured Bacillaceae bacterium
TGTTCCGAGCCAGTCGATACATTTTGGACTCTCCGTTACAGGAAAAGGTTGAATCATGTATCCTTTAACATTACTAACCTTCATCCAACTCCTTAATCGATCCTTTTGCAGCAATTTTAATCTTATCATACCCAAATCCTACCAGCTTGTCACCTCATTCTATGCCCATAAAAAGAGCTCCATACCAAAAAAACCTTAAGCCGCCTTGGCAAACGGCTTAAGGTTAAGGAAACGTTCGGGTCGCACTCTTTTATTTTTTACTGTGTCTAATTTTTCTTTGTCCCTTATTGATTACATCATTTTATAGCTTGCCGATCTCTTCCCTCAGCAGTTGGTTGACCAGCTGGGGATTGGCTTTTCCCTTGGTTTCTTTCATCACCTGGCCCACCAAATGGCCGATCGCCCGATCTTTACCGTTTTTAAAGTCGGCCACAGATTGGGGATTGTTTGCCACCACTTTAATGACGATCTCCCTTAACTGCCCTTCATCGGAGATTTGAACCAGCCCTTTTTCTTTGACGATGGTTTCTGGGTCACCGCCATGTTCCACCAGTTCAGCAAACACTTTCTTGGCGATTTTGCTGGAGATGGTTCCTTTTTCAATCAGGGCGATCATTTTACCCAACTGTTCGGGCTTAAGGGGCGTATCAGCCAGCTCCTTCTGCTCAGCGTTGAGATAGCCCAGGAGATCCCCCATCACCCAGTTGGCCACCAGTTTGGGATCCTGGCAATGTTGAGTGGCCTCTTCAAAGAAGTCGGCCAGCGCTTTTTCGGCGGTAATCACACCTGCATCATAAGCAGGCAGGCCAAACTGTTCCATAAAACGGGCTTTGCGCGCATCGGGCAGTTCCGGCAGAGAGGCTCTAATCTCATCCAATAGTTCCTGGCTAATTTCCACCCTCACAATATCGGGATCCGGAAAATAACGGTAATCTTCCGCTTCCTCCTTGCCTCTCATTTTAACCGTTTTGCCCGTGTCTTCGTTCCAGCGCCGAGTTTCCTGCTCCAGTGTTTGACCGGAGCGAAGCACCTCTTCATGGCGACGGGCTTCATATTCTAAGGCCTTTTGAACCCCCCGGAAGGTGTTCAAGTTTTTCAACTCCGTCCGGGTGCCAAATTCTTTTTGGCCCACCGGACGGATGGAAATGTTGGCATCGCAGCGCAGGGAGCCTTGTTCCATTTTACAGTCGGATACTTCCGTATATTGCAGGATCGCTTTCAGCTTTTCCAAAAAGGCGTAAGCTTCCTCGGGAGAACGGATATCGGGCTCCGTCACAATTTCAACCAGAGGGTTACCACCCCGGTTGAAATCCACCAAAGAGTAGTTTTCTCCTGAGACATGGATCAGTTTACCGGCATCTTCCTCCAGATGGAGGCGCTTGATCCCAATGCGCTTTCTGTTGCCGTTCACTTCAATTTCCAGCCAACCGTTGCGACCGATGGGTTGCTCATCCTGGGAAATTTGATACGCCTTGGGCAAGTCAGGGTAAAAATAGTTTTTGCGGTCAAACTTAGCCTCTCTGGCAATTTCACAGTTTAGGGCCAGAGCCGCCTTTATGGCATAGCGCAGCGCCTTTTCATTCAGGACCGGCAGCGTGCCGGGATGGGCCAAGCAGATGGGACAGGTGTTGGAGTTGGGCGGTGCTCCAAAAGTGGTGCGGCAGCCGCAAAAGATTTTCGTTTCCGTCGACAGTTCAACATGAACTTCTAGGCCAATCACCGTTTCATATTGCATGGTTTTCCCCCCTTACAGCTGTGGGCCTGCCTTATGATGATCGGTATGCTGTTCAAAGGCATGGGCCACTCGTAAAATAAGCGCTTCCTGAAAAGCAGGACCCATAATTTGCAGGCCAACCGGCAATCCTTTAGAATCCAAACCGCACGGAACACTGATGGCCGGAATTCCTGCCAAGTTGACGGGACAGGTGAGGATATCTTCGGAATATATGGCCAGGGGATCTGTTTTCTCCCCGATTTTCCAGGCGGTGTTAGGTGCCGTTGGACCGATCACCACATCGTATTTTTCAAACAGCTGATCAAAATCGTTTTTGATCAAGGTGCGCACCTGCTGCGCTTTTTTGTAGTACGTTTCGTATTGCTCGGAGCTTAAAAAGTAGGTGCCCATGATGATGCGCCGTTTCACTTCTGTTCCAAAGCCTTGGCTGCGGGTTTTCACATACAGCTCATTTAAATCACTGGCCTCAGCCCGCATGCCATACCGGATCCCATCATAGCGGGAAAGCGCCGATGATGCTTCCGCGCAAGCCAAAATGTAAAAGGTGGCATCAGCATACGGCACATGGGGTAAAGAAACCTCTTCCCAAACGGCACCCAAGTTTTCCAATACGCCTAAAGCAGCCTGCACCTTCTCCCGCACTTCAGGATGGATGCCCTCTCCCATAAATTCTTTGGGAACGGCAATCTTCAATCCTTTCACATCGCCGGTTAAGGCCCCCACATAATCTGGGATTTCCACCCGGGCCGAAGTGCCGTCATGGGCATCGTGCCCGGCAATGGCTTGCAAGACAAAGGCGGCATCCTCCACCGTCCGGGTGATGGGACCAATTTGATCCATTGAAGAAGCATAGGCGGCCAGACCATAGCGGGAGACCAAACCATATGTGGGCTTGAGACCGACCACACCACAGAAGGCGGCAGGCTGACGGATCGATCCTCCTGTATCTGAACCCAGGGCAAAAACAATCTCACGTGCGGCCACGCTGGCGGCCGATCCGCCACTGGACCCTCCTGGGACATACTCTAAATTCCAGGGATTGCGCACCACATTAAAGGCGGAGTTTTCATTGGATGAACCCACGGCAAATTCATCCATATTCAATTTGCCCATCAACACCGTCTGGGCTTCCTCCAGTTTTTCTACTGCTGTGGCACTGTACAGAGGAATGAAGTTGGCCAACATCCGACTGGCACAGGTGGTTTTCAGCCCTTTAGTGGAGATGTTATCCTTAATCGCCATGGGTAAACCAAAGAGGGGGTTGTCCTGCACTCCCTGTTGATCCAGCTTTTCAGCTTTCTTTAAAGCTCCTTCTTCATCCAAAGTGATGAAGCAGTTGAGCTGTTCATCCACCGCTTTGATTCGCTCCACACTGTTCCGGACCAGGTCAGTGACGCTTAGCTCTTTGTTCTGTAAGCGTCGATGGATCTCCTTAATTGGCATATTAAAGACGGACATGTCTGCTCCCTCCCTACTCTTCCAAAATGCTGGGCACTTTCACTTGCCCATCCTGATGTTCAGCGGTGTTTTTTAACAGTTCTTCTACAGGAAGGGAGTCTCGGGGAACATCTTCCCGCAGAACATTAACCAATGGTAAAACATGGGTCATTGGCTCCACTTGGGATGTATCCAGGTCGTTCAACTTTTGAGCAAATTGTAAGAATCGATCCAGCTGTTGGGCGGTCTGTTGCAGCTCTTCATCAGTCAACGCTAGTTTGGCCAGCTGGGCGACTTGTTCCACTTCTTGTTTACGAATGGCTGACACTCTTTTCCACCCCCGGCAAGTTTGTCCATGAGAAAAATAATAACAAAGATGGGAATCTGATTCAAGCTGACGCCTGCTTCAAAGCCTTGATCCACGAGGTTTAAATCACGTTCCGTGGGGATCGTTCCCAGCCCAGTCTTTGAAAAAAGGAACAGCTCCTTTTGGTCTCCCGATTAGCGGTAAAAATGAATGATGGGATCTTGGCCAGGCGGCCGGACAAAGACCGCTTTGGGCTCATTAATGCTGCTCACATAGAGGGCCAGATAGATCTCATCGGAAAAAACTTCCATCGCTTCAGCGCCGATAAACTGAGTAAGTTGAATCACCTCGGCTATGCTGGCAAACTCGGTGGTTGCCTTCAACTCAAGTTCACTCAGCTGTTCATCGATAAAGCGACCTGTGCCCACCAGCCCCACATAGCGGGGAAAGAAATCGTCCACATCATGCACCAATGTATTAAAGGTCTGGGCCAGCTCACTGTTGAGTCGCTCCAAGGCCTGGGATGGAAAAAGCATATACACTTCATTGATGGTTTCCCAGTTAGATATGGTTTGGCCCGCTTCAGCAACGCCCACGGATAAGAAATTGCCCGGACGGTATGTATCCACCTCTTCCAACTGATATAACGCCACCACGATGGGAACATCGGCCCCTTTGGACCGAAGCCGTTCCACCACCTTCTCAGCCATCGCATAGCCATAGGTGCGCAACTGGTCCGCTGTGTAATACAACGTTTGCTCCGTGTTATTGTCCCGCTGCTCTTTATAAGTAGAAGCTAAGGCAAGGCCTACCACAACCCCTTTTAATTCCTGTCCATTGGAGGCGTAATAGTTGTGCTCCAAAATTTGTTTCAGTACCGTGCTGGGCGCATCGGGCGGATTAAGCCCCTCTGGAGTGGTGGGTGATTCCTGAGCCAGCCAGTTTCTCCCCTCCTGCTCAGAGATAAGCTGTCCGCCAGCAAAGAGATGATCTTCTGTTGAAAAATAGTTTTGGGCCAATTCCAAGAGACCCAGCTCAAACCGATCCCGATCCAGCCTGTTGCCGGCCAACCGTTCAGCCAGCAGGGTGCGGGTGGGACTCTCCTGCATGGGGGCCAGACCGGCATAATAGCGTTCTTCGATTTGAACGGTGGGCCTTATTCGTTCTCCCTGTTCGAGGGAAGGTCCCCCACCATCATCACTTTGCTCCTGGTTCATTAAACAGCCTGTTAAAGCAAGGATAAAGACGAGAATCATTAAAACGGTGATGATTTTAAGTCTAGACACTGACCGCCACTTCCCCTTTTCCTGCAATAGTCTACCCTTCAGTTACGTTATGAAATCCGCTTAAACATTCTTATCTATTCCATTGTAAATAAAAGACCCGGTAAGCAAAAGCCTTACCGGGAATTTATTTATTAAGGTTATTAAATTATTTATTAGCCTGTAGCCATTGAAATGAGAATAACCAGAATCAAAATGGGGACGGGGATGCGCAGCAGCCAAATCAGGAGACTTACCAGCCGCCTGCTAGCCAATTGTGATTCTCTTAATACCTCCTCTTTTTTCCAAGCCCAGCCCACAAAGAGCACTGAGAGTACACCACTGATGGGCAACAGGAAGCTGTTGGCGATATAATCTAACGTATCCAGAATGGCTTTGTCCGGCAAAAGGGTGATATGACCCCAAGGACCATTTCCCAATGAGGAAGGGATGCCCAGTATAAAGATGATGATACCCACCAACAGCGTGGTCTTTTTACGATCCAATGACAACTTGCGCATAAAGTAGGCGGTGGATACCTCCAACAGCGAAATCATGGAGGTTAAAGCGGCGATCACAACCAACAAGAAGAACAATAGACCGATGACGATGCCAAAGGAGCCCATGCTGGCAAATACGTCGGGCATGGTGATAAACAGCAATCCTGGCCCCTGTCCCGGATTTCCGCCAAAGGCAAACAAAGCAGGGAAGATCATCAGACCGGCCAAAATGGCAAATATGGTGTCAAAAGTGACTATGGTTCCTGCCGACTGAGGCAGGCGAATGGTTGGATTAATGTAACTGCCGTAAGTTAGCATGATTCCCATCCCCAGACTGAGGGAGAAAAACATTTGGCCTAAAGCGGCCACATAAACTTTAGGATCGGCAAAGGAAGACCAGTCCGGATTAAAGAGAAAGGACAATCCCTGGTTGGAGCCTTCCAATGAGACGCCGTAAATGGCCAGTATAATCACCAGCAACCCCAACAAAGGCATCAAAAATAAAGACGCCTTTTCAATTCCCCCTTTAATTCCAAAAATGACCACACCAATGGTGAGAGCCATCATCACAGCCTGCCAGACGATAGGCTCTAAGGGACTGGCAATAAACGAAAGAAAGTAAGACTCAAATCCATCGGCGGGAGGCGACCATAGTCCACCGGTCAAATAAGCCAAAAAATATTTGAGGGCCCAACCGGCAACCACTCCATAATAGGTTAAGATGACAAACGCGGCTAAGACACCGATTCCACCGGCAACAAACCAGCGCTTGCCGGGAGCAATGTTGCGAAAAGATTGGACCGCATCTCCTCCCCCTCTCCGTCCGATCATAAACTCCGCAAGCATCAAAGGCAGTCCAATAAAGATGACACATAATATATAGATGATGATAAATGCTGCGCCACCATTTTCACCGGCCAAATAAGGAAACCGCCAAATGTTTCCTAGACCAATGGCAGAACCGGCTGCGGCCAAAATGAAGCCCCATCGGGTTCCCCATTGTTCCCGACTCTGCTCCATAAACATCCTCCTTTTTTTTATCACTTTGGTGAGCCTGTTATCTTTGGTATAACCATTTTGATTACATTTCACCATCTTAGCACAACACAATCATATCTACCATATTATTTTGTAAATTTGGATATCCAGAACTATATCGTTTGACGATGTAGGACTTTAGGGTTTTATTTCTGGTGCAAAAAGATGAATAAATAAAGGGGGCTTATCCCCCTATGCCTTCGCCTGCGATGAAAGAGATAGGATGGCTTCTCCCAACTGGTTCACAAGATCAGTAGCCGTAACGGCGTAATTGGATTTTTTGAATGCAACCTGCTCCCCCGCCAAAGCATGCAGATAGACCGCTGCCAGTCCCGCCTGCTTTGGAGATGCCCCTTGAGCCATAAAAGCGGCGATCATGCCGGACAACACATCGCCAGCGCCCCCTTTTCCCAACGCATCATGGCCGATGGGGTTAATCCACAGCTCCTCAGGGGAAGCTAAGATGGTGCGGTGACCTTTTAAAACAAGATAGAGATTGTGTTGCCGGGCATATTGACGGGCGATCCCCAGTCGATCTTCTTCCACCTGCTGTACCGTTGTTTCCTTTAGGCGGGCCATCTCACCGGGATGTGGCGTTAAAACGAGAGGCTCTTTCCGCTCTATGTGGGACAAATACGGCTGTATAAGCGTTAGTCCATCGGCATCAATGATGGCGGGACCAGCCCATTTCTTTAGTAACGCAGCTAGCCATTCGCCCCCTTGGGGCCAACGCCCCAAGCCGGGACCCGCCACCAAAATATCATATTGGTTTAACCGACTTTCTAATATGTCCAATGCTCGGGATCCCAAATGATTGTTCTCCGTGGGAAGCGCCAGATAAATGGGCAGGGGAGATTGAGCTGCAACCAGCGGATAGACCGTATCCGGCACAGCCAGTGTGACCAAACCTGCCCCACAGGCCAAGGCTGCTAAGGCGGTCAGCAAGGGTGCGCCTATGTAGTTTGGTGAACCTCCCACGACCAAAACATGTCCAAAAGTGCCCTTATGACCGGCGGCAGGCCTGGGGGGAATGGCGGCCACCACCTCATCCGCCGTTATTAATCGGGGCAGATCAAGCTTAAGTGTGGGGGCAACATCGGTGGGTATGGAAATATCGGCCACCTTCCAGCGGCCAATCGTGACAGGACCTTTTTGAACAAAAAAGCCTTTTTTGGGACAGGCCATGGTGAGGGTATGGGTCGCTTGAACGGCTGTACCTAAAATTTGACCGGTATCGGCACACAGTCCGGAAGGTAGATCAACAGCCAGCACCGCTTTTGCTTGGCCATGCTTATTCAGCCACTGGATTACGTCCCGGTACGGAGAGCGCACCTCATTTCGCAATCCGATGCCCAAGAGGGCGTCCACCACCACCTCCGCCGTGCTTAAGAGATTATACAGCTCCGTAAGGCTATGCTCTTCCAATAGCCAGAGAGGCAGGCGTCGCTTGTGATACACGTTAAAATGGAGCAAAGCATCACCGCGCAACTTCTGGCGCTCTCCCACCAAGCAGAGCAGCACATTAAACCCCCTGTCCACCAGATGGCGCGCGGCCACAAATCCATCGCCCCCATTATTGCCATGCCCTGCCAAAACCACCGTGAGGGCCTGCGGTTCCAGATGATGGGCTTCATACAGCCTGACCACCTCATCGGCCACTTGGGCCCCTGCATTTTCCATTAGGACGGCCCCCGGCAGGCCAATGGACTCAATGGTATAATTGTCCAACCGTCTCATTTCTTCGCTTCCAACCACGTACATGTTTTTCGCCTCCTGCCATCCATCCGATCTACCTCAAATCAATTTCTCTATAAGGAAAGAATACAGATTGCTTGGCTTGGTGAAAACTTTATGACACATTGATTAAAATGTTTAGAATAAGGGAATTTTATGGTATAACTAACATAAAAAGGAGGATGAGGCAATGGATCCAAACAAACAAGCGTTGATTGATGGCTTAAATGAAGATTTGGCCCATGAATATACAGCGATCATCATGTATAACCACTATGCAGCAACGGTTGAGGGGCTGGCCGGTCAAATTTTAAAAAGCTTCTTTCAAAATGAAGTGAATGATGAAATTGGCCATGCCCAATTTTTGGCGGAAAAAATTGTGGCTTTAGGCGGAACACCCATTACGCAGCCCAAACCCGTCAAAGAGGCAGCCAATGTTAAAGAGATGCTCAACAATGCTCTTCAGGCAGAAATCGATACCATCGAACGGTACACCAAGCGTTGCCAACAAGCTGAAGCGGCCGGTGAAATCGGCCTCAAAATTGAACTGGAAGACCTGATCGCCGACGAAACCAAACATAAAATTGAGCTGGAGCGCCTGTTGAAAGACCCCCTCTTAAAATAAAACTTTAAGCACAAAAACATGTCTGCCATTACAAGACCTGCTTGACAAGCAGGTTTTTTGTTCTCTCTTTCCCAAATTTAATTTATCATTATTTATAAGTATAGAAAATGACTGAACAGATTTATAAGGGAGAGAAATCATTGGTAAGGAACGAACAATCTTTTTTCGCAACAATCTTAAGCGTTTTATTTTTTTGCGCGGCTATCCTGCATCTTTTGTATGTCTTGATCCCCTTTTCAGCACTTCAGCTGATTTACAGCGCAATTTGCTTTATTCTCTTGGCTTGCGCCTTTTTTAATATTACCTCAAGCAGCCGCATCTTAAGTTTAATTTTGATCGGAACGGGTACATACATCTTTATCACAAACGACGTATCCTTCACCACGGTGCTGGCCAGCTTTGGCCATAACATGAACGTTTTAACTTTATTTCTGCTAGTTCCCCTCTTTGGACTGATGATGTCGGAAGGGGGCTATTTAAAAGCTTTAAAAGAATATGTGGCCCATCATAAGCAATTGGTTACCCGTCCCTATCATTTAAGCAACGTGCTTACCGCCATCATGGGGATGTTCCTTAATTTGGGGACGGTGCCCATTGTCTATCATATGGCTAAGGAAAGTTTCTCTTCATTTCACCGCATAAAGATGACCTTAGTGATTCAAAGGGCCTTTGGTTTCTGTGCTTTTTGGTCCCCTTACTTCGTTAGCGTCGGCTTGGTGATCTCGCTGTTAAACATTAACTGGTCCGAGCTGGTTTGGCCTGGGCTCACCTGTGGACTGGTTTATCTTCTGATCGCCATTCCCTTTAATCGCTGGCTCCGCTTTGATCGTGATCAGCTGATCGGAAAATCGGACCAAACCCCAAAAGAGGCAGCTGATCTAGATCCCGCTTATCGGCGGAAAACGGGGGCCCTTTTCTTATGGACAGCAGCCCTGTTTATTCTGTCCATGACGCTGGACGCCATGCTACCCATCAGCATGTTAACCATTGTCTCCCTGCTTGCTCTGGTGTTTCCTCTGGTCTGGGCAGCGGTGTTACGTGCCCTACCCGGGTATATTAAAGCGGCTCAGTCCGAACTGAGTCGCTCCTACATGCGTCTCAGCAACGAATTAACCATCTTTATCAGCGCCGGTTTTTTTGGCGTGGCCGTCTCCCATACCTCGCTGGGAGTAGAGATTTCAGAACTGATCCTTTCCCTTTCCTTTGGATCCCTATATATCTTAAGTCTTCTGGTGGTCCTGAGCACCGTGATCCTGGCCCTGGTGGGCATTCATCCCGTTATTGTGCTGATTGGGGTGGGCAGTTCTTTCCAACCGGAACTGTTTGGCATGGAGCCCACTTATATGGCGGTGTTGCTCCTGATCGGCTGGAGCCTGGCCACCCAGCTTTCCCCGTTTTCAGGCTCTGTGTTGATGACCGCCAGTTTAACCCAAACCTCCCCGTGGCTTTTGACGCGTAAAAACTTACTTTTTGTATTGGTGCACCTGTTGGTGCTGCCCCTTGTCCTTTACACCTTGTTTCACCTATTTTAACTCCCTTGCTATGACCAACCTGTCGCGTGGACAACCTGCAATATATAAATGGCAATAGAAAACGTGCAATATCTCAAAATATGATACCAAACGTTAAAAAACCCTGGCCGCCCTTAAGGCGCACCAGGGTTTTTAGATTTTTAACGCTGATTTGTTAGACAGGTATCGTTTAATGGTTACTCTAACTGCTAAATACTTTTCACATTGACTTTGACAGCTGTTTACCGTTTAGCCACGTTGCCATTTAAAATCTTCTCTAAGAGTGACGTGTCCACCAAACCGTCCAAATTGGGTTCTTCATCAATAAAGCCCAGTTCATAGGAAGCTTGCGCCCATTCCTGCAGCGCATCGTCATGGGTCTCATAGGTGATAATCATCCGCTCCCACGCTTTGTCCAGCACATTTTCCGGCAGACGCTGCTGGGTCAAAGCATAGATGCGGTCATTCACCATGGTTAAAACCTCATCTTTATTTTCCTGGGCAAACTGGACACTCTCGATATGAGCCCGCAGCACTTTTTCAACGATCTCAGGATTGTTTTGGACAAATTCTTTGCAGATCGGAAGAGCGTCGTGTAGGGAAAGAGTGTAGATCTCGGTGGTCGCCGT
>CALFAC010000131.1 GCA_937927935.1 uncultured Bacillaceae bacterium
CCGCTCAATATTTGGCCGATCATCGGGATGAGATTGTGGATGTGATTGTTCGGGAAACGGGTGGCACCATCTTAAAAGCCAATGTGGAGCATCACCTAACCATGGAATTTTTAGAAGCTGCCATCAATATGGCCGATGAAATCCATCAGATTAGGGAGGTTCCCGCCGGCGTCGAAGGCAAGGTGAATCACATTTACCGTTTACCGCTGGGAGTGATTTCTTCCATCTCTCCCTTCAACTTTCCCATGAACCTCTCCATGCGCACCATTGCTCCTGCTCTGGCTTTAGGAAACACGGTGGTTCACAAGCCGGATGTTCAAGTGGGCCTCACCGGTGGTTCCATCATTGCCAAAGCGTTTGAGGAAGCCGGTTTGCCCCCTGGTGTTCTCAATGTGATTTTGACGGATATACCACAAATTGGCGATGAAATGCTGGAAAATCCCCATGTGAGGTTGATCAGCTTTACCGGTTCTTCCCGGGTTGGCCGTCATGTGGGCGAAGTGGCCGGCCGTCATCTTAAGCGGGTCTCTCTGGAATTGGGAGGAAATAGTCCGTTTGTGGTGCTTTCTGATGCCGATGTAGACCGGGCGGTGGATGCGGCCATCTTTGGAAAGTTTATCCATCAGGGGCAAATTTGCATGATTATCAATCGGATTATTGTTCACAAGGACAAGCATGATGAATTTGTAGATAAATTTGTGGAACGGGCCAAGGCTTTGCCCTATGGCGACCCTCGAAATCCGGAGACGGTGATCGGTCCCCTGATTAACCAGCGGCAATTGGAGCGGGCTATTAACCTGATTGAACAGGCCAAGCGGGATGGAGCGGTGGCCGTCCTGGAAGGTAAACGAGTGGGCAATATCCTCACACCTTATGTTTTTATCAACGTGGACAACTCCAGCACATTGGCCCAAACGGAACTTTTTGCCCCCATCGCCCCCATTATCAAAGCGTCAAGCGATGAGGAAGCCATTGAGCTGGCCAATCAAACGGAATATGGTTTAAGTTCTGCCATCTTTACCCAAGATCTGGAAAAGGGGGAACGGTGCGCCATTCAAATTGATAGCGGGATGACGCACGTCAACGACCAGACGGTGAATGATGCGCCCAATATTCCCTTTGGTGGAAATAAAGCGAGCGGTTTAGGCCGATTTGGTTATCCCTGGGTGGTGGAGGAGTTTACCGTCACCAAATGGGTTTCCGTACAGACCCAATACCGTCAGTTTGCTTTTTAGGATCGGTATGCCTTCAAAGATGGAGGTGAAATTTGTGTCGGCACTTCTGGAGATCAAAAATTTAAGCACAGCTTTTAGAACCGATTATGGAGAAGTGGTGGCTATCGATGATGTAAGCTTTACGATTAAACCCGGAGAAACCTTGGGGATTGTGGGTGAATCGGGGTGTGGCAAAAGTGTCACTTCCCTCTCCATCATGCGCCTGTTAGGTGAAAAGGGAAGAATTCGCAATGGTCAAATTTTGTTTCAAAACAGAGACCTTGTTCAACTGAGCGAAGCGGAAATGCGACATATACGGGGCAATGAAATCTCCATGATTTTTCAGGAACCCATGACCTCTCTCAACCCCGTTTTTACCATCGGGCACCAGTTGATCGAAGGCATTCGCCTCCATCAAGACATGAACCGCAAAGAGGCCCGTGCCTATGCCATCGATATGTTGAAAAAAGTAGGGATACCGCGAGCTGAAGCGGTGATTGATGACTATCCCCATGCTTTGTCAGGCGGAATGAGGCAAAGGGTCATGATAGCCATGGCCCTGGCCTGCAATCCGAAACTGCTGATCGCTGACGAGCCTACAACGGCCTTAGACGTAACCATACAGGCGCAAGTATTGGAACTGATGAAAAAATTGCGAGACGAGACCGGTGCAGCCATCATGTTAATCACCCATGATTTAGGGGTGATTGCGGAGATGGCCGACCAGGTGATTGTGATGTATGCTGGACAAGTGGTGGAACAAGCGGATGTATTTACCCTATTTGATTCGCCTAAACACCCTTACACTCAAGGGCTCATGCAATCCATCCCCCATGTGGAAAGAGAAGATGGCGAAAGGCTTAAGTCCATCCCGGGGACTGTCCCTTCGTTACATGAGATGCCTACAGGCTGCCGATTTCAATCCCGCTGTCCTTTTGCCCAACCCAAGTGCGGGGAACAAGCACCCCCTTTGATGGCAGTGGAAGAGGCTCACTGGGCGAGATGTTGGCTGTACGATAATGAACACATGGAGACAGCAAGGAGTGTGACGCATGGCTAAAACAGCAGATGCTGCCCCCCTCCTCTCTGTTGAAGATTTAAAAACCTATTATCCCATAAAAAAGGGTGTTCTATCGAGAACCGTCGGGTATGTCAAAGCGGTAGACGGCGTCAATTTTTCCATCTACCCTGGCGAAACCTTGGGCCTAGTTGGGGAATCAGGATGTGGCAAATCAACCATAGGACGTTCCATCATTCGCCTGGAGAAACCAACGGAGGGACGGATCATTTTTCAAAATGAAAATATTTTAGACTATCCGTCTCAGAAAATGAAGCAAGTGCGGACCGATATGCAGATGATTTTTCAGGATCCGTATTCGTCCCTCAATCCCAGAAAACGGGTCAAAGATATATTGGCTGAGCCTCTGCTTGTCCATGGTGTCATCGATCCTGAACAGGTGCAAAGTAAAGTGGATGAATTGATGGAAATGGTGGGCTTATCCAAGC
>CALFAC010000132.1 GCA_937927935.1 uncultured Bacillaceae bacterium
GGTCTCATTGGTCAGCCACGCCTAAAAGGAAGGAGACTGTGTTTTACAGTCTCCTTTTTTGTTTTCTCGTTTAAATCGCCTCAAGATCGATTGAGTAAACGTCTCCTGCAAAAAAGGAAGATAATTTTTTTAACCTCCAGACAAGAAGTTATAAAATGCTTGGGCGGCTCGTATATATAGTACAAACCTGGCAGGAGGGGTTGTTATGAAACGGTGGAAACTTGTGTGGCTCATGGCCAGCGCGCTATTCGTCTGTGCCATGCTTTCGGGATGCTTATTTGGTTCTAGTCAGGATACAGGATCTGAGGCGATTGATCCGCCACAAGAGGATTATTTAAGTGACGACGAAATTGAATTTGATTTTGAAGAGGGAATGGATGAAGAAGGAAAGGAGGAAGAACAAATCTCTGACGAGCAAGAGGGAACAAAGGATGAAGCCACATCTCAAGAACAAATGGTGGATCGCACCATCTATGTTTTTGATCATAATGGCCATGTGGTCCCTCTGACCATTAAAGTGCCTCGTACTGAAGGTGTAGCCAAACAAGCTTTGGAGTACCTTGTCGTCGATGGTCCGGTGACAGAACAGCTACCAGATGGTATGCGGGCGGTATTACCTGCCGGAACGGAGTTGAGTGTCAAAATTGATGGGGATACGGCCGTGGTCGATTTCTCATCTGAATTTAAAAATTATCAGCCGGAAGATGAGAAAGGGATCTTGGAAGCCATCACGTATACCTTAACAGAATTTGAAAACATCAATAATGTCAAAATTATGATTAATGGTTATGTTCAGGAAACAATGCCAGTCAACGGCACGCCGATCAACCAACCGTTAAGCCGTAAAGATGGCATCAACTTGGAAGTGTCGGAGGGAACCCAAATCGGTTTAAGTTCGGCGGTCACCTTGTATTTTTTAGGCCAAAGCCCTAGCGGTCAGTTTGATTATTTTGTACCGGTGACCCGTTTAATCCCTCAAACGGATAATCTGTTGCAAGCCACCCTTGATGAGCTTCAGGCCGGCCCCCGAGTGGGGTCAGGTTTATATTCCCTCCTTTCTGAAAAACTGGCTATGGCCGAGGTTTCCTTAGAGAACGATTTGGCGCTATTGCGCATAAAACCATCATCTTCTGACGATGAACAGGAAGCGAGCCAGCTTTCTGATCAAGCCCTTAATTCCCTCGTTCTGTCTTTAACCGAAATTGAGCCTGTGAGCAAAGTTCAAGTGCTGGTGGAAGGAAGCCAGGAAAATGCCGCTCAGCCTGTTTCCCGTCCTGCATCCGTTAACGTTGCTAGCTTTTAATGGTTAAGCTTGGTATAATGGGTGTGGAAAAAAGAGGTAGCCGTCGCTTACCTCTTTTTTTCCGCTTACATCCGGCTAAACTCAACCAGTAATTGACACCCAAAAATGGGGATGAAAGTGAATAAAGGGAATAAATCTATGGGTATATACCTCTTTGGGTTGTATACGGAAAGAGGAGAGGAAGTGTTTCATGAGAGCAGATCAACGCAGCACCGATCAATTGCGTCAAGTGGTTATTACCCCTGATTATGTTAAATATGCAGAGGGATCGGTTTTAATCGAAGTGGGTGACACGCGGGTTGTTTGTACGGCCACCATTGAAGATAAGGTCCCCCCTTTTTTGCGCGGTCAAGGAAAAGGATGGGTAACTGCAGAATATGCGATGTTACCTCGGGCAACAGAACAGCGCAATGTGCGGGAATCGGTTAGGGGAAAAGTGAGTGGGCGCACCATGGAGATTCAGCGCCTGATTGGCCGGGCGATGCGTTCGGTCATCGATCTGGAGGCTTTGGGTGAGCGAACTGTTTGGTTGGATTGTGACGTGATTCAGGCGGATGGAGGCACTCGGACGGCATCCATTACTGGCGCTTTTGTTGCCCTCTGCTTTGCATTAAACAAATTGGTTCAGGAGGGTGTTCTGCCTCGCCTTCCAGTCCGAGATTTTTTAGCAGCCACCAGTGTGGGAATATTAGATGATGATCAAGTGATGTTAGACTTATGTTATGCTGAAGATGCCCAGGCCAAAGTGGATATGAATGTGGTGATGACGGGGAGCGGTGAGTTTGTAGAAATTCAGGGGACCGGTGAAGAGCAATCCTTTTCCCGCAGTCAGCTTGACTCATTATTAGCCTATGCTACTAAGGGGATTGAAAAACTGATCCAAATCCAAAAAGAGGTGTTGGGTCCGATCGCCGATCAAATCGAGCAAGGGACGGCTGAAACCGTTCAGACAAAGGAAGAAACAGCTCAAAATGAGGGAGAAGCGGATGCAGAGAGTACTCTTGGCCACAACCAATAAGGGAAAGCAAAAAGAGTTTAAAGCTATGCTAAGTCGCCTTGGCTTTGACTTGATCACCCCACTCGATTTGAATCAAGAGGCTCCAAAGGTGGTGGAAGATGGCCTTACCTTTGAAGAGAATGCCCTCCTGAAGGCCAAGGCTTATGCTGAAGCCTTTCAGCTCCCGACCATCGCTGACGATTCAGGTTTAGAAGTGGATGCTTTGGGGGGGAAACCCGGGGTATTTTCAGCCCGCTTTGCAGGTCCCAACGCCACTGATGCGGAAAATGTGGCCAAATTGTTAGACCAACTAAAAAGGGTTCCCCATCATAAACGCACAGCCCGTTTTGTGTGCGTCATCGCTTACATTGAAGAAGATAAAGCGCCTCTTCTGGTTAAAGGCACCTGTTCTGGTTTCATCGCTGAGGAGCCTAAAGGCACTTCTGGTTTTGGTTATGATCCTGTCTTTTATTTACCCCAGTTTCATAAAACGATGGCCGAGCTGACCTTGGAAGAGAAAAATAAAATTAGCCATCGGGCCCAAGCTTTAGAGCAGTTTGTCCGAAAGTGGCAGGAAAAAAATAGATGATATGAAATAAATGAAAAACAAAATCCCGTGGGGACAGGTTGACTCTCCTCTCAAAGTGTTGTATATTATATGTTGTCGCTGAAAGTTCCATTGCGGGCGTAGTTCAGTGGTAGAACTCCAGCCTTCCAAGCTGGTAGCGTGGGTTCGATTCCCATCGCCCGCTCCATTTTCAACCAGACAAACCCAGATCGACGTCGCGTCCCAGTAGCTCAGCAGGATAGAGCAGCGGCCTTCTAAGCCGTCGGTCAGGGGTTCGAATCCTCTCTGGGACGCCATAATATAGATATAAGTGAGGCCATCTGTATTAAGATGGCTTTTTAGTTTTTTATAAGGATAAATCAGGAAAGGTGATACCTGTGCAGTCCCAACCACCTCGACTTGTCTTAGCTTCATCCTCTCCACGGCGGCAGCAATTGATGCGTCTTTTAGGCTGCCCCTTCGAGATTATGGTCAAATCCGTTGATGAGACGGTAGACCTAACATTGCCTCCCGCTGATGTGGTGCGCACCTTGGCTTTAAGAAAAGCGCGAGCGGTAAGTGATGAACTGGCTGGAGACAAGGAGAAAGCCGTCGTGATAGGTGCAGATACCATTGTCGTTTGGAATGGTGTGATTTTAGGAAAACCTCGAGATGAAGAAGAGGCTTTTCGCATGCTTTCCTTGTTGCAAGGGAATACGCACCAGGTGTATAGCGGTGTCGCCTGCATTGATACCGCAACCGATCGGGCGGTGGTTGATTATCGGATGACGCAGGTCACCTTTAAACCTTTGACAGATCAGCAAATCAGACGTTACATCCAAACTGGCGAGCCCTTAGACAAAGCAGGAGCCTACGGTATTCAAGGTTATGGTGCACTTCTGGTGGATCACATTGAAGGCGATTACTTTAATGTGGTTGGGCTGCCTTTGTCTCGCCTCACTGATTTACTACAAGAATTTGGCATTGAGGTGATCTAAAGGTTTTAATAGTGGACAGATGGAGCAGAGTATTATAAATTAGTCATTAATCATGCTGTTTATCCCTTGTTGAAAAGGGTTATCTATATGTTATAATGAAGTGGTTATGCAGGAAGTTACGTACATACTGTGAGGATAAGTGAGTCCTACGATAGCGCATGGCCCAACAAACAATGTTGAAGTGACATAGTTTTTGTGGGAAAGGTTATAGGAGGGACACATAAGATGAGTGCCAAATGGGAAAAACAAGAGGGTAACCAGGGAGTTTTAACTGTGGAGGTAGCAAAGGAGGAGTTTGACAAAGCCTTAGATCAGGCCTTTAAAAAAGTGGTTAAGCAGGTTACGGTCCCTGGTTTCCGCAAAGGGAAAGTACCGCGTCGCATCTTTGAAGCTCGCTTTGGAGTGGAAGCCTTATATCAAGATGCTCTGGACATTATTTTGCCTCAGGCTTACCAAAAAGCGGTGGAGGAGACAGGGATTGAACCTGTCGACCAACCTGAGGTTGACATAGAACAGCTGGAAAAAGGGAAAAATCTGATTTTTAAAGCCGTTGTCACTGTAAAACCTGAAGTGAAGTTAGGAGAATATAAAGGTCTGGAGATTCCAGCCAAAGATTTCTCAGTGACCGATGAACAGGTCCAAGAGGAACTGGAGCGCATTAGGGAACGGCAGGCTGAATTAATCGTGGTTGAAGACGGTAAACTGGAAAACGGCGACTTGGCTGTTATCGATTTTGAAGGCTTTATTGATGGTGAACCCTTTGAGGGGGGTAAAGCTGAAAACTACAATTTGGAATTGGGTTCCAACACCTTTATCCCCGGTTTTGAAGAGCAGCTGGTTGGCATGGCTAAAGGAGAGGAAAAGGAGATTAAGGTTACTTTCCCTGAAGAGTATCATGTGGAGGAACTGAAAGGGAAAGAAGCGGTATTTAAAGTAAAGGTTAATGAAATTAAACGTAAGAAGCTCCCCGAGTTGGATGATGAATTT
This sequence comes from uncultured Bacillaceae bacterium, assembly GCA_937927935.1. GTDB lineage: Bacteria > Bacillota > Bacilli > Caldalkalibacillales > Caldalkalibacillaceae > CALFAC01. The sequence continues at coordinate 4,833 of CALFAC010000132.1, forward strand.
GCCAAAGATGTTTCTGAATTTGAAACCTTGGAAGAGTTTAAAGCCGATCTGCGCCAAAAATTAGAAGAGCAGGCTAAACAAGAAGAAGAGAATTACAAGCGGGATAGGGTGGCTGAAAAAGCCGCTGAAAAGGCGGAGATCGACATTCCCCAAGTGATGATCGATCACGAAGTGGAGCATATGGTTCAAGATTTTGAGCAACGCCTTCGGTTCCAAGGGTTAGATCTGGATAACTACTTCAAATTTACCGGCTCTTCTATGGAACAGCTGAAGGAACAGTTTAAGGAAGATGCTGAAAAACGGGTGCGGATCAGCTTAACCATTGAGGCCATCGGCAAGGCGGAAAATATAGAGGTGACCGAAGAGGATATCGATAAAGAATTGGATAAAATGGCTGAGCTGTACAGTCAGGATAAAGAACAACTGAAAAAGGTGTTCCAGTCCCAAGGCAGCCTGGACCGGATCAAAACGGATATCCAATTTAGAAAAACCCTCGACTTTTTAGTGGAACATAGTAAAACGGTTGAAGCTCAGCCAGAAGAGGAACAGCAAGAAGAAGGACAAAAAGAAACAGAAAGCAAAGAGTAACAAGCGTTTCGTCAAGGTACGTGTCAAGCGTGCCTTCTTTCTTAACTTTTTTGAGATGTTAGTTTATGATGGGTTGAGAAAGGGGTGGTTAAGTGAACCTCATTCCCTATGTTGTAGAACAGACCAACCGTGGTGAAAGGGCATATGATATATACTCCCGTCTCCTCAAAGATCGAATTATCTTTTTAGGAACCGCCATTGATGATGTGGTGGCCAATACGGTGGTGGCCCAGCTTCTTTTTCTCGCTGCTGAAGATCCGGACAAAGATATTCATCTGTACATAAACTCACCAGGCGGCTCGGTCACAGCGGGACTTGCCATTTATGACACCATGCAATACATAAAACCTGACGTTTCCACCATATGCATAGGCCTTGCTGCCAGTATGGGTTCTTTCCTACTGGCGGCAGGAGCCAAAGGAAAGCGCTTCGCTCTGCCCAACAGTGAAGTGATGATGCACCAACCCCTGGGTGGGGTGAGGGGGCAGGCGACTGACATTAAAATCCATGCGGACTGGATCATCAAAACCAAGCAAAAATTGAACCGCATTTATGCCGAACGAACTGGGCAACCGCTGGAGCGCATTGAACAAGATACCGATCGAGACTTTTTTATGACGGCCGAGGAAGCTAAAGAGTATGGTTTGATCGATCAGGTGATCACCCGCATTAACCAAAGCTAGAGGGGTGAAGAAATGTTTAAATTTAATGAGGAGAAGGGTCAGCTGAAATGTTCGTTTTGTGGCAAGTCACAGGATCAGGTCCGGAAACTGGTGGCTGGCCCTGGCGTTTATATATGTGATGAATGTATTGAGCTGTGCACCGAGATTGTGGAAGAAGAGCTGGGGCATGAAGAGGAGCTTGACTTTAAGGAGCTGCCTAAACCCCATGAGTTGCGCCAACACCTGGATGACTATGTGATCGGTCAAGATTTGGCTAAAAAAGCCCTTTCCGTCGCTGTCTATAACCACTATAAACGCATTCGGTCAGGGGCCAAATCGGATGATGTGGAAATTGCCAAGAGCAATATCCTGCTCTTAGGACCCACCGGAAGTGGGAAAACCCTTCTGGCCCAAACACTGGCCCGGGTGCTCAATGTGCCTTTTGCCATTGCTGACGCCACCTCCTTAACAGAAGCGGGCTACGTGGGGGAAGATGTGGAGAACATTTTACTTAAGCTGATCCAAGCAGCCGATTATGATGTGGAGCGGGCTGAAAAAGGGATTATCTACATTGACGAAATTGATAAAGTGGCCCGCAAATCTGAAAACCCTTCCATCACCCGTGATGTCTCTGGAGAAGGTGTACAGCAAGCCTTGCTAAAAATTTTAGAGGGGACCGTTGCCAGTGTTCCGCCACAGGGTGGACGGAAGCACCCCCATCAGGAATTTATCCAAATTGACACCACCAATATCCTCTTCATTTGTGGAGGAGCCTTTGATGGTATTGAACAGATCATTAAGCGGCGCATTGGTAAAAAAGTGATCGGCTTTGGAGCCCCCCAGGAAAGCCGGGAAATGCAACAAGGGGAATACTTATCTCACGTGCTTCCTGAAGATCTGTTGAAATATGGGCTGATTCCTGAATTTGTGGGCCGGTTGCCTGTTGTGGCCACGCTGCAACCTCTAGACGAAGAGGCTTTGGTCCAAATTTTAACCCAACCTAAAAATGCCCTGGTTAAACAATATCAAAAATTAATGGAAATGGATGGCGTTGAACTGGAATTTGAAGATGAGGCTTTGGTCTCTATTGCGAAAGAAGCCATCAAACGCAATACGGGAGCACGGGGCTTGCGCTCCATCATCGAAAACATCATGTTGGATGTGATGTTTGACGTTCCTTCCCGCACCGATATTAAAAAGTGCGTCATTACGAAAGAAGTGGTTGAAAATCAGTATCCCCCCGTGCTGATCACCACGGAAGGTCAAGTGATCCAAAGTGAGAAGCCTAAGGAGACAGCATAGACCTTTTATGCGGGCTCTAGATTAAGAGATTTAACCTGTTTATCCATTCCCACCGCTTAAGGAATCTTAAGCGGTTTTTTGTTTATCTCTAAGGGCCGAAGGTAATACTACAAAATATGAATTAGAACAAGGTCCTACCGGGGGGATAAACATGGATTTTATGATGGTGGTCATTTTGGTTCAAGTTTTCTTCGGGATTATCATCGGGCTGTACTTTTGGAATCTGTTGCGCACCCAGCGCAGCAATCGCATCGCAGTGGACAAAGAATCCCGCAAAGAGCTGGAACAGTTGCGTCGCTTGCGCTCCATCTCCTTAACCCAGCCGCTAAATGAAAAAGTGAGACCCAGCTCCTTTGAAGAGATTGTGGGACAAGATGATGGGATTAAAGCGTTGCGCGCTGCGTTGTGCGGTCCCAATCCCCAGCATGTGATCATTTACGGTCCACCAGGTGTGGGAAAAACGGCGGCCGCCCGTCTGGTGCTGGAGGAAGCGAAAAAGTCGCCTGTTTCACCTTTTAACACGGATGCTAAATTTGTTGAATTGGATGCCACCACGGCACGTTTTGATGAACGGGGCATTGCCGATCCCCTGATTGGATCCGTACATGATCCTATTTATCAGGGAGCGGGGGCGATGGGGCAGGCCGGCATCCCCCAACCTAAACCGGGAGCGGTGACGAAAGCCCATGGCGGCATTTTATTCATCGATGAAATAGGCGAATTGCATCCCATTCAAATGAATAAATTATTAAAAGTACTTGAAGATCGCAAAGTATTTTTGGAAAGCGCCTACTACAGTGAGGAAAACCCTCAGATTCCCAACCATATTCATGATATTTTTCAAAATGGTCTCCCCGCCGACTTTCGTCTGGTGGGAGCTACCACACGACTGCCGGAGGAGATACCGCCAGCGATACGTTCCCGCTGTTTAGAAATATTTTTCAGGGCTTTAAAGCCGGAAGAGATTGCCCATATTGCTCGCAACACCTTGAAAAAAATCAAGTATGAGTATGAAGAGGGGGCCATTGACGTTATCACGCGCTACTGCGTCAATGGACGGGAAGCGGTGAATGTGATCCAGATTGCTGCTGGCATTGCCCAAAGTGAAGGGCGGAAAAAAATAAAAACGAGTGATGTGGAATGGGTGATTTACAGCAGCCAGAAATCGCCTCGTCCAGAGAAGAAAGTGCCCTCTGAACCTCAGGTGGGCATTGTGAACGGATTGGCTGTTTTTGGTCCTAACATGGGCGCTTTGCTGGAAATAGAGGTGACGGCTATTCCCGTCCCCGCAGGAACGAAGGGCACGGTCAATATTACCGGCGTGGCTGAAGAGGAAACCATGGGAGAGCGGGGACGCTCCATTCGTCGCAAATCAATGGCCAAGGGCTCCATTGAAAATGTGCTTACCGTTCTCCGCAAAACAGATGTGGATCCTTATGCCTATGATTTGCACATAAATTTTCCGGGAGGTATTCCCGTTGATGGTCCGTCCGCCGGCATTAGTATGGCCACCGCCATCTATTCGGCCATCAAAAATATCCCTGTGGACAATAAGCTGGCTATGACCGGGGAGATTAGCATTCATGGTCGAGTGAAACCGGTGGGTGGCGTCGTGACCAAAGTGGAGGCAGCTAAATTGGCGGGCTGTGAGCGGGTCATTATTCCCCGAGAAAATGATCAAAGCCTCTTTAAGGAGATAAAAGGGATCGAAGTGATCCCTGTGGACCGTTTGGAAGATGTGTTGCGTATCGCTTTGATCAAAAAACCTGAATCACAGCTGGACATTTTGCCTAAATCAGGTGTTTTGTCAGCCCAGTCATCAACCATCAGTTAACCGTGCATAAATTTGGCCCCGGGGCTGGATGATCCAGTAGTACTCTCGTTAGACAAAAAATAGGGTATAAGCTAAAATGAGATTTACATTTATGCTTGTCGCATGTATTTGAGGCGCGATGGAGGTGACCGTGTTATGGGGAATGATAGAGATCACAAGGATCAGCGGATCATCCCGCTCCTCCCCTTGAGGGGAATCATTGTCTATCCAACGATGGTACTGCACCTGGATGTGGGGCGGCCCAAGTCAATCAATGCTTTGGAAAAGGCCATGATGGACGATCATCAAATTTTGCTGGTCACTCAAAAAGATCTCCACATTGATGAGCCGCAGCAAGATGATCTTTATCAGATTGGGACCGTGGCCCACGTTAAACAGATGTTGAAGCTGCCCAACGGCACCATCCGGGTTTTGGTAGAGGGGCTGTATCGAGCCCGTATAGAATCTTTCCTTCCCGATGATCAAGTTTTAATCGTCCAAGCTAAACGACTGTATGATGAAGATGATAATGAGTTGGAAACCGAAGCGCTGATGCGTTCTGTCGTCAAACAGTTTGAGCAATACATCTCCCTGTCTAAAAAAATCACGCCGGAAACATTGACCACCGTGAAAGATATTGAAGAACCTGGCCGTCTGGCCGACGTGATCGCCGGCTATCTATCTTTAAAAATAAAAGACAAACAAGCCATATTGGAAATTATCAATGTACGTGAGCGCCTGGAAAAGATACTGGCCATTTTAAACAACGAAAAAGAAGTGCTGGAGCTGGAGCGCAAAATCGGTCAACGGGTTAAAAAGTCAATGGAGAAAACCCAAAAAGAATACTATTTACGGGAGCAAATGAAGGCCATTCAGAAAGAGCTGGGGGAGAAAGATGGCAAAAGCAGTGAAGTGGAAGAGATTAAGCGCTTGCTTGACAAGAAAAATCCCCCTCCAAACATTAAGGAAAAAGTGGAGAAAGAGCTTGAGCGTTACGAAAAGATGCCTCCCACCTCCGCGGAAAGTGGCGTGATTCGCACTTATATTGATTGGTTACTTAATCTCCCATGGACGGAACAAACGGAAGATCGCATCGATTTGAACGAAGCCCAAAAAATATTGGATGCCGACCATTTCGGCTTAGAAAAACCGAAAGAACGGGTTTTGGAGTACTTGGCGGTTCAAAAGTTGGTCAACAAAATTAAAGGGCCCATTCTTTGCTTGGTGGGGCCACCTGGAGTGGGCAAAACGTCCCTTGCCCGTTCCATCGCTAAGTCGATGGGACGTAAATTTGTCCGCATCTCTTTGGGTGGGGTGAGGGATGAGGCTGAGATTAGAGGCCATCGACGTACCTATGTGGGGGCATTACCCGGACGAATCATTCAGGGGATGAAAACAGCAGGAACGATTAATCCCGTTTTTTTATTGGATGAAATCGATAAGATGGCTTCAGATTTCAGAGGTGATCCGGCCAGTGCTCTGCTGGAGGTATTGGATCCGGAACAAAATAACACCTTTAGCGATCATTACATTGAAGAACCTTACGATTTATCCAAGGTGATGTTTATTACCACCGCCAACACGACCCATACCATTCCCCGTCCCTTGTTGGACCGGATGGAAGTGATCAACATCCCCGGTTATACCGAAGTAGAGAAAAAAGAGATTGCTCTCAAGCATCTCTTGCCCAAACAGCTGAATGAACATGGCTTAAAGAGAAATCAACTTCAAATAAAGGAAGAAGCCATCTATAAGGTGATTAGGCATTATACTCGGGAGGCGGGGGTGCGCAATCTGGAGCGACAGCTGGCCACCATTTGTCGCAAGGGGGCCAAAATGATAGTGTCCGGCGAAAAGAAAAGGGTGGTGGTGACGGAAAACACCCTGGAAGAGCTGCTGGGCAAACCAAAATATCGCTATGGATTGGCAGAAGTGACCGATCAGGTGGGCGTGGTGACGGGGCTCGCCTGGACGTCTGTGGGCGGCGATACATTAAGCGTAGAGGTGACCGTTTTTCCCGGCAAAGGGAAGTTAACGTTAACCGGCCAGCTGGGTGAAGTGATGAAAGAATCGGCTCAAGCCGCATTTAGTTACATCCGTTCCAAAGCTCACGAGTTAAAGGTAGACCCTGATTTTTATGAAAAATATGATGTCCATATCCATGTTCCGGAAGGGGCCATTCCGAAAGACGGGCCCTCAGCCGGCATCACCATGGCGACCGCTTTGGTCTCCGCTTTAACCGGGAAACCCGTTTCCAAAGAAGTGGGGATGACGGGCGAAATTACCTTAAGAGGTCGTGTCTTGCCCATTGGTGGTTTAAAAGAGAAAGCATTGGCTGCCCACCGTGCCGGACTGACCAAAATCGTTATCCCCAAGGAAAATGAAAAAGATATTGATGATATTCCCGCCAGTGTGCGTCAGGAGTTAACCATCGTTTGTGTCGAACATATGGATGAAGTGCTTAAACACGCTTTGGTTGAACAGAAAGGGGCGCCTGCCCATGCAGGTGAACCAAGCTGAACTGGTGGCTTTAGCGGTCAGCCCTAAACAATACCCGCAGGACGTGTTGCCTGAGATCGCTTTAGTGGGTCGCTCCAATGTAGGCAAGTCTTCTCTGATCAACACATTGGTTAACCGTAAAAAATTAGCCAGAACCAGCTCCCAGCCAGGCAAAACCCAAACCATCAACTTTTATAGGGTGAATGACCGCCTATATCTGGTTGATCTGCCTGGCTATGGTTATGCCAAAGTATCGAAGCGAGAACGGCAGCGCTGGGCCCAATTTATTGAGCAATATCTCACCACCCGGCCCCAACTCAGCCTGGTATGTCATGTGGTGGACATTCGCCATCGGCCAACGGAGGATGACCGGCTTATGGCCGATTGGCTCCACTATCATGGCGTCAACCGCTTGGTGGTTGCCACCAAATCAGATAAATTATCAAAAAATAAGGTGCAGGCCCAGCTTAAGGAGATTAGAAAAGCACTTCAACTGAAGCCAGAGGAAGCCCTCATCCCTTTTTCATCTCTGACAGGAACAGGTAGAGACGAGGTGTGGGCTTACTTGGAGCGTTACATAGATGTCACAATTTGAGCCAAAACTTTGCTAGACGATTTGTTATAATAAGAAATAAATGTGGACGGAAAATCAATGGGATCGAGGTTAAAGGACGTACTAGAGATCTGGGTGCCTGTTTCAATTAAAGAGGTGAAATCATGCACATATTAACGGTCAGCCTCAACTACAAACAAACACCTGTTGAAGTGCGGGAAAAGTTTGCGGTCAGTGAGACGGAGCTTCCAGAAGCTTTGGCAGCCTTAAGAAAGACGAAAAGTATTTTGGAATGTGTGTTGCTATCCACCTGCAACCGAACGGAGATTTTTGCCCTGGTGGATCAGCTGCACCGGGGCCGGGACTTTATTGTTCGGTTTATGAGCGACTGGTTTGGGGTCAAACGGGAAGATTTTATCTCTTGTATTCAATATAAAGAAAATGATCAGGCTATTCGTCACCTGTTCCGTTTAGCCTGTGGACTTGATTCCATGGTGATTGGAGAGACGCAAATCCTGGGTCAGGTGAAACAGGCTTTTTTTGCCGCCCAAAAAGAAAAAACGACCGGCACTATTTTTAATACCCTTTTTAAAAATGTGATTACTTTGGCCAAGCGGGCTCACGCCCAAACGAAGATAGGCCAGCATGCCGTTTCAGTCAGCTATGCCGCCGTGGAGCTGAGCCGCCAGATCCACGGTGAGCTGAGCAACAAAAAAACGCTTATCATTGGCGCTGGGAAAATGGGTGAACTGACTTTGAAGCATTTAGTGGATCAAGGTGTTAACCAGATCACGGTGGTTAACCGCACAGTGGAAAAGGCGGAAGAGCTGGCCAAACCCTTCGGTGGCAGCGCCTTAGGATTTGACCATTTGGATGAAGCGGTCAAAGAGGCGGATATTGTGATTAGTTCGACCGGGGCAAGAGGATATGTCCTCACTCAGGAGCAGATTGAAGAAGCGATGCTGGGCCGCTCCCATCGTCCGCTGTTTGTGATTGACATTGCTGTTCCCCGGGATGTTGACCCGGCTGTGGGGGAGCTTGATCAGGTCTTCCTGTACGACATTGATGACTTAAACGGCATCGTAGAGGCCAATTTGGAAGAGCGGGAAAAAGAGGCCAAACTGGTGGAAACGATGATTGAAGAAGAGTTGGTTAGTTTTAAACATTGGTTGCACACCTTGGGTGTGGTGCCGTTAATTACCGCCCTCCAGGAGAAAGCAAAAGGCATTCAGGAAGAGGCGATGCGCAAGATTGAAAATAAATTGCCGGATTTAACGGAAAATGAACTGCGTCTGATTCGGAAATATACCAAAAGCATCATCAATCAGATGATGCATGATCCTATTGTGCGCATTAAAGAGATGGCTGCCCAGCGTGGTTCCAAGGAAGCGCTCCATTTGTTTGCTGAGATTTTTGCTTTGGAAGACCATCTCCATAAAGAAGAGGATATTGATCCTGTAAGACGTTTGGCAGAAAATTTGGATCCCAAAAGCGTAAATAAGCCGGTTTACGCAGAAGAACTTCCTGTGAAAGGATAATTAGGAGGTTCTGGCCGGTGCTAGTGAACAGTGAGTTTTACTCTTTGCTGCTGATCATCCTCATCATCAGCCTGTTGTTTTATTTTATTGATATGGTACAACCCAACCGGAAGGTCAATCAAGCGGCCTTCTGGTTGCTTGCTATTGAGTGGTGTTTACAGTTTGTCTATCTCCTTAGCAAAGGCTGGGGCTCCACCGGTCTGTTTTCATCCCAGTCCGATACCTTATTTTTTTATGCCTGGCTGATCATCTCTTTTAGTTTGTTAGCCCACCGTTTTTTAAAATTGGATTTGCTCCTTTTTTTGGCCAATCTGGCTGGATTTGTGGCTTTAGCCCTCAGCATTTTCGTGGCCGGCCGTGACTTTTCCGCTGAAATGGCTGCCCAACTCACATCTGAGTGGATTTTGATCCATATCACGTTGGCTTTTCTCAGTTACGCTGCTTTTACCATCTCCTTTATAATCTCCCTGTTATACGCTCTGGAGCACTTTCTGCTCAAGAAAAAACGGATTAAGCATCTTTACCGCTGGCCCGGCTTGACTCGTCTTGATTCCACTGCATTACTGGTCAATATGGTAGGCTTTCCGCTTTTGTTAGCCAGTTTGGTGCTCGGTTTAATTCGTGCCGATGATGTGTTGGACATACGGGTTTGGCAAGACATTAAGGTGTGGTTTTCCCTGGTGGTGATTGGGGCATACAGTTTCTTTTTTTATCTCCGCCTAACCCGAGGACATGGGGGAAAATTGACAGCCCAGGTCAATATCCTTTGTTTTCTGCTCCTTTTAGCCAACTATTTTCTTTCAGTCCGGTTTACCCAGTTTCATAGTTAAACTCTCCAGAGAGGATGGTTGTTTTGAAACGGACGATCGTGGTGGGATCAAGGCAAAGTCGATTGGCCATGGTACAAACCCACTGGGTGATTGAGCAATTAAAAGGTTTAGGTCTTCCCTATCAATTTGAGATTAAACCCATCGTGACCAAGGGGGATCAGATTGTAGACCGCATGCTTTCCAAAGTGGGGGGTAAGGGGCTTTTTGTGAAAGAGATTGAGCAAGCCCTTCTGACTGGAGAAATCGATTGTGCTGTCCACAGTGCCAAAGATATGCCAGGTGAACTCCCCCCAGGGCTCATGTTGGCTTGTTTGCCAGAGCGGGAAGATCCCCGGGATTGTTTAATTTCTAACGGCGGAAGTTCGCTTAAAGAGCTGCCCCTAGGAGCTGTGGTGGGAACCAGCAGCTTAAGGCGCACGGCCCAACTGCTAAAGCTGCGGCCGGACCTTAAGATAAAATGGATTAGGGGCAATATTGACACCCGGTTGCGCAAACTTAAGGAAGAAGGGTATGACGCCATCATTCTTGCCGCTGCGGGGCTGAAACGTTTAGGTTATACCGAGCAGATCAGTCAATATCTAGAGACGGAAACCTTCCTGCCTGCCGTTGGCCAGGGGGCCTTGGCCATTGAGTGTCGTTCAGATGATGATGAGCTGAAGGAGATCTTAAGTCAGATCAACCACGAGCCCACAGCCCGCTGTGTGACGGCCGAACGGGAGTTTTTAAAGGAAATGGGAGGGAGCTGCCATGTTCCGGTGGCTTGTTTCGGAAGCGAACGGGCAGATGAGCTTCAATTAACGGGTTTAATTGCCTCCTCTGACGGAAAGCGCATCTTAAAAGCTTCGCTAACGGGAAGGGATCCGCACCAATTGGGGCGTCTTTTGGCCGACCAATTAAAGGCTCAAGGGGGCGACAAAATTTTGGCTGAAGTGAAGAGAGAGCTGGGACTATGAACGAGGAAACATCGCCATTAGCCGGAAAAACGGTGGTGGTCACCCGTCCTGAAGAGGCAGCCCGGGAAATGGTGACCCTTTTGCGTCGCTATCAAGCCAATCCCCTCATCATGCCCCTGATCCGGACAGAGTGCGTCAAAGATATTAAGGCAAAGTCTACAGCCGTTTCCTCCCTAGAACAATGCCAGGGCATTCTATTTTCCAGTGTTCAGGGGGTTGACTACTTTTTTAAATGGTTAAACAGGGTGAAAGCGGGTGATCAAACGGATGGTGGCAGATCCCCGCACCTTGAGAATGACCGTCAGATTCTCACCCTTTTGAACGAAAAGGCCCTGATAGCCGTTGGTCCCAAGACCGCAGAGCGGGTAAAACATTATGGCCTCACCCATGTGCGAATACCTCAACAATATCTTCAAGAAGGGATGGCGAAACTTCTCCCCCACATCTTACCGAAGGGCAGTCGTCTCCTTTATCCCCGGGCCAAGGAAGTGCGTCCTTATTTGGTGGAGGCTTTACGGGAAAAAGGATATGAAGTGGAGGAGCTGATCGTATATCAAACGCGATTGATTGACCAGGTCAATCCCGTTTACTGGCAGGCCATATTAAGTGGGGAAGCGGATGTGGTCACCTTTACCAGTGCTTCCACGGTTAAAGCTTTTGACCGTATTTTTTCCTCTTCAGATCATCCGGGAAAAGACAAAAGGAAGCTGCCTGTATTTGCGTGTATTGGGCCGGTGACGGCTCAGGAGGCTAGATTGCGTGGATATCGCGTGGATATTGTGGCAGAGGAGCATACCGTCCTTGGCTTGCTAAAGGCGATGATCGCTTATTTTAGTACATAAGACCCATTGACATCCACAGGAGCAAAGCTAATGGAGCGGAACGGATGGAAACAATTCCCTAGAGAGGTGAGGATATGTTTAAACGTTTCCGGAGACTGCGCATGCACGAAACCGTACGGCGCATGGTGCGCGAAACCGCCATCAGTGTGGACGATCTGATCTATCCTTTGTTTGTTACGGAAGGGGAAAATAAAAAAATAGAGGTTCCTTCCATGCCGGGGGTTTTTCAATTATCCTTGGATCGGCTTGAGGATGAGCTGGCTGAAATTGTTTCTCTCAATATTCCGGCCGTTATTCTGTTTGGAGTGCCTGACCATAAAGATGATGTGGGTAGTGAAGCTTACGCCGAGGATGGGATCATTCAACGAGCCACCCGGCTGATCAAAGAAAAGCACCCTGAACTGGTGGTGATTGCCGACACCTGTTTATGTGAATATACTGACCACGGCCATTGTGGCGTGATAACCGACGGCGTTGTTGACAATGATCCTTCCCTGGAGCTGTTGGTTAAAACGGCCGTGTCACAAGCCAGAGCAGGAGCAGACATCATTGCACCGTCCAACATGATGGATGGTTTTGTACAAGCCATCCGTCAAGGCCTGGATGAGGCAGGGTTTACTCAGCTGCCCATCATGTCTTATGCCGTTAAATATGCCTCCGCCTTATACGGCCCGTTCCGCGATGCGGCCCAATCCACCCCTCAGTTTGGGGATCGGAAAAGTTACCAAATGGATCCGGCCAACCGGTTGGAAGCGGTGCGGGAAGCGGAAGCGGACATTGAGCAGGGTGCCGATCTATTGATGGTGAAGCCCGCTCTCGCGTATCTAGATATCATTCGGGAACTGAAAAACCGGTTTCCCTACCCCTTAGCCGCCTATCATGTGAGCGGGGAATACAGCATGATTAAAGCGGCTGTAAGTCAAGGATGGCTGGATGAAAAACAGGTGGTTTTAGAGCTGTTAACCAGCATCAAGCGGGCGGGAGCCGATCTCATTATCACCTATTACGCCAAAGATGTGGCGAAATGGTTGGAGGGAAGATAATGTCAAGCTTTGAACGGTCCATTGCCGCCTACCAGGAAGCGGTGCAGTATATGCCAGGCGGGGTTAACAGTCCGGTAAGGGCCTTTAAATCGGTGGGCATGAATCCGGTGTTTATAGAACGGGGGGCAGGCTCTAAAGTTTATGACATTGATGGCAATGCCTATATCGATTATGTGGGCTCCTGGGGTCCCCTCATTGCCGGGCACGCTCATCCCGAGGTGGTTCAAGCTTTAAAATCAGTGACCGAAAAGGGAACCAGTTTTGGGGCACCCACTCTGGTGGAGACGGAATTGGCTAAGCTGGTGGTGGAGCGGGTTCCAGGTGTTGACGTGATTCGCATGGTCAATTCGGGAACGGAGGCCACCATGAGTGCTTTGCGACTGGCTCGCGGATTTACGGGGCGCAATAAAATCGTCAAGTTTATTGGCAGCTATCACGGTCATGCCGATCATCTGCTGATCAAAGCAGGTTCCGGAGTGGCCACGTTAGGTTTGCCTGACTCACCGGGCGTCCCTGAAGCAACGGCGCAAAACACCATCGCTGTACCTTATAATGATATGGAAAGCGTTAAAACCGTTTTTCAGCAATATGGCGAGGATATTGCTGCCGTCATTTTGGAACCGGTAGCCGGCAACATGGGGGTGGTTCCTCCCCTACCCGGTTTCTTGGAAGGCTTGCGGAAAATCACACAGGAGTACGGAGCACTCCTTATCTTCGATGAAGTGATGACGGGCTTTCGGGTGGATTACCATTGTGCCCAAGGAAAATATGGTGTCATTCCCGATTTAACCTGTTTTGGGAAAGTGATTGGCGGTGGCTTACCTGTGGGAGCTTACGGCGGTCGGAGGGATATCATGGCCATGGTTGCTCCGGCAGGACCTGTGTATCAAGCGGGCACCTTATCAGGCAACCCCTTGGCGATGACTGCCGGGTTAAAAACCTTGCAGCTTTTAACCCCTGAACGATATGAAGAACTGGAGGAAAAAGGAGCTTACCTGGCTCAGGGACTTGCTGAAAATGCCAGAAGACATGGCATTCCTCATACCATCAACCGCGTCGGTTCTATGGTGGGCTTTTTCTTTACGGAGGGGCCCGTCACCAATTTTGAACAAGCCAGCCGCTCAGATGTCAAGCGTTTTGCCCGCTATTTTCAATTGATGTTGAAGGAGGGCATCTATCTGCCCCCTTCCCAGTTTGAAGGGATGTTTATCTCCATTGTGCATACCCAGGATGACCTCGATCAAACCATTGCGGCTCACGATCGAGCACTGGCCACATTGGCAGCCGAAGCAGATTAAGCTTTGACCAAAAGGGAATAGTCAGCATAAACAGGGGGACATTCTCATATATATTACCGTAAAGTCCTTATGGGATGGGAAGGAGGATGGCACGGTAATGGAGAATGGTTCCCCTGTTCGTTTTCATGTGGAAGAACAGGTTAACTTAAGGCAGAAAATTAATGAGGCCGATATTATTAGTTTAGATGTGAAACCTGAAATAGAGGTGCTGGAACAGGATCAGCTGGTGATCATCAAAGGGGATCTTGTGTTGAGTGGCCACTTTCAATCCCCTGAACTGAGGACGGGGGTTGACAAGGAAGAGCTGGAGGGCGCAACGTTTCTGCCTTTTGAAGCTGGGGAAGTAGGGGATCAGCAGTCCACATCCATTTGGTCGGTCACTGAACGGTTTCCCATTGATATCACGGTGCCCGCTCATAAAGTGAACAACCTTGATGATGTCTATCTGCATGTGGAGCAATTGGATTACACCATCGATGAGCAAAATCGCTTAAACGTTGAAGTTGAAATTGCTTTGCTAGGGGTGGAAAACGGCTTAACCATTGATCGAAACTGGGTTGATCAACATCGGGAGCAGGAACAAACCGTTGACTCGGAAGAAAGTGAGGAAGATTTGGACAGCCCTAACCAACAAGAACAGGAGCCTGAGTTGGATCATCCTGTTTTATCAGGGGATCGGTCATGGAGCGACGATTTATCTGAAGAAGAAAGGGAAAATCAGCTTGAGACGGGGCAAAGCGATGATCGTGAAGATGCATTCACGACAGATGGGAGCGAAAGGGGATATGGTCAGGAGGGACAAGGGGAAGAAAACTTAACTGAACAGGAAGATGAGGATCTAAAAATTCAAACGAATATAAGAGCAGAGTCCACAGAAGAGGAGACGGAGCTTGAAGAAGAGGAAAAAGAGCCTAGAGAACAAGAGGAGCAAAGTTCCAGTAATGGGCGAGAGGAAGCAAGCAGCGTCGGCCAAAAGGTGGTCAGCTTTCTTTCCAAACTTATGGCCGTTAAGGAAGAGGAAACGTCACCAAAAGCAACGCTTAAAATGTGCATCGTTCAGCGCAATGAAACCCTGGAGCAGATTGCCGAACGCTATCAAGTGAGTGTTGATGAGATCATTCGTTTTAATCGCTTAACCTCCGACCAAGTATCACCAGGCGACATCATGTACATTCCCTTTAAAAAGAAGAAATAGGGTAGAAAAGTGTTCCGGTTAAAGAGGAAGTGATGGGGTGAGACTCCTGTTCAAGCCGGATTCCCCTCAACATCGGTTAAGGTGGGCCTTGGTGTGATTGGCACTCATCGGACACATTTGGAGACCTTTCATTTTAACCCCGAAAAAGAGGCCTACCTTTCCTAACATAATATTTATAGGAGCAGCCTACAACCAATCGACGAGGAAAAAGACGATCACCCCAAAGATAATTAAGAGCAATAGCACATCAAAAGGGGTGGGAAAAATAATGGTGCGTACCAATTGAAAAATGGCCAAGGGGATAAACACCTGAGCGGCAATCTCTTTAAACCGGAAAAAACCATAGCGGCAGCGCTGCTTAAACTGCCAAACCTGCTGTTTGAGCCGGTACTTATTCCAATTAAAATTCATCCATCATCACCCAGCTTGTCATCACCCAACAAAAGGTTGGCTTTACTTCATGGTATGTTCAACCTCCTTTATCTGTGTCTACATCCATCTTGTATTGAAGGTTGGGCGAGCTAAACGGGCCAGACTTGACGTGTCAAGGGGGACACAGTAAAATAATGTCAAACGTGGTCAGATGCAGAAAGCCTATTTACAGTAGAAATATAGGTGGATCGACGATGAAAGGGAAGAGTAGACAGCGGCGTCATTAAAGAGAGGAAAATGCAAGGCTGAGACATTTTCCATGACCGCCCTGTTGAAGGTCGCCCTGGAGTTATTTTCCCCAACCTTGTTCAACAAGTAGTAGGGAAAATCGGTTGTCCCGTTACCCCCCAAGGAGTGCACTTGCTCGTCTGCTACGGCATCTTGTTGGTGAGGATGCCGTTTACGTCGTTGGAGCTGAATTGACGGCAAGTGAATAAAGGTGGTACCGCGAAGCCTCTTCGTCCTTTAAGATGGAGGCTTTTTTTGTGTTTTTTAGACAATGGTCAGATAAAGGAGCGTGGAAAAGATGGGTGAGCGGCTTGATTTGCCTACGAAATACGATCCCAAATTGACGGAAGAAAAATGGTATCAATACTGGTTGGATCATCAATTTTTTAAACCTGCTGATGACCCAAATAAAAAACCCTTTACCATTGTGATTCCGCCGCCCAATGTGACCGGCCGTCTTCATTTGGGACATGCCTGGGATGGCACGCTGCAAGATATGATTATTCGCATGAAGCGAATGCAGGGTTATGACGCGTTATGGCTGCCAGGTATGGACCATGCCGGCATTGCCACTCAAGCCCGGGTGGAAGCCATGTTAAAAGAGAAAGGTCAGACCCGTTATGATTTAGGGCGGGAACGCTTTGTTGAAGAAGTGTGGGCCTGGAAAGAGGAGTATGCCTCGGTGATCCGCCAGCAGTGGGCCAAGCTGGGTCTGTCCTTGGACTATTCTAGGGAACGGTTCACCTTGGATGAGGGCTTATCCAAAGCGGTGCGGGAAGTGTTTGTGCGCCTGTATGAAAAGGGCTTGATTTATCGTGGGAAATATATTATCAACTGGGATCCGGAAACCCGGACCGCCCTTTCTGATATCGAAGTGGAGTATAAGGAGATTAAAGGCCATCTGTATCACTTGCGCTATCCGCTAGCTGATGGCAGCGGCTACATCGAAGTGGCCACCACACGTCCCGAAACCATGCTGGGTGATACTGGGGTGGCGGTCCATCCTGATGATGAACGCTATCAGCATCTCATTGGCAAAAAGGTGATCTTGCCTATCATCGGGCGCGAGATTCCCATTGTGGCCGATGAATATGTGGATCGGGAATTTGGAAGTGGGGCGGTCAAAATTACCCCGGCCCATGATCCCAATGACTTTGAAATTGGTTTACGCCACAATTTAGAACCCATCCTGGTGATGGATGAAAGCGGATGCATGAACGAAAATGCAGGCCCCTACCAGGGCTTAGATCGGTTTGAATGTCGCAAGCGGATTGTTAATGACTTAAAAGAACAGGGCATTCTATATAAGATTGAAGATCATGTCCATAATGTGGGACATAGCCAACGGAGCGGGGCCATCGTAGAGCCTTATCTATCCACCCAGTGGTTTGTTAAAATGAAGCCCTTGGCTGAGCAGGCGATTCGGCTCCAAAAAGAAGAGGCCACCAAGGTGAATTTTGTACCGGAGCGCTTTGAAAAAATTTATCTGCACTGGATTGAAAACGTTCGGGACTGGTGTATCTCCCGCCAGCTGTGGTGGGGCCATCGCATCCCGGCTTGGTACACTCCAGACGGTGAGGTGATCGTAGCCCGGAGTGAGGAAGAGGCCCGGCGCATCGCCCGAGAAAAATACGGTACAGAAGAGATTGTACAGGATGAAGATGTGCTGGACACCTGGTTCAGTTCTGCTCTTTGGCCTTTTTCCACCATGGGCTGGCCAGATGAGACTGAAGATATGAAGCGTTACTATCCCACCGATTGTTTAGTTACGGGCTATGATATTATCTATTTCTGGGTGGCCCGCATGATTTTTACTGCTTTGGAGTTTACTCAGGCTCGCCCGTTCAAAGATGTATTGATCCATGGCCTGATTCGGGATGCCCAGGGCCGTAAAATGTCCAAATCACTGGGCAACGGAGTGGACCCGATGGACGTGATTGAAAAGCATGGGGCCGATGCCTTGCGCTTTATGCTGGCCACGGGCAGTTCCCCTGGTCACGATTTGCGTTTCCATTGGGAGAAGGTGGAGGCCGCCCGCAATTTTGCCAACAAAATTTGGAATGCATCCCGCTTTGCTTTGCTAAACCTGAAAGATTATGATGGCGCTTCATTTGAACCGGGAGAGCATCTCTCCCTGCCTAACCGTTGGATTTTACATCGCTTAAATCGAACCATTGGCGATGTAACCCGGCTGGCTGAACAGTATGAATTTGGGGAAGTGGGCCGCATCCTGTACCATTTTATTTGGGATGAACTGTGTGACTGGTACATCGAAATGGCGAAGATCGATTTATATAGCGAAAACAGGGAGGCTAAACGCCAGACCCAGGCTGTTCTAGCCTACACCTTGGACCACACTTTACGTCTGCTCCATCCCTTTATGCCGTTTATTACGGAAGAAATTTGGCAGCATCTGCCCCATGACGGCCCCAGCATCACCGTGGCCTCCTGGCCTACCGTTCGTCCTGAACTGGAGGCACCGGAAGCGGAAGAGGAAATGCAGCTCATAATGGACGTGATCCGGGCGGTGCGTAATATCCGGGCTGAAGTGAACGTTCCCTTAAGCAGAGGGGTCACCCTCTTGATTAAACCCTTCGGTGAAAAACAGGAACATGCTTTGAAACAAAACCAGCTGATCATCAACCGGTTGGCCAATCCTTCTCAGTTGCGGATTGAACAAGCTCTAGAAGCCCCAGAGCAAGCGATGTCAGCCGTTGTCAAAGGGGCTGAAATCTATCTGCCGTTGGCAGGTCTGATCGATTTGGATCAGGAGCTGGCTCGCCTCAATAAAGAGAAGGAGAAACTTGAACAAGAGGTGAACCGTGCTGAGCGGAAGCTGTCCAATCCAGGTTTTGTCAATAAAGCGCCCGCCCAGGTGGTAGAGGCGGAACGGGAGAAACTGAACAGCTATCAGAAACAGCTGGAGCAGGTTGTGGAGCGGATGCAGGAACTAAGGAAAATGGCAGAATAAAACCAATAAGTTCCTCTTAACAAGGGAGGGCCAATCATGTCTTTTCATTCGGCACAACAAGCGATCGACTGGATCCACAGCTTTTCCTATTTAGGTATGAAACCAGGTCTTAAACGAATGGAATGGCTGATGGAACGCTTGGGGCACCCTGAGCGCTTGCTTAAGTTTGTGCATATTGGAGGCACCAATGGCAAGGGTTCCACCCTTGCTTTTATGCGTCAGGTGCTGCAAGAAGCGGGCTACGAGGTGGGCAGTTTCACCTCTCCCTATCTGGAGCGTTTTCATAACCGCATCCAGATCAACGGTCGAGATATTGAGGATCACCATTTGGTGGAAGCGGCTAACGCTATAAAACCACTCGTGGACGAACTGGCCGATACAGAGCTGGGGCCCCCCACGGAATTTGAAGTGGTGACCGCTATCGCCATTTACTATTTTGCCCGCATTGCCTATCCCGATCTGGTTTTATGGGAGGTGGGACTGGGGGGCCGCCTTGATTCCACCAACGTGGTTCAACCGATCTTAACCGTGATCACCAATGTGGGTTATGATCATCTCTCCATTTTAGGCGATAAGCTAGATCAAATTGCCACAGAAAAGGCGGGCATCATTAAGTCAGGGGTTCCTTTGGTGACGGCTGTGAAGGATGAAGCCGCCTTTCAAATTATTAAACAGACCGCTGAGAAAAAACAGGCTTCCGTCTACCGCTTAGGGCATGCCTTTCATGTTGAGGTTGAACGGCAGGATGAGGATGGTCTCACCTGTTCTTATCGGTCCTGGTTCAATCAGTGGTCTCAGATCAATTTGGGTTTAAAAGGGTGTCATCAGGCTGAAAATGCTGCAGTGGCCATTATGGCGTTGGAAGTGTTAAAACAGTTTTATGCCATCGTCTGGGAAGATGAAGAGCTTTACCTGGGGTTAGCCCAAACGAGTTGGCCAGGCCGTATGGAGCAGGTGAGTCAAAGCCCATTGGTTGTGGTTGATGGTGCCCATAACCCGGACGGCATTCAAGCCCTTGTCCAATCGTTACGTGAACATTATCCTGGCCGGAAATGGACGGTTCTTTTTGCTGCTTTGAAGGATAAACCGATTGTGGAGATGTTAAAAGCTTTAAGTCAAGATCCCATTGAGCGGGTGATCTTAACCCAGTTTGACAGCACAAGGCGGGTGAAGTCAGCCCAGGAAATAATGGAGGAACTGCAGCAATCGGGTTGGCAGCCTCTTTATCCAGTCAGTCTTGAAGCCGATTGGCATAAGGCTTATCAGCAGGCTAAAGCCGTTGATACAGCCATCTGCTTCACCGGTTCCCTATACTTTATTGCTGAGGTGTTAGCATCACTATCCAAAAGAGCGAGAGAGTAAACGTGCTGGTGGATGATTGTTTGGTGCTTATAGTTGGTTTGGTGGCCGGCAGTTTTTTTAATGTGGTAGCTTTCCGGCTATTAAAAGGGGCATCCATCGTTGATCCCCCCTCCCATTGTCCCCATTGTAAGCACCCGTTGGCTGTATTCGACCTTATCCCTGTTTTAAGCTACCTGGTGCTCTGCGGAAAGTGCCGCTACTGTCAGCACCCGATTGGGCTCCTTTACCCGGTTGGAGAGGGATTGACAGCGCTTTTATTTTATTTGGCTTATGTTAAGCTGGGGGCGCAAGCTGAATTGCTGGTAAGCTGGGCTTTGGCCTCCTTAATCGTTTTGGCTCTCCTCACCGATCTAAAGGAAAAGCTCATTTTGGATAAGATCACCATTCCTTTTTGGGGGTTACTTCTAGGGTTACGCCTATTTGTTGGCACAGAACCATGGTGGTGGTATTGGCTGGGGGGATTGGTAGGAGCAAGTCTCCTTTGGCTTGTGGCCTGGCTGAGCCGGGGCGGCATGGGGGGTGGAGATGTTAAACTGTACCTTGCCATTGGGGTGGCTTTAGGGCCGTGGCTCACCGTGCTGAGCATTGGCCTGGCCTCCTTAGCAGGAGCCGTTGTAGGGGGAGTGCTATTGCTCAGCGGGCGCATTGGACGGCGTCACCCCATTCCCTTTGCCCCCTTTATTGGGGTAGGAGC
>CALFAC010000133.1 GCA_937927935.1 uncultured Bacillaceae bacterium
TGATGTTTAAAAGTGGAACTTGTGTCAAATACTTTAAGGGAAAGGAGGAAGCAAGTGATGAGTGACCATCAAGCCCAACACGCCCCTGCTCTGGATCAACCCTATAAAAAAAATAAGCTTTTAGACTGGTTAACCACGGTTGACCATAAAAAAATAGCCATTTTATATCTGGCTGGAGGTGCGTTCTTCTTTTTGATAGGGGGGTTAGAATCCATTCTGATCAGGATTCAACTCATGTATCCCGAAAACACATTTTTGGGGGGGACCACATATAACGAGCTGATCACCATGCATGGCACCACCATGATCTTTTTGGCCGCCATGCCCCTGGTTTTTGGTTTTATGAATGCCATAATCCCCCTTCAGATCGGGGCCAGAGACGTGGCTTTTCCCTTTTTAAATGCCCTGGGATTTTGGCTGTTTTTGTTTGGGGGGATTTTGTTAAATCTGAGCTGGTTTATCGGAGGGGCTCCTACGGCGGGATGGACGGCCTATGTTCCCTTAGCCACTGAATACAGTGGTTCCGGTTTAGATTTTTATGTTTTAGGACTGCAAATAGCCGGGTTTGGTACTTTGATGAGTGCCATCAACTTCCTGGTCACCATTATCAATATGCGTGCGCCAGGGATGACTTTTATGCGGATGCCCCTCTTTACCTGGACAGGATTTATTACCTCCGCCCTGCTTGTTTTTGCCATGCCACCGCTCACGGCCGGTTTATTCATGATCATGTTTGATCGGATTTTTGGTTCGGTATTTTTTAATGTGGCCGGTGGAGGCAATCCAATCATTTGGCAACATTTATTCTGGTTATTTGGTCACCCCGAAGTTTATATCTTAATCCTGCCTTCTTTTGGGATTATTTCAGAAGTGGTGGCCACTTTTTCCAAGAAGCGTTTATTCGGCTATTCTTCCATGGTGTTTGCCACTTTGCTGATCGGTTTCTTAAGCTATTTGGTTTGGGCCCACCATATGTTTACCGTGGGCATGGGGCCGGTAGCCAACTCTATCTTTGGCGTGGCCACCATGGCGATTGCAGTGCCGACCGGGATCAAAGTATTTAACTGGCTCTTTACCCTTTGGGGCGGACGTATCCAGTTTACAACAGCCCACCTGTTTGCCCTCGGCTTTATCCCATCCTTTGTGATGGGGGGAGTAACTGGAGTGATGGTGGCAACTCCTCCAGCGGATTACCAGTATCATGACAGCTATTTTGTCATTGCCCACTTCCACTATACCATTGTGGGTGGTGTGGTGCTGGCGCTTCTAGCCGCCGTGTTTTACTGGTGGCCTCGTATTTTTAACAAAAAGCTGAATGAACGGTTGGGACGTTGGACGTTCGCTCTCTTTCTGATCGGATTTCACCTAACCTTTTTCATCCAACATTTTCTCGGCCTATGGGGCATGCCCCGTCGGTATTTCACTTATTTCGATGGCTATAACTTAACATGGGGCAACTTTATCAGTACGATCGGGTCTTTCTTTATGGTGGTGGCAACGATTCTTCTTTTGATCAATATTATTTATACCACCTTATATGCTCCCCGGTCCGAATTCGATCCTTGGGATGGACGCACCTTGGAGTGGGCGGTTCCCATCCCGGCACCAGAATATAATTTTGCCCAAATTCCCATGGTGCGCGGTTTAGACGCATTTTGGATCGAAAAGCGGGAGGGTCGCCATGAGCTGGTTCCAGCTGAGCCTCTTGGCAAGATTCACATGCCAGACCAGTCCATTTTGCCCATTATTATGTCCTTCGGCTTGTTTATAGGTGGGTTAAGCCTGATTTTTCATCAGTTTCTGCTGACGGCACTTGGTGTTGGGCTCGCCTTTTTGTGCATGGCTATCCGTTCTGTAAAGGAATACCACGGATACTATATTCAACCCGCTCCCCTTCAAAAATAGCGATTGGTTTAACTCCTAAAAAGAACCAGTTCTCCAGTGGGAGAGACGACTCGGTGCGTCTCTTCCCAGCAATTTTTCTCCTTTAAAATTTGTTCGCCAATCACTTTGGCTTGGGCATTGTTTTCAGCCTCAAATGTTTCATCCAGTAGTTTTTCCCCGGACTTAGAAAAGGCTGTCACGTGATACGTTTTCACGATAGTCCCCCCTTGACGTTTAATTTTTGGGTGGGTTTTCCAGGAGAGAGCGCAGCTCTCTCCTGAGCAATTTATTGGCGGCATTGCGAGGCAAGTGGTCAACAAAGTAGATCACTCGGGGCACTTTGTAGCTGGCCAATCTCGCCCGAGAGAAGTGAATAAGATCCTCTTCTGATAAGAGCGATTGAGGCTGTTTGACGACAAAAGCCACTGGCACCTCCCCCCATTTGGGATCCTCTTGTCCTATGACGCCCGCTTCCTTCACGTCAGGATGGGCCATGAGGACGGATTCCACCTCTGCTGGATACACGTTTTCACCGCCAGAAATGATTAGATCGCTTCGGCGATCCAATACATAGAGGTATCCTTCCTCATCCAAATAACCGATATCCCCAGTATAAAACCACCCATCTTTTAGCACCCTGGCTGTCTCTTCTTCTCTGTTAAAATACCCCTTGGTCACGTTTGGCCCTTTCACCACAATTTCCCCAGCTTGACCAGCGGAAAGTTTTTGGCCATTTTCCATGATGGCAATTTGGGCGGGGAAAAGGGGTTTGCCCGCCGAGCCCGCTTTTCTTTCCACATCTTCGGGGGCCAAGGTGACGATTTGGGAAGCTGTTTCCGTCAAGCCATAGGATTGATAAACCGGTAAGGAGCGCTTCAAGCATGTTTTTAATAATGGTTCTGGGACAGGTCCTCCTCCCAGCAAAATGACCCGCAGATGGTCTGGGTACTGATCAGACTCCAGATGTTCAATTAAAGCTTGCAGCATGG
>CALFAC010000134.1 GCA_937927935.1 uncultured Bacillaceae bacterium
GGCTTGTTACGTTTGGGATTAAAAAAAGGGGATCGGGTGGCTATTTATATGCCCATGGTGCCAGAAACCGTCATCGCCATGCTGGCTTGTGCCAAAATTGGTGCCATCTTTACACCGGTATTTTCCGGCTTTGCCCCCGAAGCTGTTGCAGTGCGTATATCCCTTACAGAGGCCAAACTATTAATAACGGCTGACGGGTTTTATAGACGGGGAAAAGTGATCCCTATGAAAGAGGCGGCTGATCAGGCGGTTAACATGACCACCAGCATCCACAAGGTTGTTGTGGTTCGTCGGCTGGGAAGGGAGATTCCTTGGAAAAAGGGACGGGATGTGGAATGGTCTGAGCTGGAGTCCCCAGATGCCTTAACCGATGCAGAGGTATTAAAGAGCGATTGGCCGTTGATGATCCTGTTTACTTCAGGCACCACCGGCAGACCTAAAGGGGTGGTGCATACACACAGCGGCTTTCCAATCAAAGCAGCCTTTGATGCCGGTTACTGTATGGACTTAAATCGTGGTGAAGTGATGTTTTGGGTTACCGATATGGGGTGGATGATGGGTCCGTTTTTAGTTTTCGGTACTCTTTTAAATGGAGCCACGATGCTCATGTATGAAGGAGCCCCTAACTATCCCACCCCGGACCGGCTATGGCGATTGGTGGAAAACCATCAGGTGACCCATTTGGGGATCTCTCCTTCTTTAGTTCGCCTGTTGATGAAAGAAGGGGACCACTGGGTGTCTCGACGCGATCTGTCCAGCTTACGCCTCATTGGTTCAACCGGGGAGCCGTGGAATGAAACGCCCTGGTTATGGCTGTTTAACACGGTTGGCGGTGGCTCCATCCCCATCTTTAATTATTCAGGCGGGACGGAAATTTCAGGAGGAATCCTGGGGAATGTTTTGTTAAAACCGATCGCTCCTGCCGCTTTTAATGGTCCCTTACCGGGCATGGATGCAGAAGTATTTAATAAGGAAGGTAAGCCTATCAGAAATGAAGTTGGCGAATTAGTTTTAAAACAGCCCTGGGTGGGGATGGCCAGCGGGTTTTGGAAAGAGGCAGAGCGCTATGAAAAGACTTACTGGTCCCGATGGCCCAATATCTGGGTGCATGGAGATTGGGTCAAAATTGATGCTGATCAGTTTTGGTATATTACAGGACGCTCAGATGATACCTTAAATCTGTCCGGGAAAAGAATGGGGCCGGCTGAATTTGAATCTGTCCTTGTTGAACACGAGGCCGTGGTTGAGGCAGCGACGGTGGGAGTCGCCGACCAAACCGGAAGTGAGCAGATACTCTGTTTTGTGGTTTTAAAGCCTGGAACCGGACCTCAGGATCAAATAGAGCAAGAATTAATGCATCTTATAGAGGAGAAAATTGGAAAATCGATGAAGCCGGCAGCCATTTACTTTGTCAACCAGCTGCCCAAAACCCGTAATGGAAAGCTGGTGCGTCGGGTGATAAAATCGGTGATCATGGGCGAAGAGGCCGGGGACTTGTCGGCCCTGGAAAATCCAGAAGCGTTGGAGGAGATCGCCAGAATTTTAGTATAAAATTAAAAAATATTTTTTGAATGGGCTGGAAACAAGGAGATTCCAGCCTTTTTTT
>CALFAC010000135.1 GCA_937927935.1 uncultured Bacillaceae bacterium
AGAGGCTGTTGATAGACTCAACAGCCTCTTATTTGTATTTTTGTATTTTCTATCAGTCAATACTGCCAACCCGGTTCAGATTGAAAACTAGAGATTGGGCTCGGAAGGTTCGGAAATATCTGCCAGTGCCTCTTGAGCCTCATCCTGATAGATATTTTCAGTTGCTAGATCCCCAAGGGCCACCATACCCACCAGTCGGTTGTTTTCCACGACGGGTAAACGGCGAATCTGATGCTGGGCCATCAGTTGGGCCGCTTCGTGAACATCCATATCCGGGGAAGCCTCCACCGTTGAGGAGGACATCACTTGAGAAACGGGGGTATTGTCTTCCTGACCTTGTGCTGTGGAGCGAATGGTGATATCCCGGTCGGTAATGATGCCTTTCAGCTGACCATTTTCCACCACAGGCAGGGCACCCACATTATGCTCGCGCATCAAGCGGGCCGCTTCTTGAATGGATTGTTGGGGTGATACTGAAACCACATTGGTGGTCATGATGTCACGCAATGTTTGACTCATGCTTTAACCTCCTTTCATCGATAGTTTGACCAGGATGTGGCCGGAATATTTACCCTGCTGACCAGAGCAATGTTCACTTGCTTTTTAGAGGCAGATATTATATGATAATCAAGTGCTCATCCAGCCATTTGGTTGCGGCTGCATCAGCTTTTCGGTATAATGAATACTGTTGACTTTTTGCGGCGATGATGCAGGAGGTTACCGACACACCCGGCCCCTTTGCCATGACTGGGTGGCGGAAAATTTCTGCGGAGTATGTCTGATTTTAAATTGGGCGAAAAGGAGGGACATTCATGGCAAAGCAGAAAATCCGGATCCGCTTAAAAGCATTTGATCACCGGATTTTGGATCAATCGGCTGAAAAAATCGTAGAGACCGCTAAACGTTCGGGCGCCGAAGTGGCAGGCCCCATTCCGCTGCCAACGGAAAAGACGATTTACACCATTTTGCGGGCGGTCCATAAATATAAGGATTCCCGTGAACAGTTTGAAATGAGAACCCATAAGCGGCTTATCGATATCTTAAATCCCACACCGCAAACGGTGGACTCGCTGATGCGCCTCGATTTGCCAAGCGGCGTCGACATTGAAATTAAACTTTAATATGTGCAATGAGATCAGGTTTATGTACTAATAAGTAAGAAGGCAATCAACCTGGCCAGTTGTGAGCACAATGAACGATTGGGAGGTGGACAGCATGACCAAAGGTATCTTAGGCAAAAAACTGGGGATGACCCAAATTTTTACAGAAGACGGAGTAGCCATTCCTGTCACCGTGGTGCAAGCTGGTCCTTGTGTCGTAATGCAGAAAAAGACGAAGGAAAATGATGGCTATGAAGCGATCCAGCTAGGCTTTGATGATAAAAAAGAAAGACGGGCCAATAAACCTGAAATCGGTCATGCCCAAAAAGCAAACACGACGCCTAAGCGCTACATTCGGGAAATTCGCGGCGTGGATTTGGACCAGTATGAAGTGGGACAGGAAGTTAAAGTGGATATTTTCCAAAGTGGTGAATATGTGGATGTCACCGGGATTAGCAAAGGGAAAGGCTTCCAAGGTGCCATTAAACGGCATGGATTTTCCCGTGGTCCCATGTCACATGGTTCCAAATACCATCGGGGACCTGGTTCGCTAGGAGCCGTTGACCCAGCTCGTGTCTTTAAAGGGCGTCCCTTGCCAGGACGAATGGGGGGCGAACGGGTCACCATCCAGCGCCTTGAAGTGATTAAAGTGGATCCCGAGCGCAACTTGATGTTGATCAAAGGCTCCATTCCGGGCGCGAAAAACAGCTATGTAACGGTCCGCTCTTCAGTCAAAGCATAGGAAATTCTACGCGAAAGGAGGAACACCCATGCCTAAGGTGACACTATATGATCAAAACGGCTCAGAAGTGGGAGAAATTGAGCTGGCGGACAACATCTTTGGCATTGAACCCAACCAACATGTATTGCATCAGGCTGTGGTGATGCAGCAAGCATCCCGAAGAGCAGGGACCCACGCCGTCAAAAACAGAGCAGCCGTTAGAGGCGGAGGCCGCAAACCGTGGAGACAAAAAGGAACGGGTCGTGCTCGTCATGGATCGATTCGCTCACCCATTTGGGTAGGCGGAGGCGTGGTATTTGGTCCTACTCCACGTAAATACGGCTATACCCTGCCTAAAAAAGTGCGCAGGTTAGCCATCAAGTCCGCTTTGTCCAGCAAGGTGAAAAGTGATGAAATTAAAGTGCTGGATCAATTGAAGCTGGATCAGCCCAAAACTAAAGAGATGGTAGCGATCCTGAATAATTTGGATGCTAAGCGGAAAGCGCTGATCGTCACTGACAGCTTTGATCAAAATGTAGCTTTATCCAGCCGCAATATCCCTGGAGTAACCTTTATCACTGCGGATGGCATTAATGTGCTTGATGTCCTGGAGCATGACATGCTGATTATGACCAAAGATGCCGTGGCCAAAGTGGAGGAGGTGTTTCAGTAATGAAAGATCCTCGCGACATCATTAAACGGCCGATTATTACTGAGCGCTCCACGGAGATGATGGAAGAAAACAAATATGTTTTCGAAGTGGATGTTCGGGCTAACAAGACAGAAATTAAACAGGCCATCGAAAAAATTTTTGATGTGAAAGTGGAAAAAGTGAACACCCAAAATTACAAAGGAAAGCCGAAGCGGTTCGGTCGATTTGCCGGATATCGCCCTCGCCGTAAGAAAGCGATTGTTAAGCTAACAGCTGATAGCAAGCGCCTTGAGTTTTTTGAAGGGGCTTAAATGGAGAGTTCAGAAAGGAGGACTAAAGGATGGGTATCAGGATCTACAAACCCACATCTCCTGGCCGGCGAAACATGTCTGTCTCCACCTTTGAGGAGATTACGACGGATAAGCCTGAAAAATCTCTGCTGGCTCCGTTATCTAAAAAAGCCGGTCGCAACAACCAAGGTAAAATCACCACCCGTCATAAAGGTGGCGGTCATAAACGGAAATACCGGATCATCGATTTTAAACGTGATAAAGATGGCATTCCCGGACGGGTTGCTACGATCGAGTATGACCCTAACCGTTCAGCACGCATCGCTCTTATCCATTATGTGGATGGTGAAAAACGGTATATCCTGCATCCAAAAGGATTAAAAGTGGGGGATATGATCGAGTCAGGCCCCGATGCCGATATTAAAGTGGGCAATGCACTTCCTTTAGAAAACATTCCCGTCGGCACCGTTATTCACAACATTGAGCTGAGACCAGGAAAAGGCGGTCAACTGGTTCGTTCAGCCGGTACCCAGGCTCAAGTGTTGGGGAAAGATGGCGGCTACGTGACCGTGCGCCTTAACTCTGGGGAAGTGCGTCTGATTCGCAAAGAGTGTCGGGCTACGATCGGTCAGGTAGGCAATGTGGAGCATGAGCTGGTGCGCATTGGGAAAGCAGGACGCTCCCGCTGGTTAGGTAGACGCCCTGCCGTACGTGGTTCGGTGATGAACGCTGTGGATCACCCCCATGGTGGTGGTGAAGGTAAAGCACCAATCGGGCGCAAAGCTCCCATGACGCCTTGGGGTAAACCAACCCTAGGTTACAAAACCAGAAAGAAAAATCATCCGTCGGATAAATACATTATTCGGCGTCGTAAAAAGTAAGGCGAGTTAAAGCAACGAGTGCCTGACTGGCAAACTGGATTCAAAACGGTCGTGCCGCATGATGGAACCAGCATGTTTTCAAGAAGGGAGGGACTCTCATGGGTCGCAGCTTAAAGAAAGGCCCTTTTTGCGACGAGCATTTGATGAAAAAAATCATCGCCTTGAATGAAAAGAATGAGAAAAAAGTGATCAAAACCTGGTCAAGACGTTCCACCATATTCCCTGAGTTTGTGGGACACACCATCGCCGTGCATGATGGTCGTAAACATGTGCCTGTCTACATTACGGAGGATATGGTTGGCCACAAACTGGGCGAGTTTGCACCGACCCGGACTTTTAGAGGGCATGCAGGCGATGATAAGAAAACAACGCGCTAAGCGTGAGGGGAGGTAAAGAAGCGTGGAAGCCAAAGCAGTAGCCAGATATGTTCGGATTGCTCCTCGCAAAGTGCGGCTGGTAATCGACCTGATTCGGGGCAAGAAGTTGGGAGAAGCTTTTGCGATCTTGAAACATACACCAAAGGCCGCTTCCCCTGTTGTGGAAAAGTTGTTAAAATCAGCCATGGCCAATGCTGAGCACAACTACAACATGAATGTGGATGATTTGGTCGTATCCAAAATCTATTGCGATGAAGGTCCCACATTAAAGCGGTATCGTCCCCGCGCCAGAGGAATGGCCAGCCGGATCAATAAACGAACCAGCCATATTACCGTTGTTCTAACAGAGGACAAAAAGGAGGGATAATAGGTGGGTCAAAAAGTTAGTCCCAAAGGTTTACGCATCGGCATTATTCGGGACTGGGAATCGAAATGGTATGCTGAAAAAGAGTATGCCGACTACCTTCTTGAAGACCTAAAGATCCGTGAGTATATCGAAGAGCGGTTAAAAGACGCAGCTGTTTCCACCATTGAGATCGAGCGAGCGGCCAACCGGATCAACATCACCATCCATACCGCCAAGCCGGGCATGGTGATTGGTAAAGGTGGTACAGAAGTAGAAGCATTGCGCAAAGCATTAAATAAGTTAACAGGTAAACGTGTTCACTTAAATATCGCAGAGATTAAGCAGCCTGACCTGGATGCCAAACTGGTGGCTGAAAACATTGCTCGCCAGCTAGAAAACCGGATCTCTTTCAGACGGGCCATGAAACAGGCTATCCAGCGGACCATGCGGGCGGGAGCCAAAGGTATTAAAACGATGGTGAGCGGCCGCTTAGCCGGAGCCGATATCGCCCGGAGCGAAGGATATAACGAAGGAACGGTTCCGCTCCACACCTTGCGGGCCGATATTGATTATGGCACAGCTGAAGCGGATACCACCTATGGAAAAATTGGCGTAAAGGTCTGGATTTATCGAGGAGAAGTATTGCCTCAGAAGAGAGCAAAGAGAGAGGAAGGAGGTCAATAACCATGTTGATGC
Source organism: uncultured Bacillaceae bacterium (assembly GCA_937927935.1). Taxonomy (GTDB): domain Bacteria; phylum Bacillota; class Bacilli; order Caldalkalibacillales; family Caldalkalibacillaceae; genus CALFAC01. Next base: position 5,064 of record CALFAC010000135.1, read on the forward strand.
CCAAACGGGTAAAGTACCGTAAAGAGCATCGGGGCCGGATGAAAGGCCGGGCCAAAGGCGGTACGGAAGTCCACTTCGGCGAGTATGGCTTGCAAGCGCTAGAGCCTGCTTGGATCACCAACCGGCAAATTGAAGCAGCTCGGATTGCCATGACCCGTTACATTCGTCGGGGTGGTAAAGTATGGATCAGAATCTTCCCTTCCAAGCCCTATACCAAAAAGCCCTTGGAAGTGCGCATGGGTTCCGGTAAAGGGTCTCCGGAAGGCTGGGTGGCTGTGGTTAAACCCGGGAAAGTGATGTTTGAATTGGCCGGTGTGTCGGAAGAGGTGGCCCGGGAAGCGTTAAGATTGGCCTCACACAAACTTCCCATTAAAACGAAGTTTGTGAAACGGACTGATGCAGGTGGTGAAGCCGATGAAAGCCAGTGAGTTGCGCGAAATGACGACGGCTGAAATTGAACAGAAAATAGCGGAGTTAAAAGAGGAGCTTTTCAATCTTCGTTTTCAACTGGCAACGGGTCAATTGGACAATACGGCACGGATCAAACAGGTGCGCAAAAGTATTGCCAGAGCCAAGACCGTGCTCAGAGAACGGGAACTGGGCATTAACATTAAATAAGAAAGGGGGCTAATCGGATGGCTGAACGGAACCGCCGTAAAGTGCAAATCGGCAAAGTGGTTAGCGACAAAATGGATAAAACCATCACGGTGGCAGTTGAAACATATAAGATGCATCCCTTATATAAAAAGCGCGTGAAATATACCAAAAAATTTAAGGCTCATGATGAAGAGAACCGGGCCAAAGTAGGGGATATCGTAAAAATTATGGAAACCCGTCCCCTTTCCAAGCATAAGCGCTGGCGCCTGGTTGAAATTGTAGAAGAAGCGGTGACCATCTAAACTGTTTGTTATACTCCCAGCTGTGACATGAGAGGAGGTAAGAAAGGTGATCCAACAAGAAACACGCCTTAAAGTGGCTGATAACACCGGAGCACGCGAGCTCCTCTGCATTAAAGTGTTGGGTGGATCAGGGCGCAAATACGCCAACATCGGTGATACCATCGTCTGTTCCGTCAAGGATGCAACACCAGGAGGCGTTGTCAAAAAGGGTGATGTGGTTAAAGCGGTTGTAGTCCGCAGCAAACGGGGTGTGCGTCGCAAAGACGGTTCCTACATTCGCTTTGATGAAAATGCCGCTGTGATTATCCGCGATGATAAAAGCCCCCGGGGAACACGTATCTTTGGACCGGTGGCGCGTGAACTGCGGGAAAAAGATTTTATGAAGATCATTTCCCTTGCTCCTGAAGTGCTGTAAGGAACGGACAGCTCTTTGGTGGATAAAGGAGGTGCAGGAAAGTGCATGTGAAAAAAGATGACATGGTGATGGTGATCACAGGAAAAGACAAGGGAAAAACAGGTCGGGTTTTAGCCGCTTTTCCCCGTAAAAACCGGGTATTAGTCGAAGGGGTTAATCTGGTTAAAAAACATCAGAAACCCAATCAAGCCAACCCTCAGGGCGGCATTATTACCAAAGAAGCCCCCATTCATGTATCCAATGTGATGCCACTTTGTCCCAAAACGGGTCAGCCAACGCGCGTGGGCTATAAAGTTCTTGAAAACGGCAAAAAGGTGCGGATTGCTAAGAAATCGGGAGAGCCATTGGATAAATAGGGTTTGAAAGGAGGTTCACATGATGGCGGCAAGATTGCTTGAAAAGTATCGTAACGAAATTGTTCCAGCTTTGATGCAGAAATTTAACTATAAAAATCCGCTGCAAGTGCCCCGGGTGGAAAAAGTGGTCATCAACATGGGAATCGGTGAAGCGGCCCATAACGCTAAAGTGCTGGATGGAGCCATGGAGGATTTGGCAGCCATCACTGGCCAGAAACCGGTGATCACCCGAGCCAAAAAATCTGTGGCCGGCTTTAAAATCCGGGAAGGGATGCCCATTGGGCTAAAGGTTACCTTACGGGGTGAACGGATGTATCACTTCCTGGATAAACTGCTCAATGTCGCTTTGCCCCGGGTGCGTGACTTTAGAGGCGTATCGCCAAAATCGTTTGATGGGCGTGGCAATTATACCCTCGGTTTAAGGGAACAGCTGATCTTTCCTGAAATTGATTACGATAAAATTGACAAAGTGCGGGGCATGGATGTGGTGATTGTGACCACCGCCAAAACGGATGAAGAATGTAAGGCGCTCTTGGATGAGCTGGGCATGCCTTTTCGGAAATAAACAAAATCGGCATTTAAAAATGCAAGGAGGGACATAAATACGTGGCCAAAAAATCAATGATCGTTAAGGCAAAACGGAAGCCCAAATTTAAAGTGAGGGCATATACCCGCTGTGAACGCTGCGGCCGCCCCCATTCCGTCTTGCGTAAATTTAAACTGTGCCGGATCTGCTTCCGTGAGCTGGCTTATAAAGGGCAAATTCCTGGCGTCAAAAAAGCAAGTTGGTAATCCGACTTGGGAAGGAGGTAATTGGTATGGCAATGACTGACCCAATCGCAGATATGCTGACTCGTATTCGGAACGCCAATGCCGTGCGCCACGAGTCGCTGGAAATCCCTGCCTCTAATCTAAAAAAGCAGATTGCTGAAATTTTAAAGCAGGAAGGGTTTATCCGTGATGTCGAATATATTGATGATAACAAGCAGGGGATTATTCGAATCTATCTAAAGTATGGGCCCAATAACGAGCGGGTGATCACCGGCCTGAAACGGATCAGCAAACCCGGGTTGCGCGTCTATGCCAAAAGTAGCGAGCTGCCCCGTGTGCTTGGAGGATTGGGGATCGCCATTATTTCCACCTCTAAAGGAGTAATGACCGATAAAGAGGCACGCAAACAAAATGTAGGCGGAGAAGTTTTGGCCTACGTTTGGTAATAACGGAAAGAAACGGAGGTGTACGGCATGTCTCGTACGGGATTGAAACCGATTCCGATTCCTGATGGGGTGAATGTGACCATTGACGGCAGTCACGTCACCGTCAAAGGTCCCAAAGGAGAGCTGACTCGTCACTTTCATCCTGATATGATCATTCAGCAAGAAGAAAACGAGCTTGTGGTTAAAAGACCATCTGATAGTAAAGAGCACAAGGCTTTACATGGAACCACCCGCTCTTTACTAGCCAACATGGTGGAAGGGGTTACCAAAGGCTTTGAGAAGACCCTTGAACTGGTTGGCGTTGGATACCGGGCTCAAAAGAGCGGAAACAAGCTGGTGCTTAATGTAGGCTACTCTCACCCCGTTGAAATTGAACCGGAAAAAGGGATTGAGATTGAGGTCCCAGCTCAAAACAAAATCGTGGTGAAAGGAATCGATAAAGAACGGGTTGGCGAGCTGGCGGCCAACATACGGGCTGTTCGGAAGCCTGAGCCTTATAAAGGCAAAGGGATTCGCTATGAAAATGAAAACGTTCGACGCAAGGAAGGTAAAACTGGTAAAAAATAGGGCCTGACAAATAGGAAGCCTAGGTGCTGAAAGGAGTGAGAGCAGTGATTAAGAAAGAGGACCGAAATAAAGCTCGTAAAAGACGCCATGCCCGGGTGCGTCGCAAAGTATTTGGAACGGCTGAACGGCCACGCCTTAATGTATTCCGTTCTTCAAAACATATCTATGCTCAACTGATCGATGATCTGGAAGGAAAAACACTGGTTTCCGCTTCCACAGTGGATAAGGAGCTAAGGGATGAACTGGGTTACGGCGGCAATATCCAGGCAGCTGAAAAGGTAGGCGCACTCTTAGCCCAGAGAGCCATTGAAAAAGGATACAAACAGGTTGTTTTTGACCGGGGCGGCTATCTCTATCATGGACGGGTCAAAGCCTTGGCTGATGCCGCTCGTGAAGGCGGATTACAATTCTAGAGAAGCAAAAGGAGGGAAAGAAACTGATGCAGAATGATCCAAACAAGTTGGAACTGGAAGAAAAAGTGGTAGCCATCAACCGCGTTGCCAAAGTGGTGAAAGGTGGACGCCGATTCCGCTTCAGTGCTTTAGTGGTCGTAGGTGACCGGAACGGCCACGTGGGGTTTGCCTTGGGCAAAGCAGGCGAGGTGCCTGACGCCATCCGGAAAGGGGTAGAAGCGGCTAAAAAGAATCTGATCAAAGTCCCCATCTATAAGACCACCATCCCCCATGAGGTGATTGGTCACTTTGGAGCAGGGAAGGTGCTATTAAAACCTGCTGCAAAAGGGACCGGTGTGATTGCCGGCGGACCTGTGCGGGCCGTATTGGAGCTCGCTGGCATTGAAGATATCTTGACCAAATCGCTAGGCAGTTCCAATGCCATCAATATGGTGCAAGCCACCTTTGAAGGTTTGTCTCGGTTGAAAACGGCTAGTGAGGTGGCTAGACTGCGGGGCAAAACGGTGGAGGAACTGTTAGGATAAGGAGGGAGAACGATGGCAACCAAATTGGAAATCACCCTCAAGCGGAGCACGATCGGCCGCAAGCCAGATCAGCGCAAAACCGTTGCAGCACTGGGCCTGCGCAAACTGAATCAAACGGTGGTCCACCAAGATAATCCCGCCATTCGTGGGATGATCAATAAAGTACGCCATCTGGTAGAAGTGAAAGAAGTTGACTAGAAGGAAGAGGGAGGTGCGTTCCAATGAAACTACATGAGCTGAAGCCGGCACCAGGATCCAACAAAGCGCCCAAACGGGTGGGGCGAGGCATTGGAAGCGGTCACGGAAAAACAGCCGGTCGGGGACATAAGGGTCAAAATGCCCGCTCAGGAGGCGGAGTGCGTCCTGGCTTTGAAGGGGGACAAATGCCACTCTACCGCCGTCTGCCCAAGCGTGGATTTAACAACCCCAATCGGAAAGAGTATGCCATTGTCAATCTGGAGACCTTAAACCGTTTTGAAGAGGGAACGGTCGTTACCCCTGAATTACTTAAAGAGCGCGGTGTGGTTAAAAATTTGAAAGATGGCCTTAAAATTTTGGGCCGAGGTGAGCTTAACGTTAAATTAACCGTTAAAGCCCATAAATTCTCCCAATCTGCCTTGTCCAAAATTGAAGCGGCGGGTGGACAAACTGAGGTGATCTAATTGTTCGCAGCAATATCCAATATTTTGAAGGTGGGAGACCTTCGGCGCAAAATCATCTTTACGCTGCTGGTTTTAATTGTCTTTCGGATCGGGGCTTTCATCCCGGTTCCCAACGTGAATGCGGAAGTGATCGACCTTTATACGGAAACCAATGTGTTGGGGATCTTTAGCATTTTAGGGGGAGGCGCTCTGGAACGCTTTTCCATCTTTGCCATGGGCGTCATGCCCTACATTACCGCTTCCATTATTGTCCAGCTTTTAGCGATGGATGTGATCCCCAAATTTGCCCAATGGGCTCGAGAAGGTGAAGCAGGACGCCGCAAGCTGGCCCAATTTACCCGCTACGGTACGGTTGTCTTAGGCTTTATCCAAGCCATTGGGATGTCCATCGGGTTTAACCGTCTGTTTGATGGGCTGATCGTTAATCCCGGTTGGTCCACCTACCTTTATATCGCCATCATTATGACAGCAGGCACCGCCTTTTTGATGTGGCTGGGAGAACAGATCACTGAAAAGGGAATCGGCAACGGCATTTCCATCTTGATCTTTGCCGGAATTGTTTCAGCCATTCCCTCAGGAATCAACCAAATCTACTTAAGTGAATTTGGAGCAGGAGCCAATCTCTTTTTCAGCATTGTGAAAGTGGTGATCCTGGCCCTGGTTGTGCTGGCTGTGATTGTGGGCGTTATCTACATTCAGCAGGGCATTCGTAAGATCCCTGTACAATACGCCAAGCGGATTGTTGGACGGCGGATGTATGGCGGTCAATCCACCCATATCCCCATTAAAGTGAATGCGGCTGGGGTGATTCCCGTCATCTTTGCCATGGCTCTCATCTTTTTCCCGCCGACCGTGGCCATGTTTTTTGCGGGAAATCCCATCGCCGACTGGGTGATTGAACATTTCAATTACACCAGACCCATTGGGATGTTTTTCTATGTGATCCTGATTATTGGCTTTACCTATTTTTACACCTATGTGCAAATCAACCCGGTTCAGATGGCTGAAAATATGAAGAAACAGGGCGGCTACATTCCAGGAATCCGGCCTGGACATAACACCGTTAGTTACTTGACCAAAATTTTAAACCGGATCACGCTGGCTGGTGCCCTCTTTCTGGCGGCTGTCTCCATCATGCCGGTCTTCTTCTCGGCAGTGGCGAAGCTACCTGCTACAGTGACCATCGGAGGAACCGCGCTCTTGATTGTGGTGGGGGTCGCTTTGGAGACCATGAAACAGGTCAATACCCAGTTGGTCAAACGGCATTACAAAGGCTTCATCAGATAAGGCGGCTACACTGTAGTCACTGATATTATCCAATATGGAGGGGTTTGATGAATCTCATCTTAATGGGATTGCCGGGGGCAGGAAAAGGAACGCAAGCGGCTAAAATTACGGCTGCCTACAACATCCCCCATATCTCCACGGGAGATATGTTTCGAGAGGCAATCAGAGAGAATACGCCCCTCGGTCAACAAGCCAAGGCGTATATGGACCAGGGGGAACTGGTTCCCGATGACGTTACCATTGGGATTGTGCGCGAGCGGTTGTCCAAGCCAGACTGTCAGCCTGGGTTTTTATTGGATGGCTTTCCCCGCACCGTCGTTCAGGCCGAAGGTTTGGATCAGATCCTTGAGGCCATGGGCCGAAAAATTGATCATGTGATCCATATTGCCGTCTCTAAAGAGACGCTGATCAAACGGTTGACTGGACGTCGAATTTGTCGTGAATGCGGCACAGCCTACCATGTTGAGTTTCATCCTCCCCAAAAAGAGGGCGTCTGTGATCAATGTGGGGGCGAGCTGTATCAGCGGGATGACGACCATCCTGATACCGTAAAAAACCGCTTGGAGGTTAACTTGAAACAAGAGGAGCCTCTGCTTAACTATTACCGGGAGAAAGGCTGCCTGCGCAGTGTCGATGGGGAACAATCGATGGATGAAGTATTCCGTCAAATAACCTCACGAATAAGAGGGTAGACCGATGATCGTGACCAAATCAAAGCAGGAAATTGAGTTGATGAGAGAAGCGGGACGCATCGTGGCTTTGGCCCACCAAGCCATAAAAAAAGCGATTAGGCCCGGGATTACCACCAAGGAACTGGATGCCCTGGCTGAAAAAGTGATTCGCTCATACGGTGCTACACCTTCCTTCAAAGGTTATGGAGGCTTTCCTGCAAGTATATGTACCTCTATCAATGAAGAACTTGTTCATGGCATCCCATCCGGACGCACGTTGAAGGAGGGAGACATTATCAGCATCGATATCGGTGCACAATACAAAGGTTACCATGGTGATTCAGCCTGGACCTATCCTGTGGGAGAGATTAGTGAGGAGGATCGCCGCCTCCTTCAAGTGACTGAGGAATCCTTATACCGGGGGCTGGCCCAGATCAAACCCGGTGCCCGTCTGTCCGATATCTCCCACGCCATACAAACCTACGTGGAAAGCGCTGGTTTCTCCATCGTACGGGAATATGTGGGCCATGGGATTGGCACCCGATTGCATGAAGATCCACAAGTCCCCAACTTTGGACCGCCCAATCGCGGCCCTCGTTTAAAGCCGGGTATGGTATTAGCCATCGAACCGATGGTGAATGCGGGTGAACGCTTTGTGTATACCCGGGACGACCGCTGGACTGTGGCCACCCAAGATGGTAAGAACTGTGCCCACTTTGAACATACCGTTGCTGTTACCGAAACAGGGTATGAGATATTAACCCAACTGTAGGATGGTGACCCCTTTGAAACCAACCCGAGCGGTGCCCCAAATCGGGCAGATCGTGCAGATTCTGCAGGGACGGGATGCAGGCCGGTTGGCAGTGGTTATAGACGTGTTGGATGATCGTTTTGTCCTGATTGCTGACGGGAAAAAACGAACATTTGACTCGCCAAAGCGAAAAAACAGGAAACACCTTCACTTCTATGCTGAAGTGTCCGGGGAGGTTAAAAGAAGCATTGAAGAAACCGGGCGAGTCACCAATGGTAAAATCCGTTTTGCCTTGAACAAGTTTAGGGAACAATTGGATGAAGAGGAGAAAGGAGAGTGATTCCATGGCCAAAGAAGATGTGATTGAAATGGAAGGCACCGTGATAGAACCTTTACCAAACGCCATGTTCCGTGTAGAATTAGAAAATGGTCACAAAGTGTTAGCCCATGTCTCCGGCAAGATTAGAATGCACTTTATTCGCATTCTGCCAGGCGACAAAGTAACGGTTGAATTATCACCCTATGATTTAACGCGAGGTCGAATCACCTATCGTTATAAATAGAGTTCAGGTGTTGGCTCTTTAGGCCAGCAAAGGAGGGTATACGTGATGAAGGTGAGACCGTCGGTCAAACGCATCTGTGAAAAATGTAAGATCATCCGTCGTAAAGGATCGGTTATGGTGATTTGTGAAAATCCAAAACATAAACAGCGCCAAGGTTAAGGAGGTGACTTACAGTGGCTCGTATTGCAGGAGTTGATATTCCCCGCGAGAAGCGTGTCGAGATTGCCCTCACTTACATCTATGGCATTGGCCGCCCCACCGCCCGCAAGATTTTAAGCGAAACAGGCGTTAATCCTGATACCCGTGTTCGTGATCTGACGGAAGAAGAAACGCAGAAAATTCGTGACTATATTGATCGCAACCTGAAAGTGGAAGGGGATTTACGCCGGGAAGTTTCCCTGAACATTAAACGTTTAATCGAGATTGGCTGCTACCGAGGGATCCGGCATCGCAAAAGCTTGCCTGTTCGTGGTCAGCGCACCAAAACCAATGCTCGCACGCGTAAAGGGCCCCGTCGTACGGTAGCCAATAAGAAGAAATAAGTAAAGGAGGGAATGGCCAGATGGCAAGTGCAACAAGAACGCAGGTCAAACGCCGCGACCGCAAAAACGTGGAGTCTGGAGTGGCTCATATTAAATCCACTTTTAACAACACCATTGTGACCATCACCGACAAGCACGGTAATGCGATTGCCTGGTCTAGTGCGGGAAGCGTAGGGTTTAAAGGCTCCCGGAAAAGCACCCCCTATGCGGCCCAGATGGCTGCCGAAGCAGCAGCTAAAGAAGCGATAGAACATGGCATGCGTGAAGTTGAAGTGATGGTGAAAGGGCCTGGAGCTGGTCGTGAAGCTGCCATCCGCTCTTTACAGGCGGCCGGTTTGGAAATCAACTCCATTAAAGACGTGACGCCCATCCCGCACAATGGTTGCCGTCCTCCAAAACGCCGTCGCGTCTAAGGCAAGGCCGGGGATTGGATAGACGTTGTTGGTATAAATTTCCTCTCTTTGTGGCATACTGCATGGGTAAGGTGTGTCTTTTGCAGGCGATTTGGCGTTTGGAAGGAGGGTTTGGTGGATGATCGAAATTGAAAAGCCGAAGGTTGAATTGGTGGAAACGGCAGAAGATGGGACGTACGGCAAGGTGGTTGTTGAGCCGCTGGAACGCGGATACGGAACAACGCTGGGGAATTCGCTGCGCAGAGTGCTCCTCTCTTCCTTGCCAGGTGCTGCCGTTCGTACCGTTCAAATCGAGGGGGTTTTGCACGAGTTTTCCACCATTGAGGGAGTGGTGGAAGATACCACGGAAATCATCCTGAATTTGAAACAGCTAGCCCTCAAAATTCACACGGATGAAGAGAAAACGCTGGAGATTGATGCCGAAGGGGAAGGCGTGGTCACAGCCGCTGACATTCGTCACGACAGCGATGTGGAAATATTAAACCCTGACCTCCATATCGCCACGTTGGCCGAAGGCGCTAGACTCAATATGAAAATAACAGCAGGGATTGGGCGCGGCTATGTACCGGCGGAAGCCAATAAAAAGCCGGATCATCCCATCGGTGTCATTGCCATTGACTCTATCTATTCTCCTGTCTCCCGGGTCAATTTTGAAGTGACGGATACCCGTGTGGGTCAAGTGACCAACTACGATAAACTTACTTTGGAAGTATGGACAAATGGTAGCCTGTATCCAGACGAAGCGGTTAGTTTGGCTGCCAAGATTTTGTCTGAGCATCTCTCCCTCTTTATCGGGCTGACAGAGGAAGCGCAAGAAGCCGAAATTATGGTGGAAAAAGAAGAAGATCAGAAAGAAAAAGTGCTGGAGATGACCATTGAAGAGCTTGATCTATCTGTACGCTCCTACAATTGCCTGAAGCGGGCGGGGATCAATACGGTGCAGGAGCTTACCCAAAAGACAGAAGAAGATATGATGAAAGTGCGTAACTTAGGTAAAAAATCATTGGAAGAAGTACAATCTAAGCTGGCTGAACTGGGCCTATCACTGCGTAAAGAAGACTAATTGTCCGGAGCTAGGCGCAACGTGCTAACGACGGAAAAAGGAGGGAAACGTAAATGGCTCGCAAACTTGGACGTAAAACAGGTCCCCGTAAAGCGCTTTTGCGCGACCTGGTTACGGACTTGTTCATATATGAACGGATTGAAACAACAGAGGCAAAGGCGAAAGATGTGCGCTCCATCGCTGAAAAAATGATCACCCTGGCTAAGCGGGGAGACTTGCACGCCAGACGTCAAGTGGCTGCCTTTGTACGTAAAAAGGTGGCTGATCAGGAAACAGGTAAAGATGCCATTCAAAAACTGTTTGATGATATTGCTCCCCGTTATGAAGAACGGCAAGGGGGATACACCCGCATTTTAAAATTGGGTCCTCGTCGCGGTGACGGAGCCTCCATGGTCTACCTGGAACTTGTGGAATAATGTTAATTTCGGTTTGAACGGCAATAGACTGGGTGAACCACTGACCAATCCATCCTGATCGCTCTGGGGTAAGACAGCTTGCCACCTGTCCTACCCCTTTTTTGTATTTGTCAACTAATGTTATAATGAGGTTAACATGATACAGTTTAAAAACGTTTGCTTTGGTTACCCATCGGAAGCGTCGTCTTTTTTGTTTAAGGATCTATCTTTCTCAATTGCTAAAGGGGAACGGGTGGCCATCATTGGACCCAACGGGTCAGGCAAATCAACCCTGATCAAGCTGATCATGGGTTTAGTCAAACCGAGCCGGGGATTGATTCGTGTTGGCGGATGGGATCCGGCGGACCCGGAGGAGCGCTGGCAAGTCCGGCGGCGGGTGGGCCTCGTTTTTCAAAATCCGGACAATCAGTTGATCGGAGCCACCGTTATGGATGATGTGGCCTTTGGCCTGGAAAATTTGGGTTACCCTCCCGAACAGATGGAACCGATCATTATGAGTAGCCTCCGCCAAGTTGATTTATACGAGGAACGGCACCAACTGCCTCAACATTTATCGGGTGGGCAAAAACAACGTCTGGCCATTGCTTCGGCTTTAGCGGTTCAAGCAGAGTTGTTGATCTTCGATGAGGCCACCTCCATGCTGGATCCCAAAGGGCGACGAAAAATCGGCCAGCTATTGAAAGCGCTTCACCGGCAAGGGATCACCATCCTGACGGTGACCCATGATATGGATGAGGCCTGGGAGGCCGATCGCATCCTGCTCTTTTCCCAAGGTGATTTGGTGGCTGACGGACCTCCACAAGAAGTATTAACGCAAGCCGATCTGCTCAAGCGGCATGGAATGGCTCTTCCCAGCCTTGTCCGAATCACACAGGGGTTGATTCGGAAAGGATTGCCCCTTTCCCCTTCAATTGATTCAATGGAAGAGTTGATGGATTCATTATGCAAATTATTATGCGCAGATTAGGGTATGTCTATCACCTGGGCACACCTTTGGCCAAAAGAGTGTTGCAAAACATCAATCTGCATATCGCCCCTCAATGCTGGGTGGCAGTGGTGGGACGAACAGGTTCAGGGAAGTCCACCCTAATCAAACACATAAACGGTTTATTGATTCCTACCGAAGGGGAAATCCAGGTGGGCCAGTACCGCTTAAAGGCCGGTCAGCAAAAAAGCCCAGTGTTGTATCACAGCGTCGGTTTTCTCTTTCAGCAAGCCGAACAGCAGCTGTTTGAGGAAACGGTGGCCGATGATATTGCCTATGGGCCTCGTCAGTTGGGCTGGCCTGAAGAAAAAATTAAACAGCAGGTGGAAGAGATGATCCGCCTTGTTGGCTTGGAACCGTCGATCCTGTCCAGTTCGTTTTTGCAACTGTCCGGAGGCCAGCGGCGCCGGGTTGCTTTAGCCAGTGTCCTTATTATGGATCCTGAGGTGTTAATTTTGGATGAACCCACCGCAGGGTTAGATCCTTCAGGACAGGAGCGTCTGCTCCAAACCATCCGCCATTGGCAGCGAAAAGAAGGTAAAACAGTGATTCATGTGACGCACCAGTTGAACCATGTGGTCCAGTTGGCTGACCAGGTGGCGGTCCTGGATGAGGGACGGCTCACATTATATACCACTCCCCTGCAATTATTTACTCAACATTGGGATCAGCTGGATAAATGGGGGCTGGAGGCGCCTCTTTATTTGAAACTGATTCAGAAACTAAACCAAAGGTTACAAAAGCCGATCCCCCTTACGTCCATCAAGGAAGAAGATGTGCTTCAAGCCATTCAAGACTACTATGAGGGGCGATCACCATGAGGGGAGCAGGAACAATCGGCTTCGGCCAATACATACCGGGGGGCTCCATGCTCCACCGTTTAGATCCCCGCACCAAACTGGCTGTTCTCTCCGTGCTGGTGATCAGCCTATTTGTCACCCCGGCGTGGTGGACTTTCCTTATCGCTGCGATGGCGATAGTCGTCATGATCACCATCTCCAAAATTTCCATTCCCTTTATTTTTCGCAGTTTAAAAACGATCTGGATCATTGTGGCTGTCACCTATCTCTTTCATCTCCTTTTTACCCGCCATGGCCAACTGTGGTGGTCCATGGGACCCCTTCAACTCTACCAAGGTGGCATCATTGATGGAGCCATATGGACCGTGCGCATTGTTTTGGTGGCGGTAGGGGCGATGCTTATCACCATGACCACGCCGCCACTGGTGTTAACTCAAGGGTTGGCCCGACTGCTTCGGCCCCTGAAGCGCTTCAAATTGCCGGTGGATGAACTGGCTATAGTCACTTCTTCCGCTCTGGGATTTATACCGCTATTATGGCGGGAAGCGGATCAGTTGATCCAAGCCCAACGCTCCCGGGGAGCCCCCTTTGATCGGGGCCCCTTGTGGAGCAGGGCCAAGGCCTATACCTCTGTGCTGATCCCTTTATTTATCTCCTGCGTCGAGCGGGCGGAGGCGATGGCGGTGGCCATGGAAGTGAGGGGTTACCGTGGTGAACAAGGAAGGACCCAGTTTCGTCAGCTGCGGTTAAAGAGGGCCGATTACCTCACTTTAACCTTTTTGGCCAGCTATCTCTTAATTTTGATGGGCGAAAAGCTGTTATAACGGGAAAGGGGGCGACGCGCCATGAGCAAGAACCAGGGAGGAGGCCAAAAAATAAAGTGGAAGGCGTTGGTCGCCTATGATGGAACAGACTATGCCGGCTTTCAGAAACAGCCCAATGCTCCCACCATTCAAGGAGAGCTGGAAGCGATTTTAATGCGGATGCACCGGGACGAGATCCAGGTGATAGGATCGGGTCGAACTGATGCTGGCGTGCATGCCAAGGGACAAGTGATCCATTTTGAAAGCGACCTTCAATTAAAGCCCGCTGAATGGCAGCGGGCCCTAAACGCCCAGCTGCCCGAGGCGATTCGCATTCTTTCTGTGGAGCAAGCTGCCCCAGATTTTCATGCCCGTTACTCCGCCTGTGGCAAGGAGTATCGCTACTTTATCGACCGGAGCGCTGTCCGCAATCCTTTTTTAAGGCGTTATAGCATGCATATGCCTTACCCTTTGGATGTTAAACGCATGGGGGAAGCCGCCCAGCTTCTAAAGGGAACCCATGACTTTAGCGCTTTCAGTTCCGCCCGGACTGCGGTCAAAAATAAAATTAGAACCATTGAGAAACTCACCGTTCATACCCGGGGAAAGGTGATGGTGATCCGCTGTCGAGGGGATGGATTTTTATATAACATGGTGCGCATCATCGTTGGCACATTGCTTGAGGTGGGTCAGGGAAGAAAAAGCTTGGTAGATATCGAGCAAGCGTTAAAAGAGGGCGACCGAACTTTGACCGGCCCAACAGCCCCTGCAGAAGGCTTGTTTTTGTGGAAAGTGTTTTACCCGTAATGCTTTGTTTGCGACCAGCAGTGGCTCGTTTATGGCTTCTTGTGGCTCCACTTTAGGCTCTTTGAATTTCAGCTTTTAGGAGGTTCGTGGCAAGGAGAGTTGTGGAATGGACAAAGAACATCAGCCTATAAACTTGAATAAGCCCATTGTTTTGATCGGTTTTATGGGCGTCGGTAAAACCACGGTCGGTCAGCTTTTAGCTCAAAAGCTAGAGACTGATTTCGTAGATCTGGATCAGGCAATTGAAGCGGAAGAGGGTCTTAAAATTTCGCAGATTTTTGCACGGTTTGGAGAAGCCCATTTTCGCGAGTTAGAAAGACGCGCTCTTCGCCGCTTAATGCTGGATCGAAAAAAACAGGTGATCGCGTTGGGAGGCGGGGCGTACCTGCAGGATGAGATCCGGAAGCTTTGTCTAAAAGAGAGTCAGGTCATCTTTTTAAACATAAGCTGGGTAGAGTGGCTAAAACGATTGAATAAACTTAGATCGACTCGTCCTCTTTTAAAAAATAATGATCTGACCGGCATCAAGCGATTGTATGATCAACGACTACCCGTCTACTCCACCGCTCCAATCCAAATTAAAACAGACGGCCTCACTCCCCAGCAAGTGGTGCAGAAGATTATGGTCCAGCTAAAATGATGTTCAAAAGACTTGTTAATGGACTGCTTAACCTCCCCTCTATTTCTTGACTTGGCTTAGGGATTCAGGTATTATATTCTTTGGTATTTTTTCTTTCCACTTGAAAGCCCCGTTACGTGGATTGAAAATAGATCTGTTCGTTTTGTTTTGACGTGGATTTGGATGAATGAGGAGGGAACGACTCATGCGTACCACCTATATGGCCAAGCCAAATGAGGTTGAGCGCAAATGGTATGTGGTGGATGCTGAAGGCCAGACATTGGGCCGATTAGCCTCTAAAGTGGCCACCATCCTGCGCGGTAAGCATAAACCTGAATATACGCCGCATGTGGATACCGGCGATTATGTCATTGTCATTAACGCCAGCAAGGTGCAGCTGACTGGCGATAAACTGCAGAAAAAAATTTACTACCGTCATACCGGCTATCCTGGCGGATTGAAAAAGACCACAGCGGGTGAAATGTTGAAAAACAAACCGGAGCGCATGATTGAACTGGCCGTCAAAGGTATGCTGCCCAAAGGACGTCTGGGCCGCAAACAAGGCAAGAAACTGTTCGTTTATCGCGACGGCAACCATCCGCATCAAGCCCAAAAACCTGAACCAATTCAATTGTAAGGGGGGTATCGGTTGTGGCACAAGTCACATACTACGGGACTGGGCGCCGTAAAACATCTGTTGCCCGGGTCCGCCTTGTACCGGGTGACGGTAAAGTCATTATTAACAAGCGGGACATTGATGAATACTTTGGCCTGGAAACGCTGAAGAAAATCGTGAAGCAGCCTTTGGAATTAACGGAGACCGAAGGCAGCTATGACGTTTTGGTGAATGTGGACGGTGGCGGTTTTACCGGTCAGGCAGGTGCTATCCGTCACGGCATTGCCCGGGCGCTTTTACAAGCCAACCCTGATTTGCGCCCTGTCTTGAAAAAAGCCGGCTTTTTAACCCGCGATCCTCGGATGAAGGAACGGAA